>NZ_JAYMDY010000023.1:0-37349 GCF_037027245.1 Pseudoalteromonas sp. CH_XMU1449-3
AGTGGTTTTGAGCTCAATTATCAGGTCATTGTTACCAACCTTAGAAACGACTTCGTATTGTAAATCAGGTCTTGCAGGTATTAGCCAATGCCTTTCTTCTCCAGTGCTGTGCCATCGATTTAACAAGCCCAGTGAATAGTACCCTTTATCAAACATGGTCAACGAGTGGTTAGGTGTACGCTCAATCAGTCGTTCAGCAAGCTTCATTTCATTCGTCTTATAGTTATCAAACTCACTGCTTATCAGTTGGTGGCTGGTGAGTTCCATATGACAAACCATGCGAATTTGTGGGAATCCTGTATCACCATATTGGTTGCTAGCCGATGAGAATGCTTCACGATTCTCATCTGAATCGGCCGTACGCCAAACAACACCATCAACCGCTAATAAATTTAACCCAGCCCACGTGTCAAACTCTTCTGTATGGTACATATTATCAGCAGCTTTATTAAAGACTTGCTTAACGGGGTCATCACCTAATCGCTGGCGAGCTTGAACCATGGCACTCGGGGCGACTAACTGATTTTTGCCAGGCAGCATAATGTCTAGTTTATTCGCAATATTCCAGACAGATTCTTTACGAAATAATGCCATGCCAATAACAGACCAAAGCACAGCTTCTAAAGGCAACCTGCGCTTTCTAACTGTGGCTACTCCAGCTTGTTGAAAGCCTTGTTCAATCAGGTCAGAAGATAAAATTTCAGATAATTTTTCAAACGTGTGATAACGAGTGCTTTCTTCGAAAGCAGAATGAAGAGCTTGTTCTATATTCACAAAAAAATCCGTAGTTAGTTGCCTAACTACGGATTGTGCATGATCATTCTGATCGGTCAACTGATCAACTTCTTAACTGATCAGCATTAGCCTTAGGGCGCCTTTTTCATATCTAATTAGTAATACCAATCCGCAATAATACTTAATCATTTTGAGGGATTAAACCTGTCGCTACCTGCGTTAAAAATTTCTGATTTACGACTGCATGGATGCAGAAGGTAGAGCAATGCAGGAGCAATTGCCGAGCACAACTAAATAACGAAATTTTTGCCTTGTTACCAACGAGGTTTTATTGCCTCAAAATAGACCACTTAATTAAGCGAATTGGTATAAACTTGCCTTTTCATACAGACAAAACTCTTCGACATAATTTGTTACATTTATTTGTATTAACATACCACTTTTGCGGTGAATGGTGATGATAACTATTATCAGTTGTGATAACTTACCCGCCAATTGTTTCCTTATTAAAAACAATAACCCTATAAAAATTTGCTAATAACACGCGGAGATAAAAATGAAATTCACTCAGTTGCCTATTGCAACCGCTATTCTTTGTGCACTTTACCCTCAAATCAGTTTTGCAGAGCAAACGACTGACGTAGAGGCTAATCTCGAAAAAATCGAAATTGTAGGTATTCGACAAAACCGTATTAGTGAAGGCGCGACAGGTTTAGCGCTAGAAATTGATGAAACTCCGCAATCTATCAGTGTGATCTCTGCTGAGCAATTAAAGAATTATTCCGCTTTTAACATTAATGATGCTTTACGCTTAGCGCCAGGTATCAATGTTGAAGAATGGGAAACTAACCGTACCAACTATACATCACGTGGTTTTGAAATTAAGAATACACAAATCGATGGGGTTGGCTTACCGAATGACTGGGGTATCGTTACCGGCGCAATGGAAGCATACGGCTACGAAAAAATTGAAGTTATTCGTGGTGCCAATGGCTTACTCACTGGTGTAGGTAATGCATCAGGCACGCTTAACTATGTGCGCAAACGCCCTAAAAACGAAAACGGCGGCGAAATCGGTGTCTCTGTTGGTTCATGGGATTTTAAACGTTTACAAGCTGACTATTCTCTTTTACTAACCGAATCAGGTAGTTGGGCTGCTCGTTTTGTGGCTGCTGCAGAAGATAAAGAGTCATACCTAGATGGCCTTGAGAACAACCGCGAGTTCTTCTCTGCAGTGGTAGATGGTCAGCTTACAGATAACTCAACGGTTACTATGGGTTATTCTTATCAAGACGCTGATACCGATGGCAACACCTGGGGCGGCCTTGTTTATAACTACACAGATGGCACTCAAGCTAAATGGGATGTCAGCGACACAACCACCCAAGAGTGGACAATGTGGGACACCATTAACACCTCAGCGTTTGTTGAATACAACTATGTTTTTGCAAACGCGTGGCAACTTCAAGCGAGCTACAACTTCCGTGGTTTTGAAGAGCAAGACAAACTATTTTATGCCAGCGGCAGCATTGATAAAGACACCAATCTTGGCCTAAGTGGTTGGCCGGGTCGCTACGACAGCGAAGTGGATGCTGACTTATTTGAAATCAAAGCATTTGGTGCCTTTGAATTGTTTGGTAAAGAGCACCAAGCAAGCTTTGGAGTAAGCCATGCAAAAAGCGATGATGTGATGTATCAACACCCGTTTGATTTTGCAAATACACCCGCTTATGGACCAACGCCTGCGTTTCCGTACGATTTAGATGCGACCCCTGAACCTGATTGGTTAACGCCGGTTCTGTATTCAGATATTGAACAAAAGCTAACCCGTTACTTTGGCTCTGCTCAGTTAAACATTACGGATAAATTATTTACTGTGGTTGGTTTTAACGCTATTGAATTTGAACGCTCAGGTATGAATGCCGGTGCATCTATCGATAATGATGAGAGCGAAACTAGCCCATATATCGGTTTTACCTATAAGTTAAACGATGATTTAAACTTATATGCTAGTTACTCAGATATTTATCAGCCACAAGAGCAAGCTGATTACAACGGCCAATACTTAGCACCTACCAAAGGCACTAACTTTGAAACCGGTGTTAAGGCTTCTTGGTTTGATGATGCCTAATGACAACATTTGCCTACTTTACTGCTGAGCAAGATAACTTTGCGCAATATGCGGGCCTCACTGAAGATGGTATTTATTACTATGAAGGCGTGTCTATTGAGTCAGAAGGCTATGAAATTGAAATCACAGGTAAAATCACCGACGCTATGAATATCGTCGCATCTTATACACATATTGATGTAACAGATGAAAATGGTGATGACACTAATAAGTGGGCACCTCGCGATGTTGTCGGTGTAACAGTAGATTATGCACTAACAGATGCAATGGTTGTGGGTTTAAATGGCCGTTGGCAATCTAAAATCGAAAGCACTGATTACAATGTTAAGCAAGGTAGCTACGCGCTGCTAAACGCCTTCGCGCGTTGGAATATTAATGACCAAGTTGCAGTACAAGCTAACGTTAATAACATTACTGATGAGCAATATATCAATAGCTTACAAACCGTGGGGTATTATGGCGCGCCAACAAACGGTAGCCTAACTCTGACCTATAAGTTCTAAACACAGTTTAGAAAAAAGTGTCGCCTGTTTGGGCGACACACATCTATTAATTAGGGCAATTACCTAATTCATAATACCCAGCACTAGTTTGCGCTAAGGTACTGGTATAAAAAGTGTTATAAAGACCTAGGTTATCACCTGAACCCACCGCATAGGTGTAAGAGCCATTCGTCGTTGCACGATTTGCTTGCACATGCGCATAGTTGCTTGAGGTGGTTTCAGTGCATTGGTAATCACCATTCGGGGTTGAGTCACACGCATCACCCACACCATCTGCATCACTATCTAGCTGATCACTATTGGCCACCAGCGGGCAGTTATCTAGGCTATCACTGACACCATCGCTGTCGGAGTCACTCGCTTCACCATCAGGAGTGCTGTCACACACATTACCGATCCCGTTATTATCGTTATCGGCTTGATCAGCATTCGCCACATTCGGGCAATTATCTGCGCCGTCGAGCACACCGTCGTTGTCTGCGTCATTAGTCGGTTCTGTGGTGGTTTTGCATGCCTGTAATGGCCCTGCACAACTTGAGTCATCATCAGCAATCCACTGACATTGATTTGTGCCCGCTGAATATTCACGCATTGTAAAGGCAGCGGTACCAAACGCTAAATAACAGGCAGAATAACCTTCGCCCCAGCTAATGTGGCCCTCGTTGATATGAAGATTGTAATCGCCTGTCACGCCAGCATCGATGACAAAACTAATGCTATCTGTTGATGTAAGCGCAGTATCATCGCTCGCGGTTATCACTGCGGTATTATTACCACCAGCCAAATTGCATTGCTCAGCAAAATACTCAAGGCCATTCACTGTAGCCGTCACATCACCATTGCTAAAACTGACCACTACAGTGCTTAAATTTTGATTATCATCAATCACCGTGCCCGTTACCGTAGCGCACTGCCCGTTTACACTAGCCGCAGTGTCACTCAGTAGCGGTGCTGTAGCCGCAGGCTCTGGTCCAACGCGTACCGTTAGATTAGCTTCATCACCTTGTTTCGCTTCATTATCTGTGGCACTGACACGCACTTCATAGAGCCCATCGCTGAGTGCACTTGTCACCCCGCTAAAAGTATTATTCGCATCGACTTGCACGTTCAGTGACTCAATTAAGCTTGCCGCGCCACCGGCTAGGCTATACACGTTTATATCAACATTGGTTACACTGCCTTCTGGGTCGATTGCACTGCCTGTAATGGTGAGCTGGTTATTACTGTCTGTGGCAGTTAAATTACTAATTTCAGGGCCTGCATTACGATCAACTCGTTTATTGTTAGCCGCAAAGTACTCACCGAGATAGGTTGCAAAATTAATACTGTTTGCCGCCACATAATCACCAGACGCACCTTGCCCGCCCGACCATGAGTGATCCAAATTATTAAACCACAGCATAGCAACTCGATTGTCTTGCCAAAGTGACTGCTCAGCGGTACGTGTTGCATCATCACTTATTGTCGTCGTGCCTGAAAGTTGATTAACCCCATAAAGGGCAGCAAAGCCATCTGCATTTTGCTGGTTGTAACAGGTATTGACTGTGGTATCGGCAGTACCGTGACCAATCACCGCTATTTGTGTAGCAAAATGATCTTTATAACTGCCAGCATAGCTTTCACAGCGGGATACAAAGGTGTTTTCAGACACTGTTTCACAGGTCGAAATTGCCCCACTTGAACTTGTGCCGATGGTCGGCCCTGCGCTTGGTGCAACTCCGGCAAATACATCAGGCGCCACACAAGCCGTTTGTGCAGCCATTGCGGCTCCAGATGATAAGCCTGCAATATACACTTGTTTAGGGTCAATATTACGCGCTGCATCAGAACTTAATGCATTGGCTAAATTAATTAAATTCTTATAATCGCCAGAGCTTCTATTGATTGCTCCTTGCCAATATGACCAGCAGCTATAGCCTGCTTTATTCATAGCATCAGGAACGGCTATTACCATGCCATGGGCTTCGGCTGCATCTTCAAGATTCGCAGTTAAGTAGTTATTAATGGGTTGCACGCAGCCATGTAATACCAACATCAAAGAATGGCCATTGCCTATGCTTGATTGCGTATCAGGAGTGTAAATATGAACATTATTAAAACCGCCAATGCTGACATTTTGCTGCCAACTCCCTGCAAAACTTGGCTGTGAGAAAATAGCAGCACAGAGCACTGCGAGCGGAGTAAACGACGCTGATTTTCGTTTACATAATTGTGTTACTTTTTGCATATATCGCCTTTATAGTCGTTATCATTGTTGTCTGTCAGTTGATGACTAACTCAATGTAGTAGAACTATTTAAAAAGCGACCTATAACTATAGTGCTACACCTATAAGAAACCTTAACCCCAAATAACCACTTTTTATTAATGCACTTTAGTGGATTAAAACAAAAAAGCGCTGCAGGTTTCTGCAGCGCTTTTACTAAAACAAATGAGTCTTTGTAAATTAATATATCGTTAGCTTGATATTGTTTATTCCTCTTTCTGCCACAGGTCGACCTTGTGGGCCAAGGTGGTGGGCTGCATGGAACTTAGACCCTATTGCACTAATTCTGTGTAAGAAGCTAATTTCTTCATCATATTTAAGTGCTAATGTATTATCAGGACGCTCACCATCATCAGGCTGCATAACTCGCGCATATAGATCTGGAGTTGCAGTAGAGAAAGTGATTTCACTTTGCTCAGAGCTTAATGTAAGCCACTGAATATCCGAGAAGTACCCTTTAAACTCTGGTAATTCCCAGCGCTCGCCAGCAACGCCTTCATTATAATCATTTTCCCAAACAGAGTAGTTTACGCCCTCTAAGCGGTTAGCCCATACACGGTAAGGGCCATCACCTAACCAACGTTTATGCTCAATTGCTTTTTTCGGATAATTAAAACCAACGCCATGAAGGATGTATTCACCGTCAAGCCAGTAATCAACATCCATTGATAAATGACCTTCAGGGTGAACAGTCCAAGTTAGCTTTGTAATGCCTGCTGGCGGGTTCATCACTTCAATCACTAGATCATTAGCAATAATTTCAGACTTTAATTCTGTCGGTTTTTTATCTTGTTGCGCTTCTTTCTCAGCATTTGGATCATGAGTTAGCCATGAACCAATACCATTATAAACCCCTTTATTTAGTGAGTTATCAGAACGAAGTAGCTTAGGACCATTTGTCAACGCCGCAGTTTGACCTTGCTTACTGTATGACTTTAATAGACCTGTTGTTGCATCAAAAATAATTGTTCTATCAGCAGCCTTAACCGCTAACTCAGATTCGTTTTGACTAACAATTTGAGCTGGTTTAGTTGCTGATGCCTGATTTTCAAATTGCTCTTGAGTTAATTTTGCAAGTTTAGCCGCACTTTGGATAGGCCAAGCATCTGTCCAAATTGAATTCTGCTGCTGGTCAAAAAATTCAACCTCTAACCAACCATTTTGCTGCCAATTGTCAGGTAAGTTCAATTGTACTGTTCCTGTCGAGTCTGGCTTAATAGCAGGGAGTGTGGCTTTATTGCTCGCCACAAGCTGCTTCTTATCAGAAAACGCAGTCACTGGCTGATATAAACGCCATTCGAGCGACATAGTTGATAGATCAACAAAGTCATACAGGTTTTTAACTTGCAACTGACCGTCAAAAGAACCGGCAAGTAACTGGCCATTCTTTAAGTTTTCAACTTGGATTGGTGACCAAATCTCTTTAATTGTAAAAAAGCTCGCTTCTTTTTCACCATAAGGTCCAACAATACCATCTGGCGCATGGTTAAAGTCGGTATCAACACGGCCATTTTGATCTGTACGCTCAACACCTTCATCAGCAAACACCCACAAGAAACCACCGGCACCAACAGGAGTTGACATCATGAAGTCCCAAAAATCTCTCAAACCTGCACCATGGCCACCATCATACAAGCCATGTAAGAATTCGGTTGGGAAAAATACTTCATTACGGGCTTTTTTAGCTACTAGTTCCGAGTAAGTTGGGTAATGATCAGTATCGATATTACGGAACAACTCCCAAGGATGAAGAATTGGACGGTTTTGAATGTCATAAAGGTGATAATCATCATCAACATCGGTATTAAAACCGCCTTCATTACCGTTCGCCCAGAATAAAATACTTGGGTGTGCTTGGTCACGTTTAACAAGCTGAGCAACTAGGCGTCTCGCTGATGGCGTATCAATAACTGGCTTTTGCCATGTGCCTAACTCATTAATAACATAAATACCAAGACGGTCCGCCGCTTCTAAAAAGTGCACATCGGGTGGGTAATGCGACATTCTAACAGCATTCATGTTCATGCTTTTCATCGTCTTAATGTCATCGATGCTGGCTTGTTTAGTCATAGTACGTCCAGTTGCTGGACGGAAGCTGTGACGGTTAACCCCTTTAAGGATAATTTTTTCGCCATTTAAATATAAGCCGTCATGTGGGCGTAATTCAAAAGTTCTAAAGCCAAAGGTTTTATCGAACCTATGTAGAGTTTTAGAGCCTTCTTTTAAATCAATACGTACTTGATATAAATTAGGCGTCTCGGCGCTCCAAAGCTTAGGAGAGTCCACGTTAGTTGCTAAGTTAACCTTGTTACCATTAAGTGTGGCATTAAACGTTTCACTTACAGGATTGCCATCTAAATCTAAAATTTGTGCTTCAACTACAGAAGCATTTGATTTATCTAGTCCTTCGAGATAAACATCCATTTTAAATACACCAGACGCTTTTGCATCTAATGAAACCCAATCAATATGAGATTGTGGCAAAGACTGTAAAAAGACTTGACGATAGATACCACCGAACACCCAGTAGTCTGCTGCGCGTTCTGCTGCTTCGATACTTTTGTTAGCCGAAACTTTATCTACCACAACCTTTAGCTCATTAGCTTCACCACTTTTTAAATATGGCGTTATGTCATAGCTGAATCGATAAAAACCACCTTGGTGGGTTGGGCCCACTTGTTGTTGGTTCACAAACACAGTGGCATCTGTCATCACACCATCAAAAACAATTTCAATTTTGCGACCAGACCAATCAGCAGGTAGGGTAAAATCACGACGATAAATACCTTGTTCGCTATGTTTATCTGGGATGTAGCCGTAATCATAGTTACCGAAGCCTTGTTGCTCCCAGTTAGAAGGAACATCTATTTTGCTCCATTGACCACAGTTTTGCCCTTCACTACAGTAAAAGTCCCATTTCACCGCATCATCACTGCCGGTGCCGCTTAACATCATGATGTCTGTTTTAGCTTGATCATTAGGCTGAATGTCAACACTTTGCTGACTATTACAGGCTACAAACAAGAAGCTTAAGCAAGCGATAAACGCATTTCTTATAATACTGGTTTCAAACCATGCAGGTTTGCTTATTAACCTTAACTTTTTTTCAAGCCGGCCAAAATAATCCTTCCTCATATGTGTTCCTCTAACTGTTGAAATTATAATGTTTTTAGAAAATTTTAAGTCTACACAAGCTTATATTAACACCAATTATATACATATCATAATACAATTGCCACCGGTAGCATTTTGAACTTTATCCTCCTTGCGTGCTTGTTTTACGCATCATATTTGACACTACAAAACGTACTATCATATTAATTTTAATAAATAAATTAACAATCATGTCATTTATTACTTAGCTTGCACCAAAAAGAAATAAAGCTTTGCACAACAACAGAACAAACTCTTCCTGAAGCAGAAAATAATACAAACCGCCATGTAACTACACATCTAAATTCTTTATTTGAAAATCATTAAAAAATTAAACCGTTGATAATAAATGACTTATTTTTAAAATACACAGAAATAAGTAACAAATCATTAAAAAGAATATAATAATACTTAAACATCTAAATTTTCTGTGTTATAAAATTTAGGAGCGTGGTTAGGGGGATGAAGACAACACAACAAGCCTGGCATGCTTACTTGCGGTGCAACTATTTGGCTAAAAATGCCACCGGTGGCAAAAATGCAGGAAAAATACACTTATTAAAAAAACACACGATATCAGCACCTTGTCGAACATTAGAGGTTTTTCTAATGATGCTGATTTAACACTGAATCAAATAACTTCTGTTATTGATTCGCATTAAAATAATTTTGGAGGTTATTTTAAATGTTTAAGAAAACGACATTAGCCAGCACAATTTGTATGGCCCTTTTTGGGCAATGTGTTTATGCAGCAGATGAGGCTGCAGAGCAAACACAAAACGCTCAAGCAAATGACAACAATGATTCCCTTGAAATAATTGAGGTTGTTGGGATCCGAAGCAGCTTAAATAAAGCCGTTAATATCAAGCGCCAATCAATTCAGGTTGTTGATGCGATTGTTGCCGAAGATATTGGTAAGTTTCCTGATAATAACCTTGTTGAGGCGCTACAACGTGTAACGGGTGTACAGGTAACAGACCGCGCATCGGGTGAAGTAAATACTGTTACAATCCGTGGCTTAACCGATGTTACAACAACAATTAATGGCCGCGAAATGTTCACCGCAGCAGGGCGTCAACTTGCTGTTGCAGACATACCTGCAGCATTACTTGAAAGTGTAGAGGTATACAAAACACGCAACGCCAGCCAATTAGCGAGCGGTATTGCGGGTCAACTTAATGTTCGCACCCAACGCCCATTTAATTTTGAAGGCTCAAAGGTTGTGGTCAATGCCCGTGGCGTTTATCAAGACCAATCTGAAGAAACCGATCCTATAGTGAGTGTGCTTGCCAGCAATCGTTGGGAATCATCAGTTGGTGATGTCGGCGCATTAATTAACCTTTCATTTGCTAGCACCAGCTACCGAGATGAAAATAGTGCACCAGGTGGTTTCGTGCCATTTAGAGCTGATAACTTAAATCGCATTTACCCATGGCCAACTGGCCTTGAACACGGTATGGACAGAACGCCAGGGGCAACCATGTATGACCCTGCAACTGACAGTGAGGTTGAGTACTATCTAAGTCGTGACGCACTAAATCAGTCAGATCTAACTGGTAAACGTGAACGCCCAGCAGTAAACCTGTCATTTCAATGGGCACCAAATGATACATCAGAGTATATTTTCGAAGCATTTTACAATGGCTACCGCAACGAAAGTAATAACCACCTACTATTTTCATACGCAGATTCTTCACGGGTAGAAACCGTGACACAACCAGTGTTGTTTGAAGGCACAAATGTCATCAAATCCCGTGCTTGGGGTGACTCAGGTGCATTTACCAGCGGCGACTTTTCTAAGAGCCAAACTGATAGCTACATGTTTGCATTAGGTGGTAAATGGGCGCTATCTGAAGATGCAACACTAAAATCTGAGTTGGTCTATCAAACAAGTAAATATGAACGTGAGTTTGTTGCTATGCAGGCAAATACTCGTTTCCCATTTGTCATGGCAGACTTCAATCATGAAGACGGCATCATGGCATGGACTGTTTACGATGAAGAGTTTGGTACTCCACTTGATTTAACCGATCCAAGCTTATGGACCACCAGTACCATGTTCGACAACGGCGGTGAGGATAATGGTGATGGCTTAACATTCACGCTTGACCTCGACTTCTATGTTGACTGGGGTATCTTTACAAAAGCTAAAGCAGGTGTTCGTTATGATAAACGTACAGCTGATAGCAGTAGTCGTGATTCTAATCGATTTAACCCTATTCCATTAGCATCTCTAGGCTCAGAAGCGCACTACGTAAATAGTGATTTCTTTGATGGGAAAAGTGATTTGCCGAGATCATGGGTTGCCTTTAATGCAAAAAACTTATGGCAAAACCGTGCAGAGTATCGTGATACGTTTAATTTCTACGATAGCGCCGATGGCGAGCGTCGAATGACGCTACAAAAGAACTTCGATATCGATCAAACTTCATGGGCTGCGTATGTGCAAAGCCAATTTGAAACACAACTTTTTGGTAATCGATTAGACGGTGATATTGGTCTTCGCTATACCTACGCAGGCGCTGACATGGACTTTTACCACTGGGATGGAGAAGTTGGTGGCATAGTACAAAGTACTGGCCGAAACAGTAGCGCAAAGTTCTTACCTAATTTAACGCTACGCTATCATTTAAGCGATGATTTAATTACTCGTTTTGCTTATACGCAAACCTTACGCCGCCCAGAGTTTGGCCAATTAAATAGTTTTATTAATTTACGTCCAGACACTACAAATGTTGGCTATGGCAACGCAAGCGGTGGTAATCAAAGTCTACGCCCAGTTGAATCTACGAACTATGACTTCTCACTAGAATACTACTTTAATGAAGGTAGCTCAGCGTATGCGACCTACTTCTACAGAGATATAGAAGGATTTGTTTTTGATTCATTACGCCAAGCTCAATTTCCAAACCCAGAAACAGGCGAGATGGAAGATTATATACTTTCTCAACCCGGCAACACCTCCAATGGTGTTCTTAAAGGCGTTGAAGTTGGCTTAGTTTACTTCCCTGAATCTGTTCCACAATGGTTAGATGGCATTGGCCTTCAAGCAAGTGGTACCTTCTTGGATTCGGATCAAGACATTCCAATCTTCAGCAACGAAGGTGAATTAACAGGGTACACAAACAGAAGCGTATTTGGTGTTTCAGATACCTCTTACAGCGGTGTATTAATTTATGAACGAGAAAATTTCAGCACTCGCCTCTCTTACGTTTGGCGTGACTCATTCTTAAATCGCTATGGCTCAGGTCGTTTCGCGCATCCACGAGGAGTTTATCGTCGACCAGAACAAAGTTTAGACTTCCAAGTAAGTTACGATGTCACTGAAGACTTAGTTGTGACATTTGATGCGACAAACCTAACAGATGAGGTTTATCGTCAATACTACGAACTACCAACTGTTCTAAACGACTCAGCGTCTATTTATAGCCGTACATTCGGCTTAGGATTCCGCTATAGCTTCTAACTAAGTTTAGCAAAACCAAGGAAGGTTTATTTGATTCCCCCATCAAGTTAGAAAATAAAGCACTGTACCCTCAGGGTCGGTGCTTTTTTCATTTTAGATAGACTAGATTTATCTTCGCGCAACAACATTGCCACCGGTGGCAACATTTGCTAAAGTTGATTGCATAAATAACAGTCTTAGGCCATTAAAAAACAACTAACGTGCCTAAGTTACTCACTGCTAATTAAGTTTAGTCATTACATATTTAAATTTTGCCACCGCTGGCAACGCAAGATTTTGAGGAACCTTATGTCAATTAAATCACAGCCGCTTTCACTTCACCCTGATAGGCTATTTTCGAGTGACCCGGCAATTGTTAGTGTTGCCCGAGAGCTTTATGAAGAAATAAAAGATCTTCCAATAGTCAGCCCACATGGCCATACAGACCCAAAGTGGTTTAATAAAAACCCTAACTTTGGCAACGCCACTGAACTCTTTATAAAACCAGATCACTATGTATTTAGAATGCTTTACAGCCAAGGTATTGAATTAACCGAGCTTGGTATTCCTGAGCATGGTATCGATGGCGATTTAACACGATCAAAAAATGCAGATCCAAAAAAAGCTTGGCAGATTTTTGCAGATAACTATTACCTATTTGCAGGTACCCCAAGTGGCTACTGGTTAGATGCCGTTTTTTGTGATGTATTTGGTTTTAAAGAAAAGCTTAACTCTGAAAACGCACAACAATACTACGATAAAATCACCGCTGAACTTGCAACAGATGCTTATAAACCACAAGCATTAATGGATCGCTTTAATATAGAGCTCATAGCAACAACTGAAGGTGCATTAGATTCACTTGAACATCATAAAGAGATGGCTGAAACGGCCATGGCCAAACGAGTTATAACCACATTTAGGCCTGATGATGTTGTGGATGCGAGCCGAGAAGACTTTACTGACAATCTCGCTAAGCTTGGTGAGTTAACAGATCAAGATACCAGTACTTGGCAAGGTTATTTAGAAGCAGTTCGCATTCGTCGCGCTTACTTTAAAAAAGAAGGTCGAGCAACTGCAACCGACCATGGTCACCCCAGTGCGATTACTGCTGATTTATCACTATCTGAATGTGAAGCATTATTTAAAAAATGCCGCACAGGTAACGCGACAGAAGAAGAGCAAGAGCTATTTCGTGGCCAAATGCTAACGGAGCTGGCTGGTATGAGTATTGAAGATGGCCTTGTGATGCAAATTCATCCTGGCGCACATCGTAATCATAACCAGCCAATTTTCAATCAATTTGGCCGTGATAAAGGCGCAGATATTCCAAGCCAAACCGAGTATGTTAATGCCCTTAAGCCTCTTTTAACTAAATATGGTAATCATCCAAAGTTAAAAATCATTTTATTTACCCTAGATGAAACGACTTACAGTCGTGAGCTGGCACCGCTTGCTGGTCACTACCCTAGTTTAAAACTAGGTCCGGCATGGTGGTTTCATGATAGCCCTGCCGGTATGCTGCGTTTTCGTCAGCAAACAACTGAAACCGCAGGTTTCTATAATACGGTCGGTTTTAATGATGACACGCGTGCTTTTCTATCAATTCCAGCAAGACATGATGTAGCACGCCGAGTTGATTGCCGCTACTTAGCAGAGCTTGTTACAAATCATCAAATAACGATTGAAACAGCCCACGAGCTTGCTTATCAACTGACTTATGGGTTGGTTAAAAAAGCGTATAACTTATAAAAATCTAGCACGGCATTATTGACATAATGTCGTGCTTACTCAGGAACTCGAGATGTTGATTCGCGTGTCACCAAATGTGGCGTTACTGTTTTTGGCATAGGTAGTTTGTCTTGATTACCACGAGAGCGATTAATCAACTTTTGTACGGCTAAGCATGCCATATTAAATACAGGTCGGCGTATTGTTGTCAGCGATGGAATGATCCGAGATGCAAGAATATTGTCATCGAACCCCGCGACCGATAACTGTTCCGGCACTTTAATACCTTGGTTGTTAGCCACACGAAGCACAGCTGCAGCCATCTCATCATTGTTAGCAACGATTGCTGTTGGCCTAGGTTGTTTGTTTAATAACTCCCTAGCGCACTCTAAACCACTGTCGTAACTATTTTTGCCTTCAACAATATATTCTGAGGGTAAATTTACATCATAAACCTGCAATTCAGCTAAAAAGCCAGCTAAACGCTCTATTGATGAACGATAATTTTGTGGGCCAGAAATAAAGCCAATATCCTGATGGCCTAATTCGACTAAATGGTCTGCCATATCACGCATTGCTGCACGCTCGTCAGATACAACAATATTATCAGCGTCATCCAAATCAACTGATGCAAGCCTTACGTATGGACAATCAACATCTCTTAACGCCGCAGCGAGCTCTTTGTTTTCTGATACCGGAGGCAAGATAATGACGCCATCTAATTTTGAACGAGCGATAAAACGTAAGCAGTCATCAACAAAATCTTCGCGTTTTGCAGAGCCTGGGTGTACCACTAACTCGTAGCCTAATTCAGCACAGACACTCAATGCACCTCGTTGCACTTCATCAATATAGAGTGCATCAGGGTTATCATAAATTAGCCCTAACAAATACGAACGGCTTGAGGCTAAACCCCTGGCTTGCTTATCTGGCGAGAAGCCCGTTTGCTTTATTATCTCAAGCACTTTTTCACGTGTTGCTTCACCTACCGCAGGGGAGCTATTTATTACACGAGAAACGGTACGTTTTGATACCCCCGATAAGCGGGCAATATCATTAATTGTCACTGACATAGAAGATTCCGAAATAACTAACTTAGCTATAGTAGCACCAAGCTTTTATCCATAAAAGCTGTTAACTCTAGCAAAGCAATTGTTTTTATTAATCAATCAACCCTAGTAAGCGAGGTAAAAACTCACTTATGGCAGGTAAATAGGTCACCAACATAAGCACCATAAACATCACACAATACAAAGGCAGCATTGGCTTAATGATTTTATGAAGCGAAGTTTTTGCTACTGCGCAGCTAACAAACAATACACTACCAACCGGCGGCGATACCAAACCGATTGATAAATTAAGCACTATCATTACCCCAAATTGCACTGGTGACATGCCAAACTGTGCTGCAACGGGCAAAAAGATCGGAGTAAATATAAGCACAGCGGGTGTCATATCAATAAAAGCACCCACTAATATTAAAATGAGATTGATTAATAACAAAATCAGTAATGGGTTATCACTTAAGGTTAAGAAAAATTGACTCACCATTTGCGGAATGTGTGAATAGGATAAAACCCACGACATCGCACTAGAAGCGGCAATAATGAGCATCACGATTGCCGTTGTCTCACAAGCTTTTAGCAGTATTTTAGGTAACTCATCTAGCGATAATTCTTTATATACAAAAACGGCTAAAACCAGTGCGTATAATACAGCGACAGCCCCAGCCTCTGTGGCTGTGAATACTCCCCCTATAATACCGCCAATAACGATTATTATGAGTAGCAAACTAGGGATGGCTGCAATCACTTTTTCTAAAACCAAAGCAAGTGGTAAACGTGCTGCTACTGGGTAGTTGTTTTTTAAAGAATAGATGGCACAAACCAACATCAGTGTTAAGCCCAGTAAAATACCTGGTAAATACCCAGCAACAAACAGTGCCGCGATCGACACTCCGCCACTTGCTATAGCATAAATAATTAAGATGTTACTTGGCGGTATTAGCATACCCGTGGTTGCTGCGCTGGCCGTGACCGCAGCGGCGAAGTTTTCACTATAACCGTGCTTTTTCATTTCTGGCACCATAAAGCTGCCTATCGCCGATGTGGCCGCCACTGCAGAACCAGAAATTGCGCCAAACATCATACAAGACATCACATTGACCAGCGCTAGACCGCCCGGTAAAAAACCGACCATAGCCATAGCAGATTCAATTAAACGCCTAGCTATGCCCCCCTGCCCCATGATCAGACCCGATAAAATAAAAAACGGAATGGCCAGTAGTGCAAAGCTATCTATTCCACCTATCATTTGCTGCGCAATGGTCGTTGCCGCTGGAGTAAAATCCATGTGTAAAACCAGTGCTAACAAGGTCGACAGAGCAATACTAATTGAGATCGGAACATTGATTAACAGTAGTGTGAAGAAGCAAACTAGCAACAAGATGGCTGTCATTTCCATTATTCTTGCTCCTGTGTTTGTCTAAAAAAATAAATGATATTTTCAATGCAATTAAGTGTGATAAGTACGCCGCTAATTGGCAAAGCAACGTAAATAAACCCCATATTGATCCCAAGAGCAGCTGAACGTTGATCTAATGCAAAGCTTAAGTTCATCAACATACCGCCTCCATAAACTAATAGGCTGAGCGCGGTAATCAGTACTGAAAACTCAATTAAAAATGAACACTTACGACGTATCGTTGGAATCATCTTCTGATAGAAAAGATCAAGCCCTAAGTGTGCTCGGGTACGATAGGCATACGAAGCACCTAAAACGCCAATCCACATAAGTAAAAAACGAGCAAGTTCTTCAGTGTAAGAGTTAGGGGACCGCAAAATAAAGCGTGAGAACACCTGCCAACTAACGACTGCAACAATGGCAAACATCGCAACAATTAATACCCATTCAATGAGCTGATTTATTTTCGCATTAAACTCTTTCATAACGCCTCCTGCATCGCTTTTATTGCCGCAATTTGTGCGGCGATAGGCGTGCCTTTAAATGAGGCATGAAAAGGGGCTACTTTCTCTTGAAACACTTGTTTATCTGGGTAAATAACCTCAACACCCGCATCAACAACGGCCTGTAATGCCTGATCAGATGCTGATTGCCACAAACTACGTTGATAGGTAACAGAATCTTGCATTGCTAACTTCAGCCAGTGTTGCTGCTGAGTCGTTAATTGCTGCCAAACCTTTTGACTAGCAACTACGATGTCAGGCACAAAAGTGTGTTCATCTAGGGTGTAGTATTTCGCAATTTCATAATGACGAGATAGGTAATAGCTAGGCGGGTTATTTTCTGCACCATCGACAACACCTTGTTGCAGCGCAGAATAAAGTTCACCCCACGCAATGGGAGTGGCAGCGCCACCTAAAGACTGCACAGTAGCAATAGCCATTGGGCTAGTTACAACTCTAATTTTGCTACCAATTAAGTCATCGGGCGTTCTAATAGCTGCATCTGTTGTGTAAAAACTGCGACTACCCGCATCATAATAGCCAAGCCCTTTAAGGCGAGCTACAGCTAGGTCATCAAGCAATTTTTGCCCAAGCTGACTATTGAGTACTTTCCAAAAGTGCTCACTATCGTTAAATAAATAAGGCACCCCAAATACTTTCATTTGAGGCACAAAGCCTTCAAGTGGGCTTGACGATACTTTTGTCATCGACAAACTACCGATTTGTAATAGCTCTATTAATTCTCTTTCCGTGCCTAATTGTGCTGCGGGATAAATCACAATTTCCATTTGATTATCAGAGTAATAAGCTAAACGCTCTGCCATATACTCCATGGCTTGATGGGTAACATGACGGGTATCTAATGTATGCGCCATTGTTAGGCGAATAACCTTGTTGTCGTCACTGCAAGCACTGATAAAAAGTAAACAGCAGCAGAGAAATAGCGTGCTCAGAAGATTTTTATGCATTGTTGTGTCTTATTTGTGTGTTCAATTGTGTGTTCATGTTGTCTTATATAATCCCCTATATTTCATTAAGGTACACGGCAATCCAAGCCATGAGCTGCGTATCCATTTAAAAAATTTTGTGAGTTTTAAATGGAAAGCTATAAACAAACGTTAATTGTATTACTTATTTGTTAAAGGCCAGTTTTGACTACCGGTAGCAAATTGTCAAATCTTATTTGCCACCGGTGGCAAAATTAACTACTATGTTCTGCAATACACTGTAACAATGCTAAGAGCGGGCACAAAAATGCAAACTTTAAATCGTAAAAACTTTAATAAAAACAAATATCCAACGAGTATAATGCAGTTTGGAGAAGGCAATTTTTTACGTGCATTTGTCGATTGGCAAATAGATAAGCTTAACGAACAAACCGGTTTAAATGCCGGTGTTGCTATCATCAGACCCATCGACTACGACTCGCTGCCACTTCTTAATACACAGGATGGCTTATATACCTGTATTATTCGTGGTATCAATGAGCAAAACAAAGCTGTTTCTGAGCAGCGTATTATCAGTTGCGTTAACGAAGAAATCCCTGTTTACAAAGAGTTTGATAACTATTTAAAGCTTGCCGAGAACAGCGACCTTAAAGTCATTTTTTCGAATACGACAGAAGCCGGCATTGAATACATTCCCGAGGACAAGTTATCTGATACCCCTGCAAAGGCATTTCCTGCAAAACTAACGCAATGGTTATTTCACCGCTTCAAGCACTTTAATGGTGCAAGCAGTAGTGGCATGATCATAATTCCTTGTGAACTTATTGATTATAATGGCGAAAAGCTTAAAGAGATTGTATTGCTGTACAGTCAGTTATGGGATTTACCAAGCGAGTTTGTAAACTGGCTTAACGAGCACAATCATTTTTGTTCATCCCTCGTTGACCGTATTGTGACGGGTTTTCCGCGCGATGAACATCAAGCTTTACAGCAACAATGCGGTTATTACGACAACTTCATGGTAACAGCAGAATACTTTCATTTATTTGTGATTCAAGGACCACAGCATTTAGCTGATGTATTACACCTTGAAGGAAGTGACTTAAACATTAAGGTTGTTGACGATATTGCGCCTTATAAGCAACGAAAAGTGGCTATTTTGAACGGTGCGCATACTGCTATGGTTCCACTTGCCTATATGGCAAATATTGATTCGGTTGGCGAGGCTCTCGCTTCACCTCTACTTGAAAAATACGTTACTAAACTGATATTTGATGAAATCATCCCGACTCTATCCTTACCTAAAGAAGAGTTGCAGATTTTCGCTAATGACGTATTAAACCGCTTTAAAAACCCTTATATATGTCACCTACTGATGTCTATTTCATTAAATAGCATGACTAAATTCAAAACACGCTTGTTACCTCAATTAGAGCAATATATTAGCGACAACAAAACTGTACCACCACTCATTGCAACAGCTTTAGCTGGGCAAATATTGTTTTATCGTGGCGAGCGAAATGGCGACAAAATTGAATTAGCCGACAATCCAAAGTGGTTGGCTTTATTCAACGAGCAATGGCAACAACATCAGCAAGGATCAATAACAACCTATGAGCTGGTTAGCTCAGTGTTAGCTGCAAAGTGGCATTGGGATAAAGACTTAAATGAAATTGCAGGCCTTACAGATAAAGTAACTGAGCAACTAAGTCTAATGCTATCAAGCTCAGTTGAACAAACGCTTGTTAACTTATTGGAGTCATAAGCATGAGCAGACTATTACGACTTCATAATACTGATGATGTGGCCATTGCCTTACAGCCAATCAATGCAAATGAAAGAGTCGAATTTGAAGGCTTTTCTTTTACAACGTTAGAAGACATAGATAAGGGTCATAAAGTTGCGCTTAAGCCGATTGCTAAGGGTGAGCGAGTCATTAAATATGGCGCCCCAATTGGTTTTGCACTTGAAGATATTAACCCTGGCGCATGGGTACACACACATTGCATCAAAACAACCTTACACGATGAATTAACTTACCAATATCAGCCAGAGTTCGTTGCACAAGCCCCCGAGGAACCATCACCTGAGGTCAATATTTACCGTCGTGCTAATGGTGAGATTGGTATTCGTAACGAGATATGGTTGATCCCAACCGTTGGCTGCGTGAATGGCATGATCAAACAAATGAAAGATGAGTTTTTACGTAACCATGCTGATCTTGAAATTGATGGCGTACACATATTTCCACATCAATTTGGCTGCTCTCAGTTAGGTGATGATTTAGAAACCACAAAAGTTTTATTGCAAGATATGGCTTTACACCCAAATGCCGGTGGTGCGTTAATCGTTGGTCTAGGGTGCGAAAACAACCAATTAGCTGCTTTTAAAGCGGGTTTAGGTGAAATAGACGAATCACGAATTAAGTTTTTAATTTCACAACACTCTGATGATGAAGTTGAAGATGGCGTAGCTCTGCTAGAAGAAATCTACAGCGTCGTTAAACACGATAAGCGAGAAACCGGCAAGCTCAGTGAAGTAAAATTTGGTCTTGAGTGTGGAGGCAGTGATGGCCTATCAGGGATCACAGCCAACCCCATGCTTGGCTACTTCTCTGATTACTTAATTGCTCAAGGGGGCACAACAGTCCTGACGGAAGTCCCCGAAATGTTTGGTGCAGAGACATTACTCATGTCTCGCTGTAAAGATGAAGAAACCTTTAATCAACTTGTCAGCATGGTTAATAACTTTAAAGGTTATTACAAAGCACATAATCAGCCTATTTACGAAAACCCTTCTCCTGGTAATAAAAAAGGCGGAATTAGTACATTAGAAGATAAGTCGTTAGGTTGTACGCAAAAGGCTGGCACAAGCAAAGTACAAGCTGTGCTTGAGTATGGTGAACGCTTAAGTGTCGCTGGTTTAAATTTACTTAATGCACCGGGTAATGATCCCATTGCCACCAGCGCACTTGCCGCTGCAGGCTGTCATATTGTGTTATTCACAACTGGCCGAGGTACGCCTTATGGTGGCTTTGTGCCGACTTTAAAAATTGCTACTAACTCAGAGCTAGCAAATAAAAAAACGCGCTGGATAGACTTTGATGCCGGTGTGCTAGTCAGCGGTAAAAGCATGCCTGAAGTGCATCAGGAATTTGTCGATTTATTAGTTGAGATAGTAAATGGAAAGCCAACTTGTAACGAAGTTAATGATATTCGTGAAGTCGCTATTTGGAAAAAAGGAGTCACTCTGTAATGCAGGCTAAAAAAGTCGCCATTATTGGAGAGTGTATGGTGGAATTGTCTGGCGAGCTGTTCACAGCCATGCAACAAAACTTTGGTGGTGACACCATGAATACCGCAATTTACCTAAAGAAATTAGCAGGCGAAAGAATTGATGTTTGTTACTTCACTGCCATGGGTGAAGATGCATTAAGCCAAGCTATGATAGCTCGTTGGCAGGATTATCAAATAAATTGCGACTTTGTTCTCAAAGATAAGCAAAGACACGCTGGCCTTTATATGATTCAAACAGACCAACATGGCGAGCGTTCTTTTCAATATTGGCGAAATAATTCTGCAGCAAAACACCTTGTTCAGCAGCCCAAATTTTATAATATCATCAATAAATTAACTGAGTTTGATGCTGTTTATTTATCAGGCATTAGTTTGGCAATTTTGCCCCCAGATGATTGCTATGCATTACTTAACGAGCTGACAAACTTAAAACGTGCAGGTGTAAAAATTATTTATGATAGCAATCACAGGCCTTCGTTATGGCACTCGATGCAATACTGTCAGGATATTAATAAGCGGATGGCGCAATTAGCCGACCTGGCTTTGGTTACGTTTGATGATGAAGCACTGATTTGGAGTTGCAAAGATATTTCTGCTTGTAGAGAGTGGCTTCATGGATTAGGCGTTAAAGAACTTGTAATTAAAGATGGTGGAAATGGATGCCAATACAGTACGTTAGAGCAGCAAAATGCAACGCATCATCCTACCAATAAAATTAATAAAGTCATTGATACAACAGCGGCAGGAGATGCATTTAATGCTGGTTTTTTATCGGCTTGGCTACAGGATCAGGCTATTGAAGAATGCGCAAAACAAGGAAATTATATTGCAGGGCAAGTCATTCAGCACTACGGCGCTATCGTTGAGATAACAACCTAAGTTTTACTAAAATAAGGTTTAACCACCAATTAACTTAGTGGTTAAACCTGCAAATACGCATAACTTAATAATTATTTAAAAGTTAAAGCCTAGAGAAACCCAATAACGTCGACCATCTTCAACATATCCGTATTCATCTTCGGTGATTTCTTTATTAAACAGATTATAAACACCAAATCCTAACTTAATGCTGCGGCTTAAATCGTAGTTACCACCAATATCAGCCAAGGTGTAATCTGGCGCAATTAAGCTGTCTTGCGACGGGCCTGTTGTCGGCTGGCTTTCTTCGCCGCGGTAATGAACACGCAGCCAGGTACCTAGCTTATCAACCGGGCGCCAATTAACTGAAGTTTGTAAAATATGCTTAGGTAATTGGTTAAGTGGGCTGCCTTTGTATTCACCGGTTTTTTGCTCAGAGTCGGTGTAGGTGTAGTTGGCACTGACATCAAGCTCACTGGTTATGTCGTAAGATACTGATAACTCAAAGCCTTGCGTAACGGCTTCATCCACATTGACATAGGTTGTTGGCATCGAACCAAACTGGTTTGGTCCATCAGTACACTGAGTGAGTGGGCACGAAATACGGGTAATTTTATCTTCAAACTCGTTGTAAAATACCGTGCTTGAAAGCGATAAATCACGGCTGGCATCATAGTAGATACCCATTTCGTAGTTTACTGATTTTTCTGGGCTTAAATCTGGGTTACCGTAAATATTACCACCTCGGCTCACTTGCCCCCAAGCTGCGGTAGATTGACGAATATTCGGCGCTCTAAAGCCTGTTGAGATACCGCCTTTCACCGTCAACGACTTAGTTGCTGTATACACACCATATAAACGCGGGCTGAAGTGGCCTGAAAAATTACCATCATGGTCATAACGAAGACCTGTAGTGAGTTTAAACTGCTTGGTTGCAGCCCACTCATCTTCGGCAAATACTGACCACTGCTCGTTCTCAACATGCGTTAAGTCACTAATGCGGTTACTGGTGTAATCGTCCAGCTCTTCTTTTAAATATGACGCACCAAATGCAGCATTATGATTGGTAAAAGGTAAAGTCCAGCTTGTTTGCGCATCGGTATTTTCGACATACATTTCGCGAGAGGTATTATCGAATTTATCGTACTTTAAGTAACTGCGTGATGAGCCAAAATCATAAAAACCATTATGGCTTAGTGAGTAGCTTTCTTGGTCGTACTCTGTGGTTGATGACTCTGGGCAACCATTACGGCCACAACTTTCACCTTCAGCTAAAGGAGCAACTGTTTTGCCTGATGTTTCGTCGAGTTTTTGTTTTGCAGAGCCTACTTCAAGCATAATTTCATGGCTATCAGAGGGCGTTAAGATAAACTTTGCTTTGATATTGCTTTGCTCTTTACCACGAAAACCGGCTTCGAAATCGTCTTCGTCACGCTTTGAAAACTGACCAGATAACTGCATACCTAATAACTCAGGAATTAAACCACCCGCAGTAAAGAAACTGCCTTGGTTAATATTGCCCGATTCACTTGATTCTTGAATGGTGCTATCTAAACGCAGTTCGCCGTACCACTTTTCTGGTGTTTTGCGGGTAATAATATTGATAACCCCACCAATTGCATCTGAGCCATATAACGACGACATTGGCCCACGAATAACCTCAATACGCTCAATTGCCGAAATAGGCGGAGTCCACGCCCCTTCTACACCTGGGCCATCGCTGTTTGGGCGTGTTTCGCGTGAGGTTTGACGCTGGCCGTCAATTAAAATCAAAGTATATTGACTTGCCATCCCGCGAAGACTGATATCTTTTCTGTCGCCACCACCTGTGACAACTACACCGGGAACGTCGGTCATTGCATCGGTTAGATCTCGGTAAAAACGTTTTTCAAGCTGCTCACGGTCAATAACACTGATACTGGCTGGCGCCTCTTTAAGCATTTGCTCGTAACCGGAAGCCGATACAACTATTACTTCCATGTCTTGTTTTTTGTCATCAGCGTATGCAAAATGGGAAAGACCTGCTAAAACAGCAGCAGTGAGTGGTAAAACAGAAGAAACAACCCTCGTCATAATAATACTCCGTGACTTTTTATTTATAAATGATAATAATTAGCGTTTGCATACTAATGAGAAGTCCCGATTTTCACAATTTACGATTTCTTAAAACTGAATTAAGAAGGCCTGAACCATGAATTCCAAGCTGATAAAAACATTGCGTGTATTTTCTCGTACTGTTGAAACAGGCAACATGAGCAGTGCAGCTGCAGAGTTATCGATGACCACATCGGCTGTCAGTCAACACATTAAGCAATTAGAACAAGAAATCGGATTGAGCCTATTTAACCGCAGCCCGCGCGAACTGACTTTAACCGAAGCGGGCCACCTGTATTATCAAAGCTGTTTAAAAATACTGGCACTGGCGGATCAGGCCAGTACGCAATTGCAACAATTACAAAATAAGCCTAGTGGCGAGCTCAAATTAGTTGCGCCAGTGGGGTTTGGCGGTGGCCTATTAAGCGAGCCATTAGATCGCTTAATTAACGAGTTTGATGATTTACGTATTCAGTTAATTTTGACTGATGAGCCAATTGATATGATCAAATGCGGCGCTGACCTAGCGATTGCGATTGGCCCATTAACTGACTCAAACCTCGTTGCTCGTAAATTAGCAACTTGGCCGTTAAAGCTATGTGCTCATAAAGACCATGCAATTAGCAAACTCGATAAAGCCAATTGGGAAGACCTTGGCAACTTTGCCCGTATCGCCCACAGCAACGCCGACAGTAATGCGTTTAACCCGTCAACGCTGGCAAGCAAGCCGTTACCGAAAGCAAAGATCACCGTAAATAATATGCAAAGCTTAATTAAATTAGTGTGTGATGGTGTTGGCTATGGCGTATTACCAGAGCCAGAAGTCAGGCATTTACTAAAATCGAAAGAGCTGGTTGAAATCGCACCTGAGTGGGCAATGCCAAATTACACTGTTTATGCCGTAACACCAGCCAGAGACAGCTTAGCGGCAAAAACAAAAACTGCCATTGATACGTTAAAACTGTGCTTTAACCATGTGTCTAAGCAAGTTGAGTTAGTTGATTAAGACGCTACAAGGATAATACCCATTTGCCGTATGCGGATGGGTATTATCCAAATTAGTATTAGCCTAGCGCCAGCCAAACGCCCACACACATCATTAGCGCGCCAGCAATACGATTTAACCACTTCAAATTATCGCCTTTATCCAAAAACAGCCTTAAGCTTTTACCGCCTGTTGCGTAAATCAACATACAGATAAATTCGCTCAGCATAATAATGCTCACTAATACCGCAAGCTGAGGAGCAACCGCTAAATCAACATTAATAAACGGAGGGAGTAAAGAAATCATAAATGCCCACCCTTTTGGGTTTGCAATGGCAGTAATATACCCCTGCGAAAACAATTGCCCACGACCAATTTGTTGCTGTTTATCATCGTTAGGTTTAAAGCTGGTTTTAGCGCTCCACATATTAACCCCTAGGTAAATTAAGTACGCACCACCTAAGTATTTTAAAAAGGCAAATAACTCAGGGTAATTAAGCATAATACTGGCAACCCCAATCACCGCAGCAATGGCTACCGTAGCAACGCCTAACACCTCTCCGACCATCATCCACAGCGTACGTCTGACGCCCACACTCATCCCTAACGTCATGGCAAGCGTCATACACATACCAGGTGTAATAGAAACAAAGAAAAAGGTCGGAATAAAAACCGCGAGTACTGCTAAATCGAGCATAAATGCAATCACATGTTTATTGCTTAAAAAGAGAAAGCGATTAAATCACATTCACTTAAATAAGCAAACAAACACGCGATTGCTAACAGGGTTATAAAAACATACCGCCCGATGCTTCAATGCGCTGCCCGGTCACCCAACGGTTTTCATCACCGAGTAGCTGCACAATCATAGGACCAATATCATCAGCTTGGCCAACGCGCCCCATAGCTGTAAATGAACTGACTAATTGCGCAACCTGCTCATTATCACGGACAGCACCACCACCAAAATCAGTGGCAATTGCGCCTGGAGCGACCACATTCACGGCAATATTGCGTGCAGCAAGTTCTTTTGCCATGTATTTGGTCAATACCTCAACGGCACCTTTCATGGTGGCGTAGGCCGCTTTTCCTGGCAATGCAAAGCGTGTCAGCCCTGAAGATAAGTTAATAATACGCCCGCCATCATTGATCATCTCATGCAATGTTTGCGTTAAGAAAAACACCCCTTTTACATGTACATTCATCAAATTATCAAACATAGCTTCGCTGGTATCAGCAAATGCACTATCACTTCCATGGCCTGCGTTATTAATTAAATAATCAAATCGAGATGTTTGCCATTGTGTTGCCAAGGTACTTTCAAGTGCTTGTTTAAATTCAGCAAAACCTAAAATATCGCTCACATCAAGTTGAATGGCGGCGGCTTTTGCCCCCAGTGCGGCTACTTCCTCTACAACCTGCTGTGCTTCATCTTTATGGCTTCTGTAAGTAAATACGCAATCAATGTTCTTACGTGCCAAACTTAAAACTGTATTTTTACCTAAACCGCGATTACCACCTGTGATCACTGCAATTTTATTGCTCATCATGTTTACCTTTTGCTTTGAAGTAATTGTGAGCAACCAGTATATTTACACTGCAAAACCAGATAAATCATGTAAAATCGAATTAACTGTTCGTAAATAACAAACAATCATGAATGAACTCAATGCCATGAAAACCTTTGTTCAGGTTGCAGAGCTAAAAAGCTTTTCGGCTGCAGCACTTGCACTGAGCATGCCTAAATCATCCGTCTCACAGTTGGTCAAACAACTCGAAGATACGCTAGGTGCTCGACTTCTAAACCGCACAACAAGGCGAGTTACGCTGACCAATGAAGGCACAGTTTTTTATCAGCGCTGCAAAGATATGCTTGCTGATATAGACGAACTACAAACCCTATTTCATAAAAAAGACGAAGCGTTATCAGGGCGTCTTAGAGTAGATATGCCACAGCCAATTAGCAGACGTTTAGTGCTGCCGAATCTAGACAGCTTTTTATCTGCACACCCGCAATTAGAGATTGAACTGAGTAGTTCTGACAGACGAGTTAACCTCATTGAAGAAGGCTTTGATTGCGTAGTGCGAGTCGGTCAATTAGAAGACTCATCACTGATTGCGAAAAGAATAGGCCACTGCCCGATGATTAACTGTGTAAGCCCAGGTTATATTAAAAACTATGGCAACATCACAAAACTTAGCAATTTAGCCGAGCACTACATTGTTCGCTATAGCCAAACACTCGGCCAACTTGACCCTGGCTTTGAATACCAAGATACACAAGGCAATTGGCAAACCCTGACCATGAAATCACAGCTCACAGTTA
Source organism: Pseudoalteromonas sp. CH_XMU1449-3 (assembly GCF_037027245.1). NCBI lineage: Bacteria > Pseudomonadati > Pseudomonadota > Gammaproteobacteria > Alteromonadales > Pseudoalteromonadaceae > Pseudoalteromonas > Pseudoalteromonas sp. CH_XMU1449-3. The sequence goes on from NZ_JAYMDY010000023.1 coordinate 27,436, forward strand.
ACAATACGGATGCCTATAAAGCAGCGTGTTTAGCAGGGCTTGGCCTTATTCAAGTTCCTCGTCATGGGGTTCTCGACGAGCTCAGCCGTGGTGAACTTATCCAAGTTTTACCTGACTATAATTTGCCGCCCATGCCTATGAATATCGTCTACCCAAATCGACGTCATTTACCAAGGCGCACCCGAGTGTTTATTGATTGGTTAAGCGAGCAATTAAAACCGATAACAAAAAGCTAGTGAGCTTATTAAAATAATGTAAGGAATAGTAATATTTCCAAAAAACACTCTATTCCTACCGCTGAGAGTTATAGCTCAGCTATGTGCGAAAGAGTTTCAGGATGACGCTGAACCAACTTTAGAAGAGTTACTGCTTGCCCATTTGGTGCGCTTCGCCCCTGCTCCCAGTTTTCTAAGGTACGAGATGATGTGTGCAGCAAACGAGCGAAGACACCCCGTGACATATTAAATTGCTCACGAATACTTACAATTTCATCAGGTGAGATGTCTAACTCACTAATGTCGTTAATTTGATGCGTTTTAAGAGTTAGCTTGCCCTCTGAATGCTCTTTAGCCTCAACAAGTGCAGAACTTAACTCTGCAAATAAATCACGACTGCTCATTACGCCAAATCTCCATAAAAGCCTTTAAATGTTTCTTTTGATCTGCTGTTAAATCAGACATTTCACTCTTACCATAAATGGTCAATAAGTAGAAACGATGTTTTTCATCAAGGAAATAATAAATAACACGAAAGCCACCGCGCTTGCCCTTACCTTTGCCAGCAACTCGCACCTTACGTAAACCACCTGTACCTTGAATAACATCCCCCTGTTTAGGGTTAGACATTAATTCAGCTTGGAAAACCCTAAACTCTTCATCGCTGAGATACTCGTTACGGTACTTTTCAAATATAGTTGATTCAACAAATACACTTTTCATTGGCAAAGTATACGCAAACAACGTATAGATAGCAAACCTGTACGTGATTAACGTAGTTTTAGTATTTATAGCTAGATATCTTTGCTCGAATTTTCTTGTCGGTATCTGGAATTATAAACATGAACAACATTTCCTCTTATTTGCTAACCGTTTATCTACGAATAGGAATATGCAAGTAGGCAATACAAAAATCCCCGCTATAAGGCGGGGATTTTTAATATTTAACAAATTACTGAGTAACACCTTCAGCGGCAACTGGCTCTGCGGGTTTTTCGTCTCTTAATAAGTATTTATCTAACCACTGCTCTTGCTCCCAAAGTACATGCAGCAAGCTCTTACGAGCGCGATAGCCATGCGCCTCATAAGGTAACATCACTAAGCGAGCTTCTTTACCTAAGCCTTTTAATGCAGCGTACATACGCTCACTTTGCATTGGGAAAGTACCCGAGTTTGGATCTTCTTGACCGTGGATCATCAGCATAGGCTCATTGATTTTCTCAGCGTGGAAAAACGGTGACATAGCCGCGTACACATCTTGCGCTTGCCAAAAATCACGCTCTTCACCTTGGAAACCAAATGGCGTTAGGGTGCGGTTGTAAGCACCACTGCGGGCAATACCGGTTTTAAATAAATCGCTGTGCGCTAATAAATTCGCCACCATAAAGGCACCATAAGAGTGGCCTGCAATGGCAATGTTATCTTTATCTGCCACACCTTTTTCAACAAGTACATCTACCGCAGCCTTAGCACTTGCCACCAGCTGTTTACGGAATAAGTCGTTTGGCTCTTTACCATCAACACCCACAATTGGCATTTTCGGGTCGTCAAATACAGCAATACCTTTTGCAAGGTAAGGCATTGGCCCCCAATAACCGATATAAGTAAACTCATAAGGCGACTCACGCATTTGTGACGCAACGGCTTTATCTTTATATTCAAGCGGATAAGCCCACATTAGAACCGGTAACGGGCCTTGAGTTGAATCATAACCAGGCGGTAAATAAAGCGTACCACTAAGCTCAACGCCGTCATCACGCTTGTATCGAATTAGCTCTTTAGTCACCCCTTTAAATTCTGGGTAAGGGTGCTCAAAAGTCGTAAGTTGAGTCAGGGTTTTATCGTCTAAATCACGAATAAAAAAGTTAGGTTGCTCAGTTTTAGATTCGCGAATAGTAATTAAACGCTCGCCTTCATCATCAAGCATGGCACGCACACGCTCATAGTATGGCGCTTCTGATTGCCAAATGCGTGTTGTGGTATTGGTTTTTACATCATAACGGTCTAAAAACGGAATATTGCCCTTTTCAGATGCACCATTACCGCGTAAGAAAAGATAACGCCCGCCAACAACTTTTAATACATCAGCGCCTAAATCATTTTTTTCATAAATTGGGTAACCTGGGTTTTTGTAGGCATCGTTATAACTGCGTTCGGAAAATAGCACACGGTTTTTATCTGCATTACGTGGTTGAATAACAAATGTGCGAACTTGTCGGTCGCTAAAGCGCCATTCAGATAACAGAGCAACATTACCGTTACCCCAAGTTATTGAGTCAAAACGGCGTTCAACTTTAGCAAATAACTTAGCATCACGTTTAAATGGTGCTCTTAGGCTATAAAGGTAATCGTGATGAGGCACGTCGGTTTTCATATCACCGCCGTCTTGTGCTTCTGCCCAAATGACTTCAGCGCCTTGATCTGCTCGCCATTGAAATTCGCGGCGACCAGTACGCACACTGTCATAACCTTGTGGAATGTTATCTGCTAAAGGCTGCTTCGCAAGCTCTGCTAGCGTATAGCCACGCATTCCCCAAATTTGCCAAGTCGCAGCAAATCGGCTGTAAGGCACTTGATAAGAAAAAGGCTCATCAATCATGCCAACCAAAATATTGGTTGAATCAGGTGAGACCGAAAACGATTTAATTAAGCCCGGTTGACCAATTGGTTGGCCTTGACCACTAAGCGGAATATAAGTCAGCTGGCTTTGCGCAAAAAAATTAAATTGTGCTTCATCATATGGGCTAGTTAACAAGTTTTGATAAGTACGAGCTGGCGCTTTTTCACCACTACTTTGCTGAATAACTGGTACAATCTGCGAGCTGTCGTTGCTGATACGTGCTTTACCAATATTAACCGCTGCATTAGCTACAATGGCGCTGCTATCTGGCAACCAAGTATAAGGCGTGCGCGTTAGCACTGAATTAAGTGGTGTATCACTTAACTGGCGGGCTTGCTTAGTACTTACATTATAAACCCATAAGTTAGCACTCGATGCTTGCTCAACCACAAACGCCAAGTATTGACTATCGCTTGACCAACTTGGTGAGCGTAAAATGCCGTTTGGCAAACCAGATACAACAATTTCTGAACCGGTTTCAACATGCTTAAGCACTAAAGATGTGAATTTATTACGCACTCGTGAGCGCGAAAAATTAGCAGGATTAAGCTTAATACCCGCAAGTTTCAACTCTTCTTTGGCTAAGTCTTGTAACGTATCGATGCGTTTTCTATCAAATAACGCCAGCCACTGGCCATCATTGGATAAATAACTACTCGGTGCAAGCTTAGCATCAACCACAGCAGCCAGTGCGGGCGATGGAGTTTGATAACCTTGATTAGCAAAACTGGGTGTGCAAACAGCTGCGCCAATAACTAGCGCAAAAAGCAGTTTAAATGCTTTCATGTTCGTTCCTTTTTCGTTTTTATTTTCGATTCTGTAAACAAGTAGAACATGTTTGCAGCATTTCATAAAGAGTTTAGGCCCTTTTGGCAGCCAATCAGTGACTTAAACAGCTAAATTACGCTAAAATAAAAGCACTCTATTCGCCACTTTTTGCTAATAAAAATGAAAAAATCGACAGGCAAAGTCACAATTTGGGATGTAGCTGAACAAGCACAGGTTTCAAAATCAACGGTGTCTTTGGTCCTTACCAACAGTGATAAGGTCAGTAAAAAAAGCAAAGAAAAAGTACTGGCTGCCATTGATAAGCTTGGCTATGTGTATAACCGCGATGCTGCAGCACTACGCAGCAAGCGCTCAAACCTAGTCGCGTTGGTTATAAATGACTTAACCAACCCGTATTCAGCTCAGCTTGCTGTTGGTCTCGAAAAACACATCTTTGAGCTTGGCATGCTGCCAATGCTGGTGAATATTGCGGAGTGTGTCGAAAGGCAAACTCAAGTGGTGAAAACCCTAAAAGAATACAACGTATCGGCGTTTATTATGTGTCCGGCTCCGGGCACACAGCAGCAATGGCAAGATGATTTAATAAATAGTGGTTTTCCGGTTATTAATATCATGCGTGAAATTCCGTTTTCAGCTGCACCGTGTATTTTGCCTGATAACAAAAAAGGCACACATATTTCGACCAGCCATATTTTATCGCAAGGCATAGAAGAAGTAGCCTTTTTAGGCGGCACCGCAGAAATATCTGATTACCATGAACGTTTAAGTGGTTTTTTAGCTGCGCTTGAGCAATTTAATATCACTGACAAAAAACCTGTTATTCAAGCGCCGACAAACCGCCAAGGTGGCCGAGAAGCCTTTAATGCCCTTATAAAACAAGCGCCAAATACCAAAGCCATTGTCTGTTTTAATGATGTGATTGCTTACGGCGCGATTGAAGCTATGCGCCAACACGGCCTAGAGCCGGGTAAAGACATCAAGGTTATTGGCTTTGATGACCTAGAAGATTCGCGCTTAATGTTGCCTTCTCTTTCAACCATCGCCATTAATGCCGATGAAATCGGTAAACGCACCTGTCAGGTGCTAAAAGAACTATTAGATAAATCAACACCGCCAGTTCGCACCTTGGTGGATGTTAACTTAAAAATACGAGATTCAAGTCAATGAAAAAAGTGTTAGTGATCGGCTATGTATGGCCTGAGCCTAATTCGTCGGCAGCCGGCACCCACATGATGTCACTCCTGCGCGCCTTTCGCGCAGAAAACTGGCAAGTCGAATTTGCAAGCCCTGCGCAAAAAACCGAACACATGGTGGATCTCAGCGAAGATGGCATTACCACACAGGTAATTGCATTAAACTGCTCAAGCTTTGATGAGTACGTGCAAGCGTATAACCCAGATATTGTGATGTTTGATCGCTTTATGATGGAAGAGCAGTTCGGTTGGCGAGTCGACAAATACTGCCCTAATGCACTTAAAGTTCTCGATACCGAAGATTTACAGTGTCTAAGAAATGCCCGTCACGACGCTCATAAAGCAGGTCGATCATTCAGCCATAGTGATTTACACAGCGATATTGCCAAGCGAGAAATCGCCGCTATTTTACGCTCAGACATCAGCTTAATTATCTCGCATTACGAGATGCAGCTACTCAATGACGTTTTCAAAGTCGATAACGCCCTACTTCACCACCTACCATTTTTGGTTGATTTACAGCATATCCCCACCAGCACCAAATCATTTTCAGAGCGTAAACACTTTATGACCATTGGTAATTTTCGTCATGCGCCAAACTGGGATGCAGTGTTGTACTTACAACAGATTTGGCCGCTGATCCGCAAACAATTACCCGATGCCGAACTCCACATTTATGGCTCTTACCCGCCACCAAAGGCAACAGCGCTGAACAATCCAAAAACCGGCTTTTTAATCAAAGGCTGGGCTGATGATGCTTATCAAGTGATGGAAGATGCCCGAGTATGTTTATCGCCACTGCGTTTTGGGGCTGGTATTAAAGGTAAGTTACTCGAAGCGATGATCATGCAAACGCCGAGCGTAACAACTCCTATTGGCAGTGAAGGCATGCATCAAAATGAGCCTTGGTCAGGCGCAATCTGTGAAGATGCACAGCAATTTGCAGATGCAGCAGTGGCACTTTATCAAGACGAAGCGTTATTTACTCAAGCACAGCAAAATGGCCAGCAGTTATTGCAAAAATATTATGATAAATCAAAACTTCAGTCGCAGTTAATCGCTAAAATCACCGCCATTAGTGAGTCATTAGCGCAGCATAGACAGCAAAATTTTACCGGCCAAATGCTCAAACATCATACCATGCGTTCGACGCAATACATGGCGCAGTGGATTGAAGCAAAAAATAAGTAATTTTGCCGTAAATAACACTAGACATAGCGGCTTTTGTCGCTAAAATCGCGCTGGTCAATTTAAGCGATATAGTCTAGCGATTGGACTATATCTTATTGAATTTTGGTCTATCCTTAACTGAACAATTTAACCTTTGGTTCAAAACGCCTTTGAAAACCGCAACGTTTACTGAAAAACGAAAATTTATCGTGAAGCTTGGCAAAATGCTTCATAAATACGGTACACCTGCATACCGACTAGAAGCGCACTTAATGGAAGTTGCGACTTACCTCGGTTTAAAATCATCTTTTGTTATGTCGCCAACATCAGTGACATTTGTTATTTGGACAGATGGGCACGAAGAAGAGTACACCCATGTTGCGCGTGTTGATCCGGGCGATCATGACTTAGGCTCGCTTGCAGATACCGATGACTTAGTAAACAAAATGCTTAATGGCGAGCTGACACTACAAGAGGTCGATAAACAGCTCGATATTATTTACACCATGCCAAACCCATATAATAAATTTATGACTGGCGTTGCGTTTGCGACTTCGGGTGGTGCATTTGCCATGTTGATGGGTACTAGCTGGAATGATGTATTTTGGTCAGCGCTTATTACCTTAGTGGTGTATTTATTTGTACTTTGGTCAACACGCTCTAAACGTGTTGCCCATATGCTTGAACCATTAGTTGCCATCGTATCGGCGATTATAGCCTGTGCTATTAGTGTCTATATTGACGCCCAAATTAACATACGACTAGTGGTACTTTCTGCCATCATTGTGTTTATACCCGGCTTAGCATTAGCCCTAGGTTTGGCAGAGTTAGCGGCAAGGCATTTAGTATCTGGTACAGCTCGGGTGATGGACTCATTCATGCTGCTGTTTAAGCTGTATTTTGGCGCCTTTATTGGTATTGGTATTGGTTTTGCTATTTTTGGCCAAAGTGACTTTGTGCAACCTGAGCCTTTACCCAAATGGACAGCTTGGCTAGCTATATTCATGCTATGTAGCAGCCTAATCGTGATTTTTAGAACCAAGCTAAAGCATGCTGTTTGGTCTATTGCATCTGGCTTCATAGCGTATGGCACAAGCATTGGTTCAGCCATGTACCTAGACTACACATTAGGCACATTTGTAGGCGCATTAGCCGTGGGCGTTTTTAGCAACTTATTCAACCGCGTTGTCAATGCTCCAGCCTCTATTGTAGCTATGCAAGGACTGATCGTATTGGTACCTGGTAGTAAAACCTATATTGGCTTGAACTCACTTATTGAAGGCCAAGATTTCGTTTATGCAGACCATATTGGCCAGCAAACATTTTTGATTTTCATGTCATTAGTAGCGGGGCTTATCTTTGCTAACGTCGCGCTGCCACCGAAGAAAAGTTTATAACTTACTAAGCCCGAGTTTCTCGGGCTTTTTTACATCCTCGTTTTAATAAGCCGACTTTGCTTATCAGCAACAAACTGATATAACTCTAAGTGCATGTGGTAAAAATAAAAAGGATTTATTCAGTGATAAGATTGGCTTGGCTGTTATGCAGCTTTTTCGCATTCAATGCGTTTGCAGAACCCCAGTGTATTAACTGTCATCAAAGCCAAGTTGAAGATTGGCAAACATCCCATCATTTTCATGCTATGGAAAAAGCCACTCCCACTACAGTGCTTGGTAATTTCAATGAGCAAACCCTTGACTACCAAGGTCAGCGAGCACGCTTTTATCAACAAGACCAACAACTTTTTATAAGCATGCCAAACCTTGATGGCAAGCTGACTGACTACCCTGTTTTATACACATTTGGCTATGAGCCATTGCAGCAATACATGTTTGATATGGGCCAAGGCCACATTCAGCTGTTTCCATTTGCATGGGACTCACGCAGTAAAGCACAAGGCGGTCAGCGCTGGTTTGTACTGCACCCGGAACAAAAAAAACACGACCTATTTCATTGGTCGCAAAAAGGCCAAAACTGGAATCACATGTGTGCCGATTGCCACTCAACTGATTTCAAAAAGCAATTTGACCTTAAAACGAATAGCTTTGATTCGAGTTATTCAAGCATTAACGTGAGCTGTAAAGCGTGTCATGGCGATCCACAAGCTCATTTAAAATGGGCTGATGGCGATAGCAGTATTGCCGATAAGGGCTTTACTCATAATATTAAAAAGCAAACTCCGCTTTTTACCCAAAAAGCCGATGGCAGTATGCAAAGCGTGCAGCCACTGGTAAAAAGCGAGCAAGTGCAAGTGTGTGCAACCTGTCATGCTCGCCGCTCACAGCTTGATGACCGCAAAGACCCACATAGCTTTTTACAAAGCTTTCAAGGCTCATTACTCACTCCTGAGCTTTATCACGTTGATGGTCAAGTGTGGGACGAAGACTATGTTTGGGGTTCATTTTTACAAAGTAAAATGTTCAATGCAGGGGTGACCTGTAGTAACTGTCACAACCCTCATTCGGGTAAATTAAAGCTACCGGGCAATCAAACCTGTACGCAATGTCATAGCCAAGAAGTGTTCGATACGCCGAAACATCACGGTCACAAAGTGGCAAGTACTGGTAGCCAATGTGTTGATTGTCATATGCCTGCCACCACCTATATGCAAGTTGATGCAAGGCGCGACCACAGCTTTCGGGTACCACGCCCAGATTTAACATTAAAAACAAATGCTCCAAATGCCTGTAATAGCTGCCATGAAGACAAGACGCCGCAGTGGGCGGTTGCCAAAATAAAAGACTGGCATCCAAATTCAAAACACCTTGGCACTGCGCATTTTTCTGAGGCGTTTTATGCTGCCGATAACCGTTTACCTAATACCTCAACCATGCTGACCAAAATAGTGCAAGATAAAAGCTTTCCTGAGATTATTCGCGCTTCAGCATTAGGCCGCTTAGCAGCAAGCCCAGATAACAACGCTGTCGTTGCGATTGCTCGCTCAGTAAAAGACAGCGAACCATTAAAACGCCAAGCCGCCATTGAAGCGGCGATGCCATTTGATATCAATCAGCGCTGGCGTTTATTAAACCCGCTTTTAGATGATGAGCACTTACCCATCAGAGCCGAAGCTGCAAGAGCACTGGCGGCCATGTTAACTCAGCCGTTCCCTACGGGGCTCAACGAGCAAGACAGCAAACGCTTAAATGCAGCCCTTGATGAGTACAAAGGCATTCAACAATACCAAGCAGAGCGTGGCTATTCCCATACCAATTTAGGTAATCTGGCGCTTACACTACAAAACCCAGCGCAAGCCAAAACACATTACCTACAAGCAATCAGTGTTGAGCCTATTTTTGCTCCTGCTTATGTCAATTTAGCTGATTTATACCGAAACCAAGGCGATGAAAAAGCAGCGCAAGCCATCTTGAAACAAGGATTAGACGTTAATGCAGAAAGCGGCGATATTCATTATGCTCTGGCAATGAGCCTTATTCGCACAAAACAAAAAGACACCGCCCTTACACATTTACAAAAAGCAGCACAGTTTGCACAAGAAAATGCAAACTATCAGTTTACCTACGCACTGCTATTACAAGATTTAGGCAATATGCCAGCTGCAATATCAGCCCTTGAGCGCGCTTTTAATCTAACACCGAATAACCCAGATATCAGCTACAGTTTGGCGCAGTGGTATGTGGCAGAAGAAAACTACAGCCAAGCGCTGTTTTATGCCAGAAACCTAGCCCGCTTGGTACCGGGTAACCAGCAAATTGAGCAGTTTGTGAAACAGCTCGAAATGATGAATAGTATTAATCATTAAGCATTAAAAAAGGGCCAAGTAGGTAATGCTGATCAGTTAAGAAGTTGATCAGTTGACCGATCAGAATGATCATGCACAATCCGTAGTTAGGCAACTAACTACGGATTTTTTTTGTGAATATAGAACAAGCTCTTCATTCTGCTTTCGAAGAAAGCACTCGTTAC
>NZ_JAYMDY010000032.1:0-19275 GCF_037027245.1 Pseudoalteromonas sp. CH_XMU1449-3
AGCTGTAAGCTGTAAGCTGTAAGCTGTAAGCTGTAAGCTGTAAGCTGTAAGCTGTAAGCTGTAAGCTGTAAGCTGTAAGCTGTAAGCTGTAAGCTGTAAGCTGTAAGCTGTAAGCTGTAAGCTGTAAGCTGTAAGCAAACTCTAAATGCTTGTTGATTGCTTGCAACATAAAATAAATAATAAAAACAGTTCAACACAGCGAAATAAAATCGGCCTTTAAATGGCCAGAATTTAGGTATTTTAATGGAAAACTTTTTTCTTGATATAACCACTGCGATGCAAAGTCAGCAGTGGTTTTATTTTTTGACTGTGGGCTTAGTAAGCCTGTGTATTGGTAGCTTTTTGAATGTGGTGATTTATCGTTTGCCACTGATGATGAAAAGAGAATGGCAAACTGAGTGCCGTATTGTGTTGGCCGATGAACTCAATTCAAAACAGCAAACAGAACAAGCTCCCTTTAATTTAGTAAAACCTAATTCAACTTGCCCTAAATGCCAAGCGCCGATTAAAGCTTGGCAAAACATCCCTGTGCTAAGTTGGTTATTGCTAAAAGGTCGCTGTGCAAATTGTCAAACACCAATTTCTGTGCGCTATCCTATTGTTGAAATGCTTACAGCGGTTTTAAGTTTAGTTGTCGCCGCTGTTTTTGGCCCAACAACGCTTGCTCTTCTTTATATATTGATTACTTGGTTTTTAGTTGCATTAACTTTTATCGATGTAGATCACATGTTATTGCCCGACCAGCTCACCCTGCCACTCGTTTGGTTAGCGCTGATTGCTGCCACTATGGATATTACCATTGCACCGAGCGATGCCATTATCGGCGCAGCAGTTGGCTACCTGAGCTTATGGAGTGTCTATTGGTTATTCAAGCTTGCTACTGGTAAAGAAGGCATGGGTTATGGCGACTTTAAACTATTAGCCGTGTTTGGTGCGCTACTTGGCTGGCAAGATATTTTAACTATCGTGCTGCTATCAAGTGTCGTCGGTGCCATCATCGGCATTGCGCAAATCATTATTCAAGGTAAAGACAAAACTACGCCAATCCCGTTTGGGCCTTATCTTGCCATCGCAGGATGGGTCACCTTACTATGGGGTGAGCAAATTAAAAGTTATTACTTTAACTATTTAGGTTACTAATTATGGCAAACTGGGTTTTAGGGCTAACCGGTGGTATTGGCTCAGGCAAAAGTGCAGTAAGCGCCATGTTTGAAGAGCTTGGTATTCAGGTGGTTGATGCCGATATAGTTGCCAGAGAAGTCGTCGAGCCTGGCTCTGTTGGCCTTACAAAAATTAAAGCACATTTTGGTGATGAGATACTCACGAGTAACGGCACGCTTGATCGCGCAAAACTAAGAGCTATTATCTTTGCCGATGAATCACAAAAGCAATGGCTAAATAACTTATTGCACCCACTTATTCGAGAATCAATGCTGAGCCAATTAAAGCAAGCCACCAGCAATTATGTCATCTTAGTTGCTCCCTTACTTTTTGAAAATGGCTTAGAAAAATACTGCAACCATACCTTGCTAATTGATGTTCCGGTTGATGTACAAATAACAAGAACTACAGCCCGTGATAATGTCTCAGTAGAATTAGCTAAGCAAATTATCGCTTCTCAAATGAGCAGAGCTGATAAACAACAAAAAGCGGGAGATATTTTAGATAATAACCGCCCTCTTGAAGAAGTAAAAACGGATGTGCAAAAACTGCATGAAAAGTATCTAAAACACTCTCACTAGGCTATTGATTTTATTTATAGATTCTCATTCAATAGAAGACTCTAAAACCAATACAAAAGTACCAACCCACACTCTAAACAACTGAGTTTTAGGTTAATTTTTTTTGCAATTTTTCTAAAATCAGACAAGACTGATGTAATAGCCTTACTTTTTCTGTTAGATTGTGGCAATAAAGGATCAATCTAGGTGCGCAATGAATATAAACTCACCGCTACTTCGAAAATTTATTACACTCGGTCGCATTGATGCAGAGACCGTAAAATCAAAGCAGCGCGAATATAACTCTACTGCAGAGCTTATTTCTAAAACATGTGGAATGGCTGGCCATGAGCTCGCAGAGCAATGTACAGACCTTTTTCGTGTGCCTTATTTTGACATCAAAGACTTTGACGTTGCGAACATTAGCGAAGAACTAGTTAAAGATAAACTAATTCGTGAGCACCACATTTTACCTCTAGTTAAAAAGGGCCGTAAGCTCTACATTGCAGCCTCAGATCCAACCGACTACGGTGCCTTTGAAAACTTTGAATTTAGTACTGGCCTTTCATGCGAAGTGGTCGTTGTTGATTACACACAACTTGAAAACAAAATCGAACAATTACTTGATGCCGCAGGTGGCTTACATTTAAGTGAAGATGAGTTTAAAGAACTTGGTGAGCTTGAAACAGAAGCCCCTCGCGACTTAGCTAGCAAAGATGAAGATAAAGACGACGCTCCTATTATCGTTTACATCAATAAAATTTTGATGGATGCGATTAAAAAAGGAGCCTCGGATCTACACTTTGAGCCTTACGAACACCGCTACCGCGTGCGTTTTCGTATCGATGGTATTTTGCATGAAATGGCAAGTCCGCCAAATAGCTTAGCGAGCCGTTTATCTGCGCGAATCAAGGTTATGTCACGACTAGACATAGCAGAAAAACGTAAACCCCAAGATGGCCGTATTAAGCTTAAAATTACTGAACGTAAAAGTATCGACTTCCGTGTAAGTACCTTGCCTACTCTTTGGGGCGAGAAAATCGTTATGCGTATTCTCGACTCATCAAGTGCTATGCTAGGTATCGATGTGCTTGGTTATGAGCCAGAGCAGAAACAGCTCTATATGGACGCGCTTGAGCAGCCACAAGGTATGATCTTAGTAACCGGTCCAACGGGCTCTGGTAAAACGGTATCACTTTATACAGGTTTGAATATTCTTAACCAGCCAGAGCGCAATATCAGTACTGCCGAGGATCCAGTAGAGATCAACCTTGAAGGGATTAACCAAGTACAAATTAATCCAAAGGCAGACATGACCTTTGCCAATGCATTAAAGGCTTTCTTACGACAAGATCCTGACGTAGTAATGGTTGGTGAGATCCGTGACCTTGAAACCGCTGAAATTGCAATTAAAGCGGCGCAAACAGGTCACTTGGTATTATCAACTCTGCATACAAACTCTGCACCAGAAACTCTTACTCGTCTTTTAAATATGGGTGTTCCTGCTTATAACGTAGCAAGTTCAATCAGCCTTATTATTGCGCAGCGTCTAGCAAGACGACTTTGCCCTAAGTGTAAAACACCAGAAAAACTACCTGATGAAGAATTGATTCGCCAAGGTTTTGATAAAGACAAACTCAATGAGGTTCAGTTATTCGCACCAAAAGGCTGCGACAGCTGTACTGAAGGCTATAAAGGTCGAGTGGGTATTTACGAAGTAATGCAAATTACCCCTGAAATAGCGCAAATTATTATGCGTGGTGGTAACTCACTCGAAATAGCTGAAGTATCTCTGCGCTCAGGCTTTAATGATCTGCGTTTATCTGGCCTGAAAAAAGCCGCCGATGGTGTTACCTCTTTGGCAGAAATAAACCGAGTAACGAGTTTCTAAACAAATTCGTTACTGGATTATCAGCTAACTGTTCAGTAAGATTTGACAAAAGTGCTTATTTGAGAGTTATTCCATGCCAACAGTTGTAAACTGCCCAACATGCAAAGCCAAAGTTGAATGGTCAGAGCAAAGCCCGCATCGTCCATTTTGCTCAAAACGCTGCCAGCTAATTGATTTAGGCGAGTGGTCGTTTGAAAACAATAAAATTTCTAGCCCAATTAGCAATGCTAATGATTTGAGCCAAGATATGATTGAAGATATCGAAGCAATGCTGGCTAAAAACGATGATTCATTCTTTAAAGAATAAAGCGTCAAATACAAAAAATGCGGCAACTGCCGCATTTTTTAATATAACCTATCACTTTTAACCTTCAGAACGCTCACCTTTGCGCTCGCCGCGTGGACCATGGTGGCCCTTTTTGTGACCTTTTTTACGCAGGTGCTTTTTAATCTCTTGATAGCTTTCGCGCTGTTCAGCATTTAAAACCTGCCAAATCGCATGGTCAGATTTCATTTTTAGCATGGCAAACTGCTGACCTTTTTCTTGGCGCGCTTTAATCAGCTCTAATGCGGCATTTTCGTCAAATGCTTTTGTTGCTAATAACGCATCCATTTTCTCTTTGTGTGCAGCACGAGCGGCTTTCATTGCATCTTTATCGCCACGCAGTGCTGCAAATTGTGTTTTCTGCTCGGCAAAAATTGCTTTAAGTTGCGTTTGCTGCTCTTCGGTAAGTTGTAATTTATCAATACCACGCTCAGAAAGTAAAAAACGAGCCTGTGGGTTCATACCACGGTTAAAGTCTCCTTTCGCCATTGCTGAAGTAGCACCTACACTAGCTGCTGCTAAACCACAAACAAGTACGAATTTAGAAAGCTTATTTGAAATAGTCATAATCATTACCTTTTGTTGGGTTGTGCTCTGTTGTCGTTTCCGACTGATGGGTTAACTATAACTAATACAATGCAAAGGAACGCAAACCAGTGTAAAGGTTGTGTAAAGATTCACTTTTACACAATTTACTGAGTAAAATAACCTTAAAGAAATAAATAGCTAGGTGTCAGAATGAAACTATTAATGATCGACGACGATACAGGATTGTGCGAATTACTCAGCGAGTACTTATCAGCACAAGGTTTTACAGTAGAGTGTGTTCATGATGGCGCTGAAGGCCTAAAGCAAGCTATTAAGCATAACTATGAGCTAATATTGCTTGATGTGATGCTACCCTCTATGGATGGCTTTGATGTGCTAAAGCAATTAAGGCAACATAAGCTCACACCAGTGATCATGTTAACCGCGAAAGGCGAAGATTTTGATCGTATCTTTGGTTTAGAACTAGGCGCAGATGATTATATTCCTAAGCCATTTAATCACAGAGAGCTACTAGCTCGCGTTAAAGCAATTACCCGTCGCATCGAGCATATCAACAGCTTATCGAACCAACAGACAAGCTCATTGAGTGTCAACAGCATCAATGTAAATTTCGCAACTCGTGAGGCTTCTGTTAATGACAATGTACTTAGCCTAACCGGCACTGAGTATGAAATTCTTGCCATGCTAGTTCAACATGCAGGTGAGGTGATCAGCAAAGAGCAAATCAGTGAGCAAGTATTAGGTAGACGCCTTGCTCCTTTTGACCGCTCAATCGATATGCATGTCAGCAACATCCGTAAAAAAATTGCAGAGCATGTTAGTAATGAACGGATCAAAACCATGCGTGGCAGTGGTTATGTATTAATACAAGGCGAATAATATGCAAACTCCAAGCTGGCTAAAGCATCCCCGCCATTATTTGTTTTTAAAAATATTTGCTTGGTTTTGGGTTACTGTCATAGCGACTATCACAATACTGGTGTTTTTAAGCCAGTTAACGAGCAATGTCGGCAATGACGACCTGCGTGGACCCATGCTGAAAAATCTTGAGTACACTGCTAAAAGTATTGAGCGTATTGTTGCTAAGCACGGTAAACCAACTCAAGAGGTTTTATCTCATCCGCGCTTATCAAAGCATAAATTACTGTACTTAAACGGTGAGGTTCATGGTGTTGAAATGCTTAGCGAACCTGTATCCAAAGACATTGATTTAAGCTTGCTGAACTTTACCAAATATATGCGTCCGCAAATTATTTTTACCGATGAATATCAAGCTTATGGGCCGGTAGCTTTGAATGTGCCTGAAGGTAAGTTTTATCTTTATGAAATCGATGAAAAACGCAAGAAACCGTTTTTTGTCAGCCTATGGCTAATGCCAGTTTGGCTCAAGCTGCTTATTGCTTTAATCGCCTCATTGATGCTGAGTTTCTTCTTTAGCCGTAACTTAATTGCACCTATTAATAGTTTAAAAGAAACTGCAAAAAAGCTTGCTCATGGCGATTTAACTGCCCGTGCCGATGTATCTCCTACTCGTCAAGATGAGTTAGGTGTACTTGGTCGTGACTTTAATACCATGGCAGTACAACTTGAGCAGCTTATTAGCGCTCAAAAACGACTGCTAGCAGATATTTCTCATGAACTACGCTCACCATTAACGCGTTTAAAAATGGCCACAGGCCTTGCACAAATGCAAGCCGATGATGCTCAACACGCTTATTTAGAGCGCATTGAAAAAGAGGCCAATCAGCTCGATAAAATGATTGCCGATGTCCTTCAAGTTTCACGCTTAGAAGCCAAAAGCCAGACTCTGTCGTTGAGTACACAATCCTTACAAGTGATTGTAGATCACGTACTCAACGATGCTCAATTTGAGGCCAAGCAAAGTAATAAAGAGCTTATTGTAAATGGTACACTAACAGCCGATTTAAAATGCGATGAAACCTTAATAGCCAGCGCGCTTGAGAATGTACTTCGCAATGCCATTAAATACGCAGAACATTCAATTTCAATAGGCTTAGTTGAATCAGATGCTATCTACATCACTATTTGTGATGACGGTAAAGGGGTTGATGAAGCAAACCTAGCAAGGCTGTGTGAACCTTTCTTCCGTCAGGAGCATGCTCGTGATAGAAGCACTGGCGGCACGGGCTTAGGTCTTGCTATTGCAAAGAATGCTATCTCAGCACATGATGGTACACTAACACTTGAAAACCAAGAACATGGCGGACTGTGCGTAAACATCCGCCTACCTTATAAGAGTGAGTAAATGTTTTATAGTAGCGAAGCAAGTCTTGTTAATAACCTACCTAATATTAATCAGTTTTTTTCTGAGCAATTACAGCAAGACTTTCTGAGCACCGCTCATGGCAAGCTTTATTACGGCTATGCAATTCCCCAACAAGCAAAAACGGCCATTGTTATAAGTACTGGCCGAATAGAGTCTTTAATTAAGTACAAAGAGTTGCTGTGGGAGCTATATCAAAATGGCTTTGCAGTTTTTAGTGTTGATCACCAGGGGCAAGGTCGCTCTTATCGTCATTTAAAAAACACTCATAAGGGTTTTGTAAACCGCTTTACTGACTACGCAGATGACTTTGCTGTATTTATAGAAAAAGTGGTGCATCAACACTGGCAAGGAAAGCAGGTTTTGCTTGGCCACTCTATGGGCAGTGCCATTGCCTATGATTACCTATCGCGCTATCAGCATCAATTTGCGGGTGCTTTTTTATCAGCGCCGATGTTTGATATCTATACCAAAGGCACGCCAAAGCCTGTAGCAAAACTGGCTGCTAAAATTGCATCCTTACTTGGTCTTGGCCGCAGTTACGCATTTGGCCAACGCGATTATTTACCAGTCGACTTTGCAGCTAATGAGCTAACCAGTAGTGAAATTCGATATAAGCTGTTCAGAGAGCTGTATGCAGCAGAAGATGATTTACAGCTAGGTGGCGTAACCTATGGTTGGCTTAATGCATCATTTGATTTTATTGCTTCTTTAGTCGATAAAAAAGTCGATATTCCTTTATTTATCGCCAGCGCCGAGCAAGATACCGTGGTCGATAACGCTGCGCAATTTGCACTTAGCCATAGGCAAAAAGCACAACTAAAAAGCTATGCGAGCGCTCGCCACGAGTTATTATGTGAACGCGACGAGATCAGACAAGCAGTGCTCAGCGATTTTTATCAATTTTGTGCTGAGCTTTGACGTGTTTTGTTAACCACAGAAAGTGGGTCTAGGTGCATCAAAATATCCATTTCACAATCAAAATGCGTTTGAATTAACGCTTCTACTTCATCAGCAACTTGATGCGCTCTTATCAATGATAATGAGTCTTCCAGCTCTAAATGCATCTGAATAAACTTAATTTTACCACCTTGGCGAGTACGAATATCATGGGCACCAAATACGTCTTGATGACTATTCACAATGGCCAGTATTTGTTGTTTTTCTTCATCTGGGAGCTCTTTATCCATTAAGTGATCAGCACTTTCGCGAGCAATATCCCAGCTGTTATAAAGTAAATAAACAGCCACCCCAATAGCAAACAATGGATCGGCATAAGCGACGCCGTACTTAGCTAACACAATTGCCAGTAATACCGCCAAGTTTAAGATTAAATCGCCTTTATAGTGAATTGAGTCTGCTTTAATGGCGATTGATTCGGTGTGATTAATCACCTTAGTTTGTACAAACACCACCACGAGCGTACAAACAATAGCGAAAATACTAACCCAAATACCAAGGTCTGAATGCTTTAAGGTTACCGGATTAAATAAGCGCTCAATGCCATGAAACGCTAAAAAGCAACCTGAGCCAGCTATAAAAGCGGCCTGTGCAAGCCCGGCTAATGCTTCGGCTTTTCCGTGACCAAAGCGATGGTCGTCATCAGCAGGGCGTAGTGCATAACCTAGCACTAAAAAACTCATCAGTGAGGCTGTGATATCCATTAATGAATCGGTTAATGAACCCAGCATTGACGCCGAGCCAGATGCAAGCCAAGCCCAGCTTTTTGCTGCGATCATTAAACTCACCATAACAATGGTGACTATACTGGCTGTTTTAACCCAAAACTCATAACTACGATGCTGCACAACAACTTACCTTTAGTGAGTAACTGTGTTGAGTATATCATCTTTTAATTCTAGTTCGTGTATACTCAGCAGCAGATCAAATCCTTATAAATGAGATTCACATGCTTGATATTGTGTTGTACCAACCAGAAATTCCACCAAACACGGGTAATATCATTCGCTTATGCGCAAACACAGGTTATGCGTTACACCTAATTGAACCCCTTGGTTTTGAGTGGGATGATAAACGCGTAAAACGTGCAGGTCTTGATTATCATGAGTTTAGCCATGTACAGCGCCATGCCTCGTTTGAAGCATATCTAGAAAAATGCCAGCCGAAAAAAGTCTATGCTTGCACCACTAAGGGCAGCCAATTTCATCATCAAGCACAATATCAGCCTGGCGATTGTTTAGTGTTTGGCCCTGAAACACGTGGCTTACCTGATGATCTAATTCAGTCGTTGCCGAAAGAGCAACGTGTACGTATTCCAATGCAAAAAGACAGCCGTAGTATGAACTTATCTAACTCAGTTGCTGTATTTGTTTATGAATCTTGGCGTCAGCTGGGTTTCGTGAACGGTCAATAACTCATTGAAAAAGCGCTTGTAATAAATATTCACTAATTGTTTAGCACGACCATTTTTTATGGACTAACCTAAATAGGTGAGTTTGTTCCTAAAGATGGATTTAATGCGCTTTTTTGCCCGAGTATGCAGTATCATTTTGCTGATGCAGCACTTTTCTAGTGCTGCTTCTGCTGCTGTGTCTAATCCCTCTAACTCACAAGTCCCCAATACGACTCCCCTATTACTACTAATCTTTCTAGCGATTGTCATCCTCATTGGTGCGGTTATCTATTATCAAAGAAACCAAAAGATGACGCTGATGGATGCTCTACTTTCCCAGTCTAAAGATGGTATTTGGGTCACCGATGAACAGTTCCGGATCATAGAAATTAATAACGCATTTAGTGAAATATCGGGTTATAAAAAAGCCGATGTACTTGGTAAAAAATTCAAAGCATTAACGCAAGCCGGTCGTGATACACAACTCGAAGAAATTATCCAACAAGAGCTGAGTAATGATGGTTATTGGTCTGGCGAAATTTGGAATTTACGCAAAGATGGGCAACCCTACGCCATTGATTTATGTATAACAAAAGTGACCACACCACGCTTTGCAAAAAGCTCTGTACGTTACGTTGGTATGTTTTCTGATGTAACTGCTCGTAAGAATAACGAGCGAACTATGCTCAAGCTCACGACCAAAGACAGTGTCACGGGTTTATCAAACCGCGCCATTTTTATAGAGTCCCTTGAAAAAGCAATCAATGCTTGTAACGACACTTACCCTAGCCTGTTGATCATCTTTATTGATATAGACAACTTTAAAAAAATTAACGATTCGCTCGGTCACACAATTGGCGATGTACTACTAAAAGAGGTAGCCTGTCGTTTAACTGACTCTCTAAATTCAGGCTTTACCATTGCAAGACTCGGTGCAGATGAATTTGCGGTACTGGTACCGCCCTATCTTTATTCAGGTCAAACCGTATTCTTTGCAAAAAAAACCGCAGACATCGTCCTTCAGCAGTTTAAAACCCCATTTATGTTAGATGGCTTTGAGACTTCACTATCTGCCTGCTGTGGTCTTGCTATCTACCCAGACAACGCCTACAACTGTGAATACTTAATGCGCAGCGCAAATAGTGCTTTGAATCATGCAAAAAAAATGGGCCGTAATACGTATCAATTTTTTGATAAAGAGCGCCATACTCTCGACCCAACCGAGTTAACCAAAGAGAGCGCTTTATTTAAAGCCATTACCAACAATGAGTTTGAGCTTTATTTTCAGCCTAAGTTTGATGCCCAGCATAATCAGTTATACGGCTTTGAAGCATTAGTTCGCTGGCCTCAAGAAGATGGCAGTGTTATTAACCCCGATGAGTTCATTCCGCTTGCCGAACAAAATGGTGCCATTATTCCGCTCACCCAATTACTGATGGAGCAGCTGCTTAATCAACTAGCCCAGTGGCGAAAACAAAACATTTCGTTTGGTAATGTCGCTATTAATATTTCAGCCTTACACTTTCAGCAAAGTAGTCTTATTGAAACACTCATCGACAACTTAGCTAAATTTGACGTACCGGCACATTGCTTAGAACTCGAGATCACAGAAAGCGCCATGATGGATAACCCTGAGTTTGCAGAGCAGCAAATGAAACGCATTAAATCGATTGGTGTGCACATCGCGCTGGATGACTTTGGCACCGGTCATTCATCACTCAGTTACTTAAAGCGTTTTCCAATCGATACGCTCAAAATCGACAAGTCATTCGTAAAAGATATCGATAAAAACGACCAAGATCGCAACATCACCGCCACCATAGTGCGACTAGCTAAATATTTGGATATTAATGTGGTTGCTGAAGGAGTAGAAACTGAAGAGCAAGCCTACATGCTGCATATTATGGGCTGTCATTTTCAACAAGGTTACTATTACTGCAAGCCATTAAAAGCCAATCAAGTCAGCGAATTTATTAATGACACGCTAGAAAAGCAGCAATCTAGCTAGTGGTTGCAACGGTACATCAAATAAAAAACGCGATTAATAAATCGCGTTTTTTATTTAACAGTGCACAATCTAAATTATTCAGATTTTTGCTCACGGCCAAGTAGTGCCATCGCAGCTTCTTTTACATCTTTATTTTCATAAAGTACTTGGTAAATTTGCTCCGTTATTGGCATTTCAATACCGGTACGCTCAGCAAGTAAATACACTTCTTTGGTATTTCTATAGCCTTCAACAACCTGACCAATAGATTCAATTGCAGCTTCTACGCCTTCACCCTTGCCAAGAGCAAGACCAAAGCGACGGTTACGAGATTGGTTATCTGTACAGGTTAAGATCAAGTCACCTAGGCCAGCCATACCCATAAAGGTATCTGAACGGGCACCTAATGCACACCCTAAACGGCAAAGCTCAGCTAAACCGCGAGTGATTAAGGCAGTACGTGCGTTGGCACCAAAGCCAAAACCATCAGACATACCAGCGCCAATCGCAATGACATTTTTAACTGCGCCACCAAGCTGTATACCAATGAAGTCATCATTGTTATACACCCTAAATGAGCGACCACAGTGTAAAAGGTCAGCTAATTGCTTAGCGAAGTCTTTAGAGGTCGACGATACCGAAATAGCGGTTGGTAAGCCCATTGCCATTTCTTTGGCAAAAGTAGGCCCTGAAAGCACAGCCAGAGGAACATCATCTCCTAGCTCTTGCACCGCTACCTCTTGTAATAAACGCCCTGTATTTGGCTCTAAACCTTTGGTAGCCCATGCAACTTCAGCACCTTCTGACAACCAAGGTTTGATTTTTTGCAGCGTGCCAGCAAAAGCATGACTCGGAACAACAACCAAAATGATCTTGCTTGCTTTAACTGCCGTTTCTAAATCTGCTTCTAGTTGGAGGGTTTCAGGAAAGCTAACATCCGGAACATAACGTTGATTCTTTCGCTCAGCTGCAAGCGTAGCAACGTCATCGCTATTGCGGCCCCACAAGGTCACTGGGTGGCCATTTCTGGCAAAGCAAATAGCAAGGGCGGTGCCATAAGACCCCGCCCCTAATACTGTAACAGCTGATTGTGCTGTACTCATAGCTTATGCGTCTGCAGTTGCCTGTTGATCTTGAGCTGCACGTTGTTGCATGTATTGAGCAAATAGTGCGTCAAAGTTAACTGGCGCTAAGTTTAATTGTGGGAAAGTACCACGGTTAACTAGGTTTGATACTGCTTCACGTGCGTAAGGGAAAAGTACGTTCGGGCAGAAAGCACCTAACATGTGTGCAAGTTGAACTTCTTCAACTTCACCAATTGTGAAAATACCCGCTTGTTGGATTTCACATAGGAATGCTGTTTCTTCACCGATTGAAGCCGTTACTGTTAAAGCAAGAACAACTTCAAACACGCCTTCTTCTAATTTGTTAGAACGAGTATCTAAGTCAAGCTTTACTTCAGGAGTCCACTCTTTTTGGAAAATAGCAGGTGAGTTAGGCGTCTCAAAAGAAACATCTTTAGTGTAGATGCGTTGGATTGAGAATTGAGCGCCGGCTTGTTCTGCTGCTGCGTTTTGATTTTCTTCGTTCATTGTAATTCCTAACTTGTATTCGTTTTTATATTTAAAATTTATTAAGCGTTAAGCTTTGCGTCTAAAAGGCCTTGCGCTTCAATTGCCATCATGTCGTCACAACCGCCGATATGTTCATCATTAATGAAAATTTGCGGAACTGTGTAACCACCATTTGCTTTGTCGATCATTTCATCACGACGCTCAGGGTGAACACCAATATCGATATTCGTGTAGTCTACACCTTTACTGTCTAATAACGCCAAAGCACGTTGGCAGAATGGACAGTATGCTTTTGTGTAAAGAACAACATTACTCATAATAATTCCTCTATCGGGCAGTGAGCCTTATTAACGACCGGTCGTTGTTGGTAAGCTAGCTGATTGCCAAGCGCCCATACCGCCCGCTAATACATAAACACGCTCAAAACCTGCTTTATGCATTGCAGTTGCGATACCTGAGGCAGTCATGCCCGTGGTACATACTAGTATAATGGGTTTAGTCTTAAACTTTTCAAGGCTTGAAAAATCAGATTGCTTTGCTTTTTCCGGATTTAAGTGAGTTGCGCCTGCAATACGGCCAGAGTTAAACTCTTTTTGTGCACGTATATCAATCACTTGACCATCATCACGGTTAATTAGCAAGGTAAGTTGCTGTGGGTTGATTTGACGGATAGCCGAAAATTTACTTTTAAACCAACTGCTGATCAGCATAGCGACTAATGCTAACCAGATAATGCTCAAAACCGGATGATTCGAGATAAATTCAATATATTGATCCATGCGTTTTCCACTAAGAAATTTAGGTACCACAGCGCATAGCCATGGGTTAATTAAAATTTGCCACGCAAGTATACGTGCTTCAATTGAAAATGCTAGGGCGTGAAATATTTTAATATGACATATTGATAGCTGATCAAAACCATAAAACACGGTATGCTAGTGATATATAAGTGCCAATCTTCAGGAGCTATAATGACAGAGCATAAAAAACCATTGGTATTAATGATCTTAGACGGTTGGGGATACCGTGAAGACACAGAAAGTAACGCCATACTTGCTGCTAATACCCCAGTACTCGACAACCTTTGGGCAACCCGCCCACATACATTAATTTCAGGTTCGGGACTTGATGTTGGTTTACCTGCAGGACAAATGGGTAACTCTGAAGTAGGCCATGTAAATTTAGGTGCTGGCCGTATCGTTTACCAAGATTTTACTCGCATCACTAAAGCCATTGATGATGGTGAGTTCGATAGCAACCCAGCACTTGTTGATAATATCGACAAAGCTGTAAATGCAGGCAAAGCCGTGCATATTATGGGTCTTTTAAGCCCAGGTGGTGTTCATAGTCACGAAGACCACATTGTGGCAACGATTGAACTTGCAGCTAAGCGCGGTGCAAAAGAAGTCTACTTCCACGGTTTCTTAGACGGCCGTGACACACCACCACGTAGCGCAAAAGCATCAATTGAGCGCATCGAAGCCTTATTTGCAGAACTTGGCTGTGGCCGCTTAGCAACGCTTGTTGGTCGTTACTATGCAATGGACCGCGATAACCGTTGGAATCGTGTCGAGCTTGCATATGATGTTATGGTTAGTGGTATTGCTGAATACAGCTACACTGACGGTGTAACCGCACTAGAAGCGGCTTATGCACGTGACGAGAACGACGAGTTCGTAGCTGCAACAACTGTTGTGCCAGAAGGCCAAGCAGCTGCTGAGATCAATGATGGCGACACTGTTATCTTTGCTAACTTTAGAGCAGACCGAGCACGTGAAATGACTCGTGCCTTTGTTGATGCTGACTTCAGTGGTTTTGATAAGAAAAAATCACCACAGTTAAGCGCATTTGTAATGATGACTGAGTATGCAGCAGACATCAAAGCGCCGATTGCATTTGCCCCAGAGCCTTTAACAAATGTATTAGGCGAATGGTTAGAGAAGCAAGGTAAAACACAGCTACGTATTTCTGAAACAGAAAAATACGCACACGTGACCTTTTTCTTTAGTGGTGGTCGTGAAGATGAATTTGTTGGTGAGACTCGCGAACTAATTCCATCACCACAAGTAGCAACATACGATCTGCAACCAGAAATGAACTCAGAAATGCTGACCGATAAATTGGTTGAAGCAATCGCTAGCGGTAAATACGATGCCATCATCTGTAACTACCCTAACGGAGACATGGTAGGTCACTCTGGCGTATTCGAAGCAGCAGTGAAAGCATGTGAAGCAGTTGATCATTGTATTGGTCGTGTAGTTGCAGCACTTGAAGAACATGGTGGTGAAGCGCTTATTACAGCCGATCATGGTAATGCTGAACAAATGGCTAACCCAGCAACGGGCCAAGCACATACCGCACACACCAGTGAGCCAGTACCATTTATCTATGTTGGCCGTGATGCAACACCACATGATGCTAAAACATTGAGTGACGTGGCTCCAACCATGCTTCACCTACTCGGCTTAGAGCAGCCAAGTGAAATGACTGGTAAACCAATCATGACGCTGAAATAAGCTATGAGTAAATGTATTAACCACTTCTTTAAAACTGGTTTAATACTGACTTCATTAGTAGCAACTTCGGTTGTTGCTAATGAAGATCAAACCAAAAAAGACTTATCAGACATTCAATCAGCTTTACAAAAAACAGAGGCTGAGCTTAAAGGTCAACGCAAGTCCATTGCCCAAATGCGCAAAGATCTGCGCGCCCATGAACTCGACATAGCTCAAAATGCCAAAGCATTAAACCTTACCGCCCAATCAGTTAAAGAAAATGAGCAACAACAACGAGAACAACAAGCTAAAGTTGAGCAACTTAAAGCCCAGCAAGCACAGCGCCAAACCTTATTAGCTGCACAACTAAAAAGCGCCTATATGGCGGGTAGCCATGACTACTCAAAAATGTTGCTTAACCAACAAGACACAGCCAAAATTGAGCGCACGCTAAGTTATTATAATTATTTAAATAAAGCGCGTATTGAGCAAATTGAAGAGCTCAAAGCACTACAGCAAGAAATTGCAGACAACCAGGCTGAGCTTGAAAAAACCAAACAACGTCTAGTTGCCTTATATGATGAGCAAAAAAGACGCCAGCAAGCTCTAGTCAATGCACAACAAGAGCGTAAAACTAACCTCAATAAACTCCAGTCAGCGTTAAAAGAAACTAAAAGCTCTATTGATTACTTAAAAGAAAATGAGCAAACCCTGATCACCGCCATTGAAGAGCTTGAGCAAGAGCGAAATGAAAAAGTTGAATTACTAGGCTTACAAAGTAGTAAGGGCAAACTCGACTGGCCAACCAAAGGGGCATTACGCCACCGCTTTGGGCAACGCAAGCACGGCAACATAGATTGGAAAGGCGTACTTATCAGCGCTAAAGAAGGCAGTAATGTTAAAAGCGTACAGAACGGCCAAGTTGTTTACGCAGACTGGCTAAATGGCTTTGGCTGGGTTATCGCTATTGATCATGGCAACGGCTTTATGAGCTTATATGGTCACGCTCAAACTCTACTTCGCGATGTTGGCGACCTTGTTAGAGAAGGCGAAACAATTGCATTAGTCGGTCAAAGCGGCGGACAACCGGATCCTGGTCTATACTTTGAAATACGCCACAAAGGACGCGCAGTAAATCCTGTAAAATGGTGCAGACGCATTTAATTGATTAAATAGCTGCACTCTATGAGGAGCAGCTGATGCTAAACACAACTTACTCTTACAAAGCTCATTTATCCCCAGCTAAGTTTTTTACTCAGCTGTCTTTTTTATTACTTGTCAGCTTGCTATGCCTGATACTGCAATCGTTTCAGGCTATTGCAAAACCCTCGTTACAGTCACTACAGCATCAGCAACTAAACGAAATTCTATTTAATATCCATACATATTATGTTGATGATCTGAAACTACAAAACACATTTGTAACCCAGCCTGATAACTTACAAGTTGAGGCGTTATTCGAACGCCTTGATCCATACTCAAAATACCTCGACGAAACTGAGCTCGATGCTATCTTCAGTAGCACTAATGGTAGATACACGGGACTCGGTATAGAAGTAAAAGTTGAAGATGGTCGGGTTTATATTGTTAACACTATTAATAACTCACCTGCGGCGCTTGCGGGTCTTCAGGTAAATGATGAAGTTATAGCGATTAATCAACAACCTATTTTAGACAAAAGCATCGAAGAAGTGGCTAAATTAATTCGCCAAAGCGGTCAAAGTGCTGTCGATGTAGCTGTAAAAAGAGAGAAAGATACTGAGCTAAATTTCTCGATCAAGCGCCAACAAATCAACTTACAAAGCGTTCATGGCCATTTAGCAGATACAGGCGTTGCGCTTATCAGTATCAACTCATTCAATAACCACACATTACACGATGTTGCTCGGGAGCTTGCAAAAATGCAGGTCACCAATAGCTTCCCTCTTTCAGGTTTAATTATTGATTTACGCGATAACCCGGGCGGTACATTACAAGGGGCCATTGAAGTTGCAGATCTGTTCTTAGATAACGGCACCATAGTGTCAACCAAAGGCCGCTTTAATGAAGCTAATCAGAAGTATAAAGCCCATAAAGGCGACATACTCAATGGCGCTCCCATTGCTGTACTGATTAACGAAAACTCTGCCTCTGCCGCTGAAATACTCGCAGCAGCATTAAGAGATAATCAACGAGCGGTGCTAATTGGCGAAACTTCTTTTGGTAAGGGCTCAGTGCAATCGCTGATACCATTAGGTAACGGTAATACCGCATTAAAACTGACTACAGCACGTTATTACACACCAGCGGGCCAATCTATCGATGGAAAGGGGATCACCCCAGATGTGAGTATTAATCAAACAATGCTTTCAGAAATTGACCAAGGCGTTATAATAAAAAACATCCAAGAATTGGCGCTTTTTAGCTCACTTCTAGATGGACAAGACAAAAAGCAACTTACAGCAAAGCAGCTCTTTATTATGCAGTAAGTAAATGCTCACAACGGATATAATAATTACAAAAAGTGAATTTAAAAACAGGCTTATTACTCGCCGTATGTTGCCTACCGCTATTCTGCCAAGCAAAGCAAATAGCCATAGTAATTGATGATATAGGCAATCATCAGCGAGATCTTGAAATATTAAACTTACCAGGGCAAGTGACCTTCTCAATCTTGCCCCATACACCCTATTCACAAATATTTGCTGAGCGCGCCAGTAAAACTCAGAAAGAATTACTTTTACATGTACCAATGCAAGCGCTTGATAAAAGCAAAGCACTTGGTCCGGGTGCACTCACCGATACTATGACTAAGTCAGAGTTACAAACAACCCTTGGTCATGCATTAGCCACTTTACCACAAGTAAAAGGGGTCAATAACCACATGGGCTCTGAGTTAACACAGCTTACTGAGCCTATGAAATGGACGATGGAAGTATTGAAGAAACGCGGTTTGTACTTCTTAGATAGCCGTACAACGAGTCAAAGTGAAGCACAAAACGTTGCTAACCTGTATGGTGTTGCAAACGTATCTCGTCATGTATTTCTTGATAACAATGTCACCCAAAGTCAGCTACAGCATCAACTTGAAGAACTAAAAAGCAAAGCTGCACACTTCAACTACGCAATCGCCATTGCCCATCCCTACCCAGAAACCGTTGCTTTTCTACAACAAGCCCTCCCTGAACTACAACAGCAAGGCTTCGAACTTGTTCCCCTCTCACAATTAGTCGAAACAAAATACATTCAGCTAGCTAAAGCAGAGCAAAGGCAAGGGGAATGAGTGTTATAAAAGTAAGTTAGCGAGGGGAAAGGGTAAAGTTTGCAAGGGGAAAGTTTTGAGATCTGGCGTAGGTTGGGTAGAGCGCAGCGAAACCCAACACAGAGCTATCAGCTTTCAGCCGTCAGCGATCAGCCGCTCGGTGTGGGTGTTTGGTACTGCGTCTCCCCCTGCTGGAGGCTCTAGGTTCTAGGTTCTAGGTTCTAGGTTCTAGGTTCTAGGTTCTAGGTTCTAGGTTCTAGGCAAAGTGTACTTGTAGGAATGGCCTTAGCCATGAATGTGTTTGTTATGGTCTAGATTCGGCACTGAAGTGCCTCCTACTGGGGTGTTGCTGAGAGATACTCTGTGTTTCAACTGACGTCTGACAGCTGAAAGCTGACAGCTGACAGCTCCAGACGCAAAAAAGCCCGACTCTTTCGAATCGGGCTTTCTTTAATTTGGAGCCTGGCGATGACCTACTTTCACATAGCAGCTGCTACACTATCATCGGCGCTGTTTCGTTTCACTACTGAGTTCGGCATGGGGTCAGGTGGGTCCAAAACGCTATTGTCACCAAGCAAATTTGGTTTTAATTCGCTCTTTTGAGCAAATTAATAAATCTGGAAATCTGATATTTTCTTACAGCTTAAAGCTTATGGCTTACAGCTTCGTAAAATCTACTTTAGTGTCTTAACTTCTGTCTGTTACGCTGTCATAAAACGCGTTTGGCGTTGTATGGTTAAGCCTCACGGGTAATTTGTACAGGTTATCTTAATGGCTCACACCACTTCCACATCCTGCCTATCAACGTTGTAGTCTTCAACGGCCCTTCAGAGACTTTAAAAGTCTAGTGAGAAC
>NZ_JAYMDY010000028.1:0-25850 GCF_037027245.1 Pseudoalteromonas sp. CH_XMU1449-3
CTGACCCCATGCCGAACTCAGTAGTGAAACGAAACAGCGCCGATGATAGTGTAGCAGCTGCTATGTGAAAGTAGGTCATCGCCAGGCTCCAAATAAGAGAAAGCCCGATTCGAAAGAGTCGGGCTTTTTTGCGTTTTAGCTATTCACATAACGTGCCCTATTCATTCTTGAGGTAGGTTGGGTAGAGCGGAGCGAAACCCAACACGAGTTAGCGAGTTGCAAGTTAGCAAGGGTAAAGTTGAACTGTGTGGTTGTTTAGTACAGAGTCATTCTAAGCTCACCCTGCTCATCCTCCAGGTAGGTTGGCTAGAGCGGAGCGAAACCCAACATGAGTTAGCGAGTTGTTAGTTAGCAAGGGTAAAGTTGAACTGTGTGGTTGTTTAGTACAGAGTCACCCTCAGCAACAAAACCCCGTAGGAGGCACTTCAGTGCCGAATCTAGACCATAACAAACACATTCATGGCTAAGGCCATTCCTACGTGATAAGAATCTCAGACGTCAGATATTAGATGTCAGTTGATCTACCGGGTTGTTAGGTAACTGAGTCACCCTCAGCAACAAACCCCTGTAGGAGGCACTTCAGTGCCGAATCTAGACCATAACAAACAAATTCATGGCTAAAGCCATCCCTACGTAATACGTATCTCAAACGTCAGATATTAGATGTCAGTTGAACTGCGGGGTTGTTTAGTTCAGAGACTCCCTCAGCAACAACCCCCGTAGGAGGCACTTCAGTGCCGAATCTAGACCAAAAAATATATTCATGGCTAAAGCCATTCCTACAAGTAAACTTTGCCTAGAGCCTATAGCCTAGAGCCTAATTGCATAGGAAGACGCAGCAACAATCACCCACACCGCGCGGCTGATCGCTGACGGCTGAAAGCTGATAGCCCTGTGATGTGTTGGGTTTCACTTCGCTCTACCCAACCTACGCCAGACCTTCAAACTTTCCCCTCGCTAACTTTACTCTCGCAACTCGTAACTCAAACTCATCCCCCAAAAACAAAAACGCCAGCATATAGCTGGCGTTTTTTAATCTGAGGGTAAGCTTGATATTAAGCTTTTGGACCTGCTGATTTGATTGCTTCTGAAACATCGTATTTAGCGAAGTTTTCAGTGAAGTCAGAAGCTAGCTTGTTTGCGTATTCTGCGTACTTCTCTTTATCTTCCCATGTGTTGATTGGGTTAAGAAGTTGGCTGTCTACACCTGGAACTGCAACTGGTACATCTAGGTTTAGAACGTCGATGTGTTGAGTTTCAACATCTGCCAGTTTACCTGATACGATTGCATCAACTACAGCACGTGTAGTCGGGATATCGAAGCGTTGACCAGTACCGTAAGGGCCACCTGTCCAACCTGTGTTAACTAGGTATACTTTAGCGCCGAATTCACGTACACGCTTCATTAGAAGCTCTGCATAAACGCCAGCAGGACGTGGGAAGAACGGAGCACCGAAACATGTTGAGAACGTAGACTCGATGTCGCTTGTTGAACCGATTTCAGTTGAACCTACTTTCGCAGTGTAACCGCTTAAGAAGTGGTATGCAGCAGCTTCTTCAGTTAGTACTGAAACTGGTGGTAATACACCACTTACGTCACATGTTAAGAACACAACGGCTTTTGGCTCGCCAGCACGGTTTTCTACTTTACGTTTTTCAACGTGCTCAAGCGGGTAAGCTGCGCGGCTATTTTGTGTCAGGCTTGTATCATGGAAATCTGGTACACGATTTTCGTCAAGTACCACGTTTTCTAAGATTGTACCGAAGCGAATTGCATTCCAAATAACTGGTTCGTTCTTTTGTGAAAGGTCGATACATTTAGCGTAACAACCACCTTCGATATTAAATACGCTACCAGGTGCCCAACCGTGCTCGTCATCACCAATAAGGAAACGAGTAGGATCTGCAGATAATGTTGTTTTACCTGTACCAGATAGACCGAAGAATAACGCAGTATCGCCTGCTTCACCTACGTTTGCAGAGCAGTGCATTGGTAATACACCTTTTGCAGGAAGTAGGAAGTTTTGTACAGAGAACATTGATTTCTTCATTTCGCCTGCGTAGCGCATACCAGCTAGTAGTACTTTACGTTGTGCGAAGTTAATGATTACAGTGCCGTCACTGTTAGTGCCATCACGCTCTGGGTCACATACAAATGAAGGTACATTCATTACCTGCCACTCAGGGAAGTCAGCAGTATTGTATGTTTGAGGTTCGATAAACATGTTTTTGGCAAAAATATGATGCCATGCAGTTTCTGTTGTAACTACAACTGGTAAATAGTGCTCAGGATCAGCGCCAACTTCTAGGTGAGAGATGAAGTGGTCGTTGCTTTTCACGTGTTCTTCTACACGGGCCCATAACGCATCAAACTTGTCTGCATCGAATGGGCGGTTTACGTTGCCCCATTGGATTTCGTTTTCAGTGCTTGGCTCTTGAACAATAAAACGATCTTTTGGAGAGCGGCCAGTGCGTACACCGGTTTTAGCAACAAAAGCACCATTAGCGGCTAGAGTCCCTTCGCCACGACGAATAGCGTGTTCGACAAGTTCAGCTGCTGTAAGATCAACAAAACTAGTAGCGTTTGCAGTCATGTTTATACCTAAATTGTGAGAGATTGAACGGGATAGCTCTGGGGTTCTTAGTTTTCCCTTTTGCTAAAATAATAGTAACAGAAGGATTAGGGATATTCGAGTGTCTGAAGGGCTTAAAAAGGCATATATTTGGCAAAAAACATGAATAATTTCAATGATACCGGTGTCATAAAATGGCGCTTTTTCATGACACCGGTATCATTAGTTTTGATATTTTTTTTAATAAAAAAGCCGCACTGATGGCGGCTTTTAATATAATAATATTTATTATGGTGTATTAATTAAATATGGCTTTAATATCTTGC
Organism: Pseudoalteromonas sp. CH_XMU1449-3; assembly: GCF_037027245.1. Lineage (NCBI taxonomy): Bacteria > Pseudomonadati > Pseudomonadota > Gammaproteobacteria > Alteromonadales > Pseudoalteromonadaceae > Pseudoalteromonas > Pseudoalteromonas sp. CH_XMU1449-3. The sequence continues at coordinate 2,900 of NZ_JAYMDY010000028.1, forward strand.
TCGTTAAAGATGTAATCTTTTAAGCAATAATGACAGCTAATTTTTACTTCACCATTTGCTTGCACGTCGGCAAGTAATTCGTCTTGACCTACATTTACTAATGCAGCAATTGTTTTGTCTCTGCTACAGCCACAACGGAAGCTAATAGACTGTGGTTCGAATAACTGAGGATTATCTTCATGGTAAAGTCGAGTCAGAACAGTATTGGCATCTAAACCTAGCAACTCTTCATCTTTAATCGTGTTACTGATCGCTTCAAGATGAGTGAAGTCTTCAACTGACTTGTCTTTATTTACAGGTAATACTTGCAAGAATAAGCCAGCAGCTTTGGCTGTGTCTGCTGTTACTTCAGTCGCAAACCAAAGACGTGTTTTTAACTGTTCCGATTGCTCAAAATAGTTTTCAAGGCATTTATCTAAGCTATCGTGCTCTAACGGTACAATACCTTGGTATCGCTCACCTTTAGTTGGCGTAATTGTAATAACCATATAGCCATTACCAATTAAGTCTTTTATTGAGCTACCGGTTACTTCACCTTGTAGGCGTGCGATGCCTCGCATGTTTTGTTTATCGTCACCATTAATTACCGCATATTTAACAGGGCCGTCGCCTTGTAGTTGAACGGCAATTTCGCCTTCAAACTTTAAAGTAGCTGTTAATAAGCAGGTAGCAACAAGTAGTTCACCTAATAAGGTTTGCACAGGTGCTGGGTAATTATGGTTTGCGATCATCTCTTGATAAGTGTTTTCAATTTGTACGAGTTCGCCACGTACATCGAGCTGATCAAATATATAACGATGAAGTAAATCTTGTTGCATGAGTTGCATTACCTAACTTGATTTCATTTTTAACAGTTCACGTCTTTGCTTCTTATCTGGTTTACGATCAGGATGTGGAGCAAAGAAGCTGTTGTTCTTTCGGGCGATAGCATTTGCTTCGCGTTTCTCAATACTAGCTTGAGTTTCTTGATATAAGGTTTGTGCAATGGGGGCACCTTGACGTTTTTCAAGGATCTTTTCGATTGTCACAACCTTTTCGTCGACCCCTTGTAGCAGTTTTACCACTGCACCTACTTCGACAATTTTGCTGGGCTTGGTACGTTGTCCATTATAATGTACTTTGCCGCCTTGCACCATGTCTCGTGCTATTGAGCGGGTTTTATAAAAGCGGGCAGCCCATAACCATTTATCAAGGCGCACGCTTAATTCGTCTTGTTTGTCTTGCGACTTTTGAGTGTTACCTTTTGACACAATTGTGCTCTTTTAAAGCTGCTTATATATAGGCAAAATTTACCATGAAACTTAATCACAAAGAAATAGTCATAGTTATTCCTTGCAGCCCCTGTTTGTCGAAATTACCTTGTTTACAAAGTTTAATATACGTGCGCTTGTTGAATGAAAAATGAAAAGGTACTATAGGCCAGCTATCAAGCAGTAAATTAAAATAAGAAATAGAGTTTATGGATCAACACTTACAACAAGTTAAACAGTTTTTAAACGGCTTACCTCATGCCAAGCTAAGTGCATTTGTAGTGCTGTTAGTTGTTGTTTACATTGCTTTTTTGTCATCTAAGCTGTTTTGGCTTGTGTGGCCAGAACCCGATACAAGAGCACTGCCAGTAACCGGTGTTAACAGCATGGCTAAACGAGTTGAGACAGTCAGCTCTCGCCAAATTATTGAACAAAATCTATTCGGCAAAGTTGTTGTCGAAACTAAGAAACCTGCCGCGAAACAAAATCAAGTCATTAACAACGCCCCTGAAACACGTCTAAGTATTAACCTAACTGGTATTGTTGCGGTCAGCCAAAATGATCAAGCGGGTCTTGCTATTATTGAATCTCAAGGCAAGCAAGAAACCTATGTTGTCGATGATGCAATTAAAGGCACTCGTGCCAAGCTTGCTCAAGTATTACCTGACCGAGTAATTTTAGATGTAAGCGGCCGCTTTGAAACCTTAATGCTGGATGGCCTCGACTTTACTAAAAAAGTCTCTATGCCTGTATTGGCGGAGCGCAAAGAGTCAGAATTAACCGCAGGCCCTCAGCTTGTCGAAAATAATGAAATAAATGCGACTGAAGATGAAGATGTAAAAGAAGCGCTTATCGAAACGCGTGAAGAAGTATTAGACGATCCCGGTAAACTATTTGACTACATTCGCGTCTCTCAAGCGATGGTTGATGGTGAGTTAGTGGGTTATCGCTTAAGCCCAGGTAAAGATCCTGCTCTATTCAAGCAGATGGGACTAATGAATAATGATTTAGCTATTGCGATTAATGGCTATCAATTAAATGATTTGAAACAGGCAATGTCAGCAATAAACGAATTACGAAATAGTACTGACGCAAGTATCACTATCGAACGCGATGGTGAGCAAATTGATGTGCAATTTAGCCTGCAATAACTAGCTTTGGAGTTTTTATAGAATGGTTCACGCGCTACACCTCACAAAAATCAAAAAAGGGTTAGCTAAATATGCAGCGCTTTTTTTATTAACAGGATTATCGCTTTCAGTATCTGCTGTTGAGTATGCGGCTAATTTTAAAGGCACTGATATTAATGAATTTATTAATATCGTTGGTAAAAATCTAAATAAAACCGTCATTATTGACCCGAATGTGCGCGGCAAAGTCAATGTGCGCAGTTACGAGCTAATGGACGAGAAGCTTTATTACCAGTTCTTTTTAAATGTACTTGAGGTTTATGGTTATTCAGCTGTAGAGATGGATAACGGTATTATCAAAATTGAAAAAAGTTCTGACGCTAAAAAGTCGAACGTACCGCTGATCACTGAAGATAACCAAGCCAGTGGCGATATGATGGTGACACGTGTTGTACGTGTTAAAAATGTAAGCGTACAAGAGCTTGGCCCGCTAGTTCGTCAATTTAGTGATCAAAAAGATGGCGGCCACGTTGCTAACTTCAATGCAGCAAACGTGATGATGTTGACCGGTCATGCCGCGTCAGTTAACCGTTTAGTTGAAATCATTCGTTCGGTTGACCAAGCCGGTGATAAGCGCGTTGATATCGTAAAACTTAAATTTGCTACCGCTGACGATGTAGTGTCGGTTGTTGAGAATATTTACAAAGATGGTGGCAAAGGGAGTGTTCCTGAGTTTTTAATCCCTAAAGTTGTTGCTGATGGTCGTACTAACAGTGTGATTGTCAGTGGTGAAGCACAAGCGCGTACACGTGCTGTTGAATTGATTAGCCGTTTAGATGGTGAGCTAGAAAACCAAGGTAATACTAAGGTTATCTATCTTAATTACGCCAAAGCAGAAGACCTTGTAAAAGTATTGCAGGGCGTAAGCAAGACATTAGCAGAAGACGCGCAAGGCGGTGCAACAAAAACTCGCTCACGTAATCAAAACGAAACAAGCATTGAAGCACACCCAGATTCAAACTCACTCGTAATCACTGCACAGCCTGACACCATGCGTTCGCTTGAGCAAGTTATTGAACGTCTTGATGTTCGTCGTGCTCAGGTTTTAGTTGAAGCTATTATCGTTGAGGTGTTAGAAGCCGATGGTATCAACTTAGGCTTACAGTGGATTTCAGAGCAAGGCGGCATGATGCAGTTCAACAATGGCACCACAGTACCTGTTGGTTCGTTAGCTGTTGCTGCTGAACAAGCGCGTGATAAAACGATTGAAGGCACGGTAGTCGGTACTGAAACTGGCACTGTGACAAGTACCTCTGAAACACAAGAAGGTGACTTAACAGCACTTGCTTCACTACTTGGTGGTATTAATGGTCTAGCAATGGGTATTGTTAAAAATGACTGGGGTGCAATTATCCAAGCTGTTTCAACGGACACTAACTCTAATATTCTTGCTACGCCATCTGTAACGACCATGGATAACGAAGAAGCATCAATGATTGTTGGTCAAGAAGTACCTATTATCACAGGTTCGCAAACAGGCTCAAATAACGCTAACCCATTCCAAACAGTTGAACGTCAAGAAGTGGGTGTGAAACTGAAAGTAACACCACAAATCAATGATGGCTCAGCAGTTCAATTAACGATTGAACAAGAGGTTTCAAGTGTAAGTGGTGCGACTGCGGTTGATATTTCAGTAAACAAACGTGCTATTAAAACTACGGTTATGGCTGATGATGGCGGCATGGTTGTACTTGGCGGCTTGATTGATGAAGACGTGCAAGAAAGTGTTTCTAAAGTACCATTATTAGGTGATATTCCGGTACTTGGTCATTTATTCCGCTCAACCAGCACGAGTAAGCGCAAGCGTAACCTGATTGTATTTATTCGTCCTACCATTGTTCGCGATGGCATCAGCATGAATAAATTGAGCCACTCGAAATATAACTTTATTCGTGGCGAACAACACAAACAAAAAGAAGATGGTATTGATTTAATGCCGTTGACGGATGCACCAATTCTTCCTGAATGGAATGATGCTTTGATATTACCGCCAACGTACGAAGAGTACCTAAAACAACAAAACGCGAATGAGCGCAACGATGACTAATGCAATTACAGAAATCAATGATGAGTTAGCGTCAGAAGCGCCGGCAAGTCATGATGAGCTGCTAACAAGTGATGATCTTGTTAGCTTGCCAACCAAGCGTTTGCCATTCTCGTACGCGCGTCGTACAGGCGTATTATTGAGTAAAGATCAGGATAACTGGACTGTGTATTATCGCGGTGAGTTAGATGTTGATGCTTTACTTGAAGTACGCCGTATTGCGGGTCATGGTTTTTCGCTAGAACAATTACCTGATGACAAATTTGAGCTGTTGCTTGAAGCTTCTTATCAGCGTGATAGTTCTGAAACACAGCAAATGATGGAAGATATCGGTAACGAGGTTGATTTATTCTCGCTTGCAGATGAATTACCGCAAACTGAAGATCTTCTTGCTGGTGATGACGATGCACCAATCATCAAACTGATCAACGCAATGCTCAGCGAAGCAATCAAAGAAGGTGCTTCAGATATTCATATCGAAACCTTTGAGCAAGAGCTGGTAATTCGCTTTAGGGTTGATGGCGTATTAAAAGAAGTGTTAAAGCCGAACCGTAAACTCGCTTCACTGCTGGTGTCGCGTATTAAGGTTATGGCAAAGCTAGATATTGCTGAAAAACGTATTCCGCAAGATGGTCGTATTAGTTTACGTATTGCTGGTCGTGCTGTTGATGTGCGTGTATCGACAATGCCATCAAGCTTTGGTGAGCGTGTTGTATTGCGTCTACTTGATAAAAACAACGCGCGTCTGAACCTTGAAGATTTAGGTATGACTGAGCGTAACCGTGAATTGTTTGCTGATTTAATCAGTAAGCCGCACGGTATTATCTTAGTAACTGGCCCTACGGGTTCTGGTAAAAGTACCACCTTGTATGCGGGGATGAGCCAAATAAACTCACGGGACCGCAATATTCTTACCGTTGAAGATCCTATCGAGTACGAGATCCCAGGTATTGGTCAAACTCAGGTTAATACCAAGGTAGATATGACCTTTGCTCGAGGCTTACGTGCCATCCTTCGTCAAGACCCTGACGTCGTAATGGTGGGTGAAATCCGTGACCTTGAAACAGCGCAAATTGGTGTGCAAGCGTCATTAACCGGTCACTTGGTTATGTCAACACTGCATACTAATACAGCTGCTGGTGCTATCACGCGTATGGAAGACATGGGCGTGGAGCCTTTCTTACTGTCATCATCGTTACTCGGTGTATTGTCACAACGTCTTGTACGTACTTTATGTAATAGTTGTAAAGAAGGTCACATTGCTGATGAGCGCGAGTGCCAGTTATTAGGTGTTAATCCTGCTGAGCCGCCAACAATTTATCGTGCAGTTGGTTGTGAAGAGTGTAACTTTAATGGTTATCGCGGTCGTACTGGTATTCATGAATTGCTGGTTGTTGATGAAACAATTCGCGAAATGATCCACAGCGGTAAAGGCGAACAAAGTGTTGAAAAATACATTCGCAAACATAGCCCAAGTATTCGCCAAGATGGCTGTAATCGCGTACTTGCAGGTCGCACTACCTTAGAAGAAGTCCTGCGTGTAACACGTGAGGAAGGTTAATTATGGCAGCATTTGAATACCGTGCCCTCGATGGCAGAGGTAAAGAGAAAAAAGGCATTCTTGAAGCTGATACGGTAAAGCAAATCCGCCAAACCTTGCGCGATCAAGGTTTAATGCCTTTAGAAGTCGTTGCTGCTGCAGAAGGTGAAAAGCAAGCGACTGGGGCAAAGGGCTCTCTATTTGGTAGCTTCTTTAAACCAAAAATTTCGACTTCAGATTTAGCATTAATCACTCGCCAGCTCGCAACTTTAATCCAGTCAGCATTACCTGTTGAAGGGGCTGTCATGGCGGTGGCTGAGCAGTGTGAAAAGCCGCGTTTAAAGCGCATGCTAATGGCCGTGCGCTCAAAGGTTGTTGAAGGCTATACCTTAGCAGATGGCATGAGTGAGTTTCCGCATGTATTTGATGATTTGTATCGCGCCATGGTGGCAGCAGGTGAAAAATCGGGTCACCTAGACCAAGTTTTAAATCGTTTAGCAGATTACACGGAACAACGTCAGCATATGCGTAGTCAAATCACACAGGCGATGGTTTATCCAACCATACTTGTGGTATTTGCTATTGCGATTGTCTCTGTATTGTTAGGTACTGTGGTACCAAAAATCCTGAAGACCTTCGAAAAATCAAAACAAGTATTACCCTGGACCACCGAATGGGTAATGGCTGCGAGTAATTTTGTACAAAATTACTGGTTTATAAGTTTAGTCATTATAACCGTGTTAGCAGTGGCTATTAAGCAAGCGCTTAAGCAGCCGCATATTCGTTACTGGTATGACGAAAAAGTGCTTCATTTACCGGGTATTGGTAAGGTAGCACGCGGTGTTAATACGGCGCGTTTTGCTCGAACTTTAAGTATTTTATCGTCAAGCTCAGTGCCGCTACTTGAAGGGATGCGTATTTCAGGTGGTGTACTGGTTAACGAAAAAATGAAAAAGTCAGTGCAAGATGCTGCAACACGTGTGAGTGAAGGGGCGAGTCTTCGTGCTTCACTTCAGCAAACCAAACTTTTCCCACCTATGATGCTACACATGATAGCCAGTGGTGAAAAATCAGGTGAACTTGAGCAAATGCTTGAGCGTGCTGCAAATAACCAAGATCGTGAGTTTGAGAGCATGGTAAACGTGTCTCTGAAACTATTAGAGCCCGCGATGATTGCTTCAATGGCGGTAATTGTATTGTTTATTGTTATGGCAATACTACAGCCGATTATGGCAATGAATAAGGCTGTAGGTCTTTAAATTAGGGAACACTAGAGCAATTAGCAGCTAACACTGCCGCTCTATAATAAATTTTTGAAGAAAGTTAGAGGTATTTTTGTGAACAAACAGTCAGGTTTCTCATTACTAGAAGTCATGGTAGTACTGGTTATCATCGGTATGATCATGTCAATTGTGGCGCCAAATATCATGGGTCAGCAAGAAGAAGCTGCAATCGATAAAGCACACTTAGATATTCAACAAATTGAAGATGCGTTAAGCTTATACAAGCTTAAAAACAAAGCGTATCCAACCACAGAGCAAGGCTTAGAAGCGCTAGTAAATAAAACAAGCATTGAGCCAATTCCAAAGCGTTTTCCTGATGGCGGTTTCCTTGAGAAATTACCAGAAGATCCATGGGGTAACCCTTACCAACTAATCAGCCCAGGAGAAATCGGTAAAATTGATATCTTTTCAATGGGTCCTGATGGTGAAGCAGGTACTGATGATGACATCGGTAACTGGGATGAAGAAAAGTAATAATGCCTAAATTCAGCCAACTGAACAAAGCTTATACACATCAAGGCTTACTATTATGGTAAGCCTTGGTCGTTTGCGTTTGGCTGGCCGTGCTAAGCACGCGAAAGGGTTTAGCCTCATCGAAATATTAATGGTGCTCGTGGTGATTGGTTTTGTCACCAAAATGGTTGCCTACAGTTTTGATGGTGGTGCTGAAGAAGAACTCGAAAAACAAGCGCTCAGATTACATACTACGATTAATATGGCGTCTGAGTTTGCGATTTTAAATCAGGTTGAGCTGGGTTTTCATCTTGACCAAGATACATTTGAATTTTTAGTTTTTGACGGTGATAAGTGGGTTACGTTTGACCGTGAAAAACTGTTTGCCCCGATTAAGGTTGATGAGCGCTTTAAGCTCACTCTTAACCTTGATGATTTAGCCTGGGCACAAGATAACTTATTAGAGCAGTCAAACTGGCGTGAATTAATGAGCGGTGGTGACGAAGACAGCCTACTTGAGCTACAAAAGCTCAAAATACCGCAGGTACTTATTTTATCTTCTGGCGAAGTCAGTGCGTTTCAATTGGTTTACGAGCTTAAAGAAGAGCGTGAACCGCAATATTTTATCGAAGGCGAATTTATGGCCCCGGTAAAGTTTCGTATGGAGCCTGAATAATGAATAAGTCAGCAGGTTTTACCTTACTTGAAGTGATGGTTGCACTGGCTATTTGTGCAATGGCCGGTATTGCCGCAATGCAGGCAACTGGTGAGCATATTAATCATCTTTCGTCGATTGAAGAACAAACTTATGCTTCTTGGGTTGCTGAGAATGTAATGGTTGAGCAACGCGCCAAAGGCGATAAATGGACAGGCAAAAATGGCGTTAAAGGTACTGAAACGCTCGCTGGTTTTGAATGGTATTGGCGTCAGGACGTGGTTCCTACTGCTGATAAAACCTTTGTAAAGGTCACCATTAACGTGTTTGCCGATGAAAAGCTTGAATACCCAGTTTATGAGCTTTCTACTTATTTGAATAAAGGTGATAAGTAGTGAAGCAACGCGGTTTTACCTTACTTGAAGTGATTGTCGCCATGGGCATCTTAGCCTTTGTGGTGTTATCGACCCATCAAATACTGGATTCGACAACCAAAGCAAAAGAAGCCTCAGACGAGACAATTGCTGAGTTAAATGGCTTTCAAACCTTATTTCGTTTGATGGACCAAGATTTTAGTCAAATGACTAAGCGTCAGGTTCGAAACGAAGCCGGTGATTTTCAAGAAACGTATGTGTTAGCTGGTCGTTATGTTCTTGATAGCCAATACGATGGCATTGGCTTTGTTCGTGATGGTTGGGTCAACCCAATTAATCTACTGCCGCGCTCTGAACTGCAAGCGGTTGGTTACCGCGTTATCGATGACAAGCTTGAGCGAGTGTATCGGGTGTATGTTGATCAACTAGATAACATGGAACCGCGTTCACAAGTCATTTTAGAAGACATTGAAGACCTTAAATTTGAATTTTTAGATGATAAAGACGAATGGCAAGAACAGTGGCAAATTAAAGCACTGCCAAAAGCGGTGGCAGTCACTATTCAAAAAATAGAACAGGAACCCATTCGTCGAGTGTTTTTAGTGCCAGGTGAAGGTAAAGTCACTGCCCAAGCAAATAATGGTAATAATAACGGAACGGGTGGTTAGCTATGACTACTATTAAACGTTCTAAAGGTGCTGCGCTTGTTATTGTGCTATTTATTGTGGCGCTAGCAGCTATGTTAGCCGTTGAGATGAGTGCTAATTTAATGGTGCAAGTGCAGCGCAGCAGCAATATTCAAAACCATCAACAGGCTAAATGGTATGCCTTTGCAGCTGAAGAGCTGGCAATTAAAGCACTAAAACAAACTAAAAAAGATGATCCTGATAAAACGCATTTAGAGCAAGTCTGGGCACAGCAGGGTGGAGTCCCTTACCCGGTTGATAATGGTACCTTAAGTGGCACAATTACAGACTTACAAGCATGTTTGAATTTAAATGCATTGCATGTAAAGCCAGATCAACAAACGGATCCAAATAATAAAACGAACCCAGCACACAAGGCATTGTTGGCATTATTAGAAAATATTGAAGACTTACCAACCGATGAGTCTGAAGAAGCCATGGCCGATAGCGTGTTTGATTGGTTAGACGCTGATAGTATTACCTATCGCTCAGGTGCAGAAGAAGATGAGTACTTATCTCGACAATACCCATATATGACGGCAAATAGCTATTTTGCTTCGACGTCAGAACTTCGTTTAGTAAAAGGCTTTAACCCACTCGTTATGGAGAAACTTTTACCATTTGTGTGTGTTATTCCAGGTAGTGAGTTATTACAAATAAACGTTAATACACTACCTGTAGAAAGTGCCATTATATTAAGCTCGCTTATTGATGGCTTAAGTCTTTCAGGCGCTGAAGCGGTATTATCATCACGTCCTCAAGATGGTTATGATGATTTAGAAGCATTTTTTGAAGAGGTTAATCAACAAGGCGCACAAAATGTGAAAGCCGTTGAAGACCTATTCAGTATCAACAGTGAATATTTTAAACTACAAACGCAGGCTGAATTTGCAGAACTGCGTTTTTCGATGACCACCTTACTCCATGCCACTAATGGTACAGTAACGATACTGGCGCGAAAATTTGGAGGCGTACAGTGACAGAGATATTGTTGATCCGTACGGGTCAAACATTAAAAGACAGCCTTAACTGGCTAATTTACTCACCAACAGAACAAGAAATAATTGCTAGCGGCGAAATTGCCAATGCAACACAACTTGGTGAGCTAACAGAGAGAGCACAATCACGGGAAGTGGTTGTACTACTACCAAGTGATCAAGTACAACTAAAAACGGTCGCATTGCCAACCAAGTGGAGCCGCAAGTTAGAGCAAGCACTTCCTTACATGCTAGAAGAAGAAATAGCCTGTGATGTTGATGACTTATTCATAGCGATTGCAGAGCCAACACTTATTGATGAGAAGCACGCGATTAACATCGCGATGACCGATCGTGAATGGTTTGAGCAATGGCTGGCTGAGTTTAATGAGCATGGCATCGAAGTATATAAAATACTGCCGGATGCTTTATTGTTACCTGATGTCGATGACAACACTCAGTTACGCGCTATTGAGCTTAATGGGCAGTGGCTATGTAAGCAGGGTAACTGGCATATTGCCGCTGTAGAGACAAGTTGGCTTGCTGGCTATTTAACAGCATTAGGTAACCCTGATGTTGCACACTTTAGCCCTGCTACGGCTTTTCCTGATACGGTTAACCTTAGTGCTCAAACGCAGCAATACGATTTACCTTTAGCCTTATTTGCTAAGCAGTTACCTGAGGTGAAATTCAACCTTCGCCAAGGTGTTTATCAGCTTAAGAAGAAATCAGCAATTTGGTGGGGCTATTGGCAAAAAGCAGCTATTGCAGCAGGTGTTGCATTAGTTTGCAGTGTTGGTGTTAAGTCGCTTGAGCTTTATAAGTTAAATAACCAGCTTGAAGCCGCAAAAGCTGAAGTGGTTGCTAATTATCAGCGTGCTTTTCCAAATAAAAAAGTGCGTCCTCAGCTTATTCGTAGCCAAATTCGCAGCGAACTTGCATTGATAGAAAGTGGCAGTACAGCTGGCTTCTTAGATTTGACTAACGATCTGGTTGCGATTTTTAGTGAAGTAAAAGATTTCACACCAGAAACGCTTCGCTATGATCAAGGTCGTAACGAATTACGTATTCGTGCGCGCGGCAAAGATTTCCAGTCATTTAGTAAAGTAAAAGCAATTTTAGAGCAGCGTGGCTTAACCGTAGATCAAGGCTCGCTAAATAATGATGGTGATTTTGTCGTTGGTGAAATTAAGTTACGAGGTGCGGCATGAAAAACCAAATAATCAATTATTGGCGCTCGTTAAAAGAACAAGAGCAGCAACTTGTAATGGTTGCAGGTGGTGTGTTTGTTATTTTTGTGTTGGTTATGGGGGTCTTTCGTCCACTTAACGCTGCTATCGAAAAAGCAGAGCAAGACACAATAAAACAGCAAGAGCTGCTAGCGTGGGTTGATGAAAGTATTATTAAACTTAAAGCGAGTGGTAACGCGCGTAATACGAGCAGCCGTAGCTTAAGCCAAATCGTTAATAGCACCCGCAATCGTTATCAAATTATCATTAGCAAAATGCAGCCAAATGACAATTCACTTCGTTTAACAATTGACTCTGTTGAGTTTAATAACCTTGTTGAATGGTTAGATGAACTGGTTAATTCACATGGCGTGCTAATTGAGAATTTAGATTTAAGTAAAGATGACAAATCAGGCTTTGTGCGTGTAAGTCGTTTGGTACTAGAGAAGTAAACGATGAAAAGAGTTATTTTATTAATCACAGTGTTTGTGATGTGTTTTTTGGTGTTTACGCTGGTAAAAACACCCGCTGCCGTTGCACTTGATTTAGCCAAGCCACATTTACCAAAGCAATTACAATTAGGTAAAGCCAGTGGCTCGCTATGGGACGGCCGCATTATGCAGGTACGTTTTGATGGTGAGCAATTAAATAATGTGCGTTGGCAGTTATCGGGCTGGTCACTGTTCACAGGTAAATTAGTGGGTACGGTACGCTTTGGTGATCCTCGTGATAAAGCGGGTATTTCAGGGCATGGTGATTTTACATATGGCCTCTTTAACCAAGCCATCACTGTGAAAAAGACTACTTTACGCTTAACAGTTGAACGTGCCATGGAGCGTTTACAACTCCCTTTACCGATTAGTGCACAAGGCCGCGTAATAGTTGATTTAGACGAGTACAGTTCAGGTCAGCCTTACTGTGAAAGTCTAAGCGGTGAAATTGCGAGCCCTAACATTGATGTTAAAGGAATGAACAACTGGTTTAGCATTGGTCCTCTGAGCGGCCGTTTAAGCTGTAAATCCGGTGATGTAGCAGTGCTTGTTGACCCAGAAAACCGTTTAGGGCTTGAAGCTGATGCAGTATTAAAAGCGAATCTAGACTTTAAAGTAGCTGGTTATATTAAACCTGAAGCAAGCTTACCAAAAGAAGTGCATGATGCAGCTAAGTTTCTTGGTCGTCCTGATAACGAAGGCCGTTATCCGCTAAACTTTTAAATTGGATTAATCGAACAGTATGCAATTACCTGAGTTTTCAAAGCAGCAAAGTGAGCTTTTAAGTCAGTTTTTAGCGCAGCATCAAGATGCGCTTAGCTTGTCGCAAACCCAAGGCTACTTATTTGCGGTGATCTGTGCTCCTGAGCCGCTTGATGTTCATCAGTGGTTAGAAGAGGTTGCACCTGGCTCTGATGGGAAAATGGACGAGCAAGTGCTGTTTGCATTTATGGCTTTATATCAACAGATCAGCGAACAAGTATTCGAAACGGGTTTTGCATTACCTGTGAGCCTACAGCTGAGCTCTCAAGGGCAGCAATACTTAGACATTCAAGAATGTCAGCATTGGAGCCAAGGTTTTATGCATGGTGCGCAAGGTTACGTTAACAAGCTATTAAGCGCGCCACAGTTAGCTGATGAGCTTAAAGAGGCGTTGGCTAGTGCACTACAAAGCTTAGGCTTTTTTACCCTTGAAACGAGTGAGATTGCAGCCCTTGCAACTGATAATGGTTTATCTGAAGGGCAACTATGCCAGCAGCAGTATGAAGTTATGAATGAATTCGCCGCTGGCTTTGCTGAGCTAATTGAAGTCGTTGCTGTAAATAGCCAGCTATATAATGATGAGGGCTGGAACTAACCCAGCTCTAATAGGATGTCTGTGCAACCTTTGGCACAGCTTACAACGCCTTTACCAGGCTGATCAGTCTTCAAATTTAAGGTAAGGGCGCCTTTACATACTTCACAGTATAAGGTTTGCCCCTTACCCAGCTTTTTTAACATATTGCGCTGTTTTGCAAACGAGTCGCTGGTTTTTTTGTTTAAAGCAGAAAAATCCATTACTTGTTTAGCCTTTCTTCAAGTGCGTTCGAGACAATACTACATACTCGATTTAAGCGCTCGCCATAAAAATATAAGTTAATATCTTTTTCACGGCAGTAGTGTAAGTGAAAAACTTGTAGTTTATCGTCAGTGGTAAATGTCTCTTCAATATACTCAAGCTCTGAATTAGATAAATTCAGCTGTGATTTAATATTATTCTTAGCCATATTTGCCGCAGGACTTCGGTTGACTTTACTGGCATCAGAAATAAGGCTTACGCCTTCACCTAGTAACCTTTCTCTTGGCTCTTTGATCAAAGGATGATCAATCGTGAAAAGTGCTAAAATAATAAGCACTAAAATAAGAAATTTTTTCATAGCACAATAATCTTTGATCTAAATAAATACGGTATAGGTGCAAGTTTAATAAAATGGTCGTTTTAAAAGCAAGCAGATAAGTTTAAATAATTAAAACGTCGTATTTTCGATCAATCCCTGAAATTTTCTATAGATTGAGTATAATGCTCTATAGATTTAAAGTTTCAGAAATCTTTGAACGTAATGAGATGTATTCTGATTTGCTTATTGGCACAGAGAATCTCTTACTGCAAACATATGTTTGAGTATTATTTCCTAGTGGCGTTGAGGAATTTTAATGGATAAACAGATTAAGGTTAAAAATATCCCAACGGAAGTAAAAATCCAGAAACCGGAAAACGCTTCCCTCGATGATAGATTTAATCCACGTAACCGTATTTATGTTCGAGCTGTAACAGGTTTGCACCAACTGTTAAGACAACGGATTGGTTTTGTCGGCATGCTTGCATTTATGCTACTACCTTGGATTAACTTCCATGGCCAACAAGCTGTGTTGTTTGATTTGGTGGGGCAAAAGTTTAACATTTTTGGTTTAACGCTCTGGCCACAAGATCTGACTATCTTAGCCTTCATATTAATGTTGGCAGCGTTTGCGTTGTTCTTAGTAACGACCTTTTATGGTCGGGTCTGGTGTGGTTATACATGCCCGCAAACCGTTTGGACCTTCATTTTTATTTGGTTTGAAGAAAAATTCGAAGGTAGTGCAAATCAGCGTAAGAAGCTAGATCAACGCCCGATGGACTTTGATAAGTTTTGGCGTAAAAGTGCTAAACACGGCAGCTGGTGGTTATTCTCGCTTTATACCGCATTTACTTTTGTAGGTTACTTTACGCCAATCCGTCAGCTACTGCCTGATCTGTTTACCCTTGATGCAACCGCGTATTCGTATATTTGTCTAGCCGTATTTGCTGTGTGTACCTATGGTAATGCCGGTTGGATGCGCGAGATTATGTGCTTACACATTTGCCCTTATTCTCGCTTTCAGTCAGCTATGTTCGATAAAGATACCTTTACCGTGAGCTATGACGAAGCACGTGGCGAAAGCCGTGGTCCTCGTTCACGTAAGCAAGATCCAAAAGAGCTCGGCTTAGGTGATTGTATTGACTGTAACTTATGTGTACAGGTGTGCCCAACGGGGATCGATATTCGAAACGGCTTACAATATGAGTGCATTAACTGTGGTGCATGTATCGATGCGTGTGATGGAGTAATGGATAAAATGAATTACCCACGCGGGCTAATTTCCTACACCACAGAGCGTAACTTAGAAACGCCAGACAACAAAACACATGCACTGCGCCCTAAGTTAATTGGCTATTTAGTTATCTTAGTCGTGCTATCAGGGGCGCTAGTAGCAAATATTGCGATGCGCAAACCGATGGAGCTGGATATCATTCGTGACCGTAATCAGCTATATCGTGTTGACTTTAATGGTTTAGTCGAAAACACCTATACACTAAAAGTAATTAACAAAGCACAGCATGAGCAAACCTTTAACATTCGTGTTGAAGGACTCGATAACTTTGAGTATATCGGCAAACAAACATTCACAGTACCTTCTGGTGAATCTTATAATGTGCCACTGTCATTAGTTGTTGATCCTTATGATTTGAAAAAGCCCATGACGAAGTTTGAGTTCGTACTTTCTGTCGATGGTGAGCCAGATGTGCAGATTTCGCAGCCGAGTAACTTCTTTAAGGCGCGATAATTAAGTACACTGAGCGAATGAATAAAAAGCGGGATTTTCCCGCTTTTTTTATATGATGAGGCATTATGAGTAAATTTAGTTTTGTAGACCTTACACCCGATTCAATTCTAGATGCAGTTGAAAGTATAGGTGTTTATGCTGAATCAGGTCTGCTGGCCTTAAATAGCTACGAGAACCGTGTTTATCAATTTAAAGCAGAAGATGGCCATCGTTATGTTGTTAAGTTTTACCGACCAGAGCGTTGGAGTAAGGCGCAAATCTTAGAAGAGCATGCGTTTGCATTTGAGCTTGCCGAGGCTGAAGTGCCGGTTGTTGCGCCTGTAATTATCGAAGGGCAAAGCTTATTTGAGCATAATGGTTATTTGTTTACGTTATTCCCAAGTGTGGGCGGGCGCATTTTTGAAGTTGATAATTTAGATCAACTCGATGTACTTGGCCGCTTAATTGGGCGAATGCACCAAGTAGCTAAGGCAAAGCCATTTGAACATAGGCCTGTAATCAGCTGCGAAGAATACCTTCAGACAGCTAAAGTTCAGTTACAAGCAAGTAACTTGGTGCCAATGGCATTAGAGAACGCCTTTTATACTATTTTAGATTTGGTGATTAAAGAAACCACAGAGCAGTATAAAAATGTTGAAACCATCCGCCTGCACGGCGATTGCCATGCCGGTAATATATTGTGGTCTGGTGACGCGTTAATGTTTGTTGATTTAGATGACAGCCGACAAGGGCCTGCAATTCAAGATCTTTGGATGATGCTCAGTGGCGATCGTAACAACCAACTGTTACAGTTAGACACCTTAGTGGCTGCTTATGAAGAATTTTGCGACTTTGATCACAGCCAATTAAAGTTGATTGAACCACTTAGAGCAATGCGAATGGTGCATTACATGGGGTGGTTGGCAAAAAGGTGGGATGATCCTGCGTTCCCACGGAACTTTTCATGGTTTGCTGAAGACAAATACTGGGAGCAGCAAATACTAGCGCTAAAAGAACAGCTTGCAGCGCTACAGGAAGCACCATTAAAATTATTACCATAAATTTTTAAAGTTAAGAAAGACGAGAGAACAATGTTTAAAAAATTAAAGTTAAGTCTACTCATTTTATGTTTACCATTTGCTGCCCTTGCAGCTGATTTTGAAGCAGGCAATCAATACGAAGTATTAAAAGTTGAGAAAAGTGCAACACCTCAAGTAACCGAGTTCTTTTCGTTTTATTGTCCACACTGTTTTCAGTTTGAACCGGTCGCAAAAGCATTAACGGCAAGTCTTCCTGAAGGGACTGAATTTGTAAAAAGCCATGTTAACTTTTTAGGTGGTGTATCTAAGCAAACGCAAAGTAACTTAAGCTATGCTTACTTAATTGCTAAGCAACATGGCAAAGGTGAGCAAGTTGCTGATCAAATCTTTAATAGCATCCACAGACAGCGCGCTTTACTAAAAGATATAAAAGACGTGAAAGCATTACTTGCGACCAATGGTATTAGCAACGATGTGTTTGATGCTGAAATTGCAAGTATGCCAGTGATTAGTGCTGAAAAAGCGATGCAAGATAAGCAGCAAAAATATTCAGATATGGGCGCCCTAACTGGTGTACCAACTTTTATCGTCAATGATAAATATAAAATTAATTTAAACACCATCAAGAGCCAGCAGATGCTTGATGAGTTAGTCGAATTTTTATTAAAACAATAATTTTGGAGTAAGAAGTAATGATCAAGTTAGTAAAAGCTGTATTAATGGCTGCCACGCTAGGTTTAGCGGCAAATGCCTCAGCTGCTCAATATGAAGAAGGTAAGCATTATGAAACGATTGATGCACGCGCTTCTAAAAAGCCTGAAGTAAAAGAGTTCTTCTCATTCTACTGCCCACACTGTAATAACTTCGAGCCAGTAGTGAAAGAGCTTAAAACACTTCTTAAAGATGGCGTTAAATTCAAAAAGAGTCATGTTGATTTTTCAGGTCCTCGTGACCCAGAAATTCAGACTATCTTAGCGCAAGGTTATGCGACGGCTAATGTGTTGCCACAGAAAGACGCGCTAGTAGCCGCTGTGTTTAATCATATTCACGGTAAGCGTGCTCGTATTAACGAACTAGCTGATATGAAAGACATCTTTGTTTCACAAGGTGTATCGGCTGAAGATTTTGATAAGTACTACAATAGCTTCTCTGTACGTACTATGGCATCTAAGATGAAACGCGACCAAGAATATTACCAACAAAAAGGTGCTTTAAAAGGCGTTCCAACTTTTATTGTTAATGGTAAATACCGTGTAATCCTAGGTGCGGATTCAGGTATAAGCGATGCGAAGAGCATGGCAGACTTAATTAACTACCTAGCTGATAAATAAGCTTAGTTAGTTGAATTTAATAGAAAGCTCCGTTCGCGGAGCTTTTTTGTTGGTAAAGCAAATGCAAAAACTATTAGTTTCAAGCTGTTTGTTAGGAAATCCTGTTCGTTATGACGGGCAATCGCAAAATTTACTCCATCCTGGTTTAGAAGCCCTTAAACAGCAAGGAAGGCTCGTTGCATTCTGCCCTGAAGTAGCTGGGGGCTTACCTACACCAAGGCCGCCTGCCGAGATCAAAGCGGGTAGAGTACTTACCAAAGATGCGCAAGATGTCACAACACAGTTTGCTTATGGCGCAGAACAAGCTCTTAAGCTTTGCAAAAAGCAGGGCATTCGCCATGCGCTGTTAAAAGAATCAAGCCCGTCATGTGGTCGCAATACTATTTACGATGGTAGTCATTCAGGAAAGAAAATTTCAGGGATGGGGTTAACTGCAAAGCTGTTAACCGACAATAATATAGCAGTATATAGCGAGCAGCAGTTGCCAGCGCTATTTGCTGCGCTGGCAGATTGATTTTATTTACGTTGTAAAAATACACCTGATTCGATGTGGTGGGTGTAAGGGAATTGGTCAAAAATCGCAAAACGTTTTACTTCATGGGTTTTGCATAAGTGATCAAGGTCACGCTCTAAGGTATCTGGGTTACACGAGATATAAATAATATTGTCGTAGTTCGCAACTAGGTCACAAGTTAGTGTGTCCATGCCAGCACGTGGTGGATCTACTAAGATTGTTTGGCAGTTATAGCTTTTCAGGTCTATGCCATCTAAACGAGAGAAAGTACGTTCGCCTTTCATTGCTTGAGTGAACTCTTCACTCGACATACGAATGATATCTAAGTTCTCAACCTTGTTTTGTGCGATATTGTATTGCGCAGAGTAAACTGATGATTTTGAAATCTCAGTGGCTAATACGCGGTCGAATGAACCGGCAAGAGCAATCGAAAAGTTACCATTCCCGCAATATAACTCCAGTAAGTCATTACTGAGGGGTTGGCAAAGGGCTTGTGCCCACTCTAGCATCTTGATGTTTACTTTCGCATTCGGTTGCGTAAAGCTATTTTCGACTTGTTGATAAATAAGCTCTTTACCGTTTACGTTTAAACGCTCGATAACATAGTCATTACCAATCACTTCTTTTTGCTTACGAGCACGGCCAATAAAATCAATCTTAAACTGTGTGCTCAGTTTTGCTTTAAGCTCTTTAATTGCTTGTAGCCACTGCTCATCTAGTTGTTTGTGATACAACAAGCTAACAAGGATCTCGCCACTTAAGCTTGAAAGGTAATCGATTTGGAACAGCTTACGGCGCAGAACTTCATTGTCTTTTAAGTTTTCGATCATCGCTTGCATCACTTCACCCACTAAAGGTGCTGCAGGGTCAAACTCATCAACACGGATTTTTTCTTTAGTTTGTTGATCAAACATGATGTGAAACAGGTCTTCACCTTCATGCCAAACACGAAACTCTGCACGTTGGCGGTAATGAATAGGATCAGAGCCGAACACTTCTAATTTTTCGACCCCAAAACGTCGAAACTGTGAGGTGATGCGCTGCTCTTTCTCACTCAATTGTGCATCGTATTGAGTTGTATCAATTTTTATAACCGCCATGGCTGATTACCTTTTATCTCTTAGCTTTATAACGGCGCTATTGTAGGGAGCGCTGAGGATTTGTCTAGTTTTGTTATTTATTTTAGTGTCGTTTTTTTATACAAAAAACTTAAGTTTTGTGGTTTTTGGCCGATAATGAGTTAACCATAACATGGAGTCGGATCATGAAAATTGGCAACCTAGGCTATATGCCTAATACAAATGTGAATAAATACAATGGTAAACAGGCACTGCAGCAGCCTACCATTCAAAATCGTCAAGATAGTTATCAGCAACGCGGCAGAGAGCTCGCGGCAAAAGTTCTTGATGATAAACTTGCTGAGGCACTAGGTTTACCTAAAGCCGAAGAGAAAAAAGATAAACCCTTGTTCGACTTTGAAGAGATCGTGAAAAACGTACTCGACTTTGTTGGCGGCGCACTTCGTAAAGCAAAAGCCGATGGTGCTGATGATGAAAAACTCAAAGGCATGCTAGGTGATGCACGTAAAGGTGTGCAAATGGGCATCGACGATGCGTATGATGAGCTTAAAGAGTCAGGTATTCTTAACGATGACATCGAAGAGGGTATCGAAAAGTCTAAAGAAGGTATCTTTAAAGGTATTGATGAATTAGAAGAAGACTTGTTCAATCCTAAGCCTAATGCGGTTTCAGTAAGCCAAGCTCAATACATCAGTTTAAGTAATAACGCAGAGTACACTTTCACCACCGCTGAAGGTGATGAAGTCAGTATTAGCTTTGCTGATGCATACGAAAGTAAGTCTGCAAGCAGTTATAGCAAAAATGGCGACAACGAAGCCTTTGTCAGTGAGTCTTCGCAATCACGTGATTTATCATTCTCGATGTCGGTCAATGGTGATTTAAATGAGCAAGAGCAGCAAGCTATCAATGAATTAATGGAAGACTTGCAGAGTGTTAGCGAAACATTCTTCTCTGGTTCATTAGAAGATGCCTTTGAACAAGCTAAAGAGCTTAACTTAGGTAACGAGCAACTCGTTGGCTTTACGATGGATCTGAAACAAACCAAAACAGTAGCAGCGATTAAAGGCTATGAAGAATATAAACCAGCCCCTGAAAAAGAAGTTGCTGAGAAAATAGCGCCATTTAATGACGACTTGAAACAGGCGTTTAATAAAGCGGGTGACATTGGTTTGCAAAATGAACTGGCTGGCATCTTACAATGGTTAAACCAAGATAAAGAAGAAGTCAGTAAGCTGGTGGATTATACCAAAGCAATGTTTGAGCAAATGAATAAGCTTCGCTCGGCAACAGAAGAAGAGGCTTAGTCCTTCTTTCTTTTTATCAAGCTGCATGGCAAACTGCTGACCTTTGATGATCCGAGGTAAGCAGTTTGTCAGTTCATATAATGGTGTTTGATTCTGGTATAGGTGGAACAACCGTACTTGAACAGATCCAAGCATTGATCCCAGATGCTGATTATAGTTATTTTATGGACAATGCTTTATTGCCTTATGGCGCGCAAAGTCAGCAAACGATCATAGCCCGCCTTTTTGCGCTACTACAGTTTATCGAAACAGCAAACTTACACGTTGATATCCTAGTTATTGCGTGTAATACCGCCTCTACCTCTGCCTTAGAAACTATTCGCCAGCACACAAATATAGAAGTTGTCGGGGTAGTACCTGCGATAAAACCCGCTTGCGCTATAAGTAACAGCAAACATATTGGTTTACTGGCAACACCATCAACCATCAAGAGTCGCTATACTGCAAACTTAATTAGTACTCATAGCCAAGACACACAAGTCAGCTTATATGGCTCAACTGAGCTGGTAGAAATTGCAGAAACACTATTTCATACGCAGAAAATCAATAAAGCAAAGCTTGAGAATGTATTGAGTGATTTAGCGATAGCAGAAGATATAGATGTATTGGTACTTGGCTGTACACACTTTCCATTACTAGCCAGCGCGATTAGTGACTACTATAAACAACAGATCTTCCTTATTGACTCAGGCAAAGCGATTGCTAAGCGCGTTGAAAGTTTAATTGCTTTACGAGGCTTTACTCTAACTACAGATAAAAAAAAGCCGCTGCACTATTATGCAACGGCTCCTATTGGTCATTCGCAATTAAGCGTTGAGCTTATTACGCTGACTGATCAGATCCCTCACGAAAGCTGTTAGCTTCGTTCTCTTGTTTTTGTTTTGCTTCACGCACTTTTAAAGTACGTTGTTGGAATTCGCTATCATTTAATTGATTGATTGCTTTATCTGCATCAGCTTCAGCCATTTCAACAAAACCAAAGCCACGACGTTTACCTGTATTTTTATCTTTTAATAAACGTACATTGAAAACTTTGCCTTGTTCTTCGAATAAAGCACGAACAACACCTTCATTAGCACGATAAGGTAGGTTGCCAACATAAAGTGTTTTTGTTTTTACTTCGGCCTCCTCACTTGACGCTGATGAAAGTGCTGCAATAACTAAAGCACCAATTAATAAGCCTGCACCAAATAGCAATGCTGGGTCTAAAGCTAAGCTTGCAAGTGCGAACTTAACAACCACAAAACCTAAAACAGCAAGAATAACGGAGAAAAGAAAAGATTTTTGATCGGGTAATTTCATTTTGATCTACCAATAAACAAGAAATAAACATTAATTTAACATTGTGAACTTGCTATCTTAACGAGTTAAATGAACATAGCAATGAAATTTGCATTAAATTATGAATATTGGCTTAAAAAACAGCCATAATAGCGACCGTTTTTGCCGTTTTCGGTAAATTTAGTTCGCTTTTTGAGCGAACAGTAAAAAGATCGAAAAAAAGTGTTGATCTGTTTTTGGATCTCCCTATAATGCGACCCCACTGACACGGCGGGCAGCAACGAAAGACGCTGAACAACGTAGCAGAGAGTTAAGTGAAACTTCGGTTTCAAATAATCGAAAGAAAGTTTGAAATTAAGTGTTGACTCGAAAAATTAAGGATGTATTATACGCATCCCTAGCGACAACGTCGCAACGTTCTTTAACAATATAAAGCAATCATCTGTGTGGGCACTCGTACAGATTGAGTTCTAACAGCGAAGCTTGGTTTACTAAGTAACGCAAACAAATTTAGAGTCTCAAATGTAACTGAGTGACTATATAGTCAATTCGTTTTGATTTTACTTTTTTAAAAAGTAGAAACAAACAATCAGAATTCATTGAGCATGGTTTGAAGTTTACTTCAAA
>NZ_JAYMDY010000019.1:0-64109 GCF_037027245.1 Pseudoalteromonas sp. CH_XMU1449-3
AACCTGTACTAATTACCCGTGAGGCTTAACCATACAACGCCAAACGCGTTTTATGACAGCGTAACGAACAGAAGTTAAGTTACTAAAGTAGATTTTACTTGATATCAGAATTCCGAATTTTAGTTAATTGCCAAGGCGATTAACAAACCAAATTTGCTTGGTGACAATAGCGTTTTGGACCCACCTGACCCCATGCCGAACTCAGTAGTGAAACGAAACAGCGCTGATGATAGTGTAGCAGCTGCTATGTGAAAGTAGGTCATCGCCAGGCTCCAAATAAGAGAAAGCCCGATTCGAAAGAGTCGGGCTTTTTTGCGTCTGGAGCTTTCAGCTTTCAGCCATCAGACGTCAGTTGAAACACAGAGATATCAGAGGTTAGATATTAGATGTCAGAGTTAGCGAGTTGCTAGTTAGCAAGAGTAAAGTTGAACTGTGCGGTTGTTTAGTACAGTGTCATAATAAGCTCACCCTGCTCATCCTCCAGGTAGGTTGGGTAGAGCGGAGCGAAACCCAACATGAGTTAGCGAGTTACAAGTTAGCAAGGGTAAAGTTGAACTGTGTGGTTGTTTAGTACAGAGTCACCCTCAGCAACAAAAGCCCGTAGGAGGCACTTCAGTGCCGAATTCAGATCTTAACAAACACATTCACGGCTAAAGCCATTCCTACGTGATAAGAATCTCAAACGTCAGATATTAGATGTCAGTTGAACTGCGGGGTTGCTTAGTTCAGAGACTCCCTCAGCAACAAACCCCTGTAGGAGGCACTTCAGTCCCGAATCTAGACCATAACAAACAAATTCATGGCTAAAGCCATCCCTACGTAATACGTATCTCAAACGTCAGATATTAGATGTCAGTTGAAGTGCGGGGTTGTTTAGTTCAGAGACTCCCTCAGCAACAACCCCCTGTAGGAGGCACTTCAGTGCCGAATCTAGACCATAACAAACACATTCACGGCTAAAGCCATTCCTACAAGGACACTTTGCCTAGAGCCTAGAGCCTAGAGCCTAATTGCATAGGAAGACGCAGCACCAAAAACCCACACCGCGCGGCTGATCGCTGACGGCTGAAAGCTGATAGCTCTGTGTTGGGTTTCGCTGCGCTCTACCCAACCTACGCCAGGCCTTTCGACTTTCCCCTCACTAACTTTACTCTTTCTAACTCGCTAACTAGCGACTAAAAAAGCCCATACTCTTCGGTTTCTTCTGCTTCGTGGCGCATGAGGTGCTCTGGGCGGAAGATGGCACTTGGGTCTAATAATAAGCTGTGTTTATGCTTCATTTTGATTAGTCCGCGCATCATGTTTTTAGTTTGCGGATCAACATCAAAACCAACCGAGGTAAGTTGGTCTAACGGTTTGATGTCTTCTTTTTTTACGTTGATGTTGTCTTCTACTTTGTCGACTAGAAGGCCTATATGAGGTGTTACACCGTCTTTTGTGGTGAAGATGATGATTGGCTTGTAATCAAGAATGATCTGCTCACGTGCCGATTCAAACAATCTAATAAGCTGGTTGAATGTTTGGCGCTTTTTCTCTGCAAATAGGCTAATCACCTTGTCGTGAGGTTGGCTTTTTTGCAATTCTAATAACTCACCGGCCATGGCATGTAATTCACGGTGAGGCTTATCAAACTTAGCTAAGATACTTTGTAAATCTTCGTTATCGGTTTCGAAGTTGTTATACCAACGACCAAAGGCACATTTGTCTGGATCTGTGGCTTTTGTAAAAGGTGTACCTGTTACTAGGCTATTTTCGAGAGCATCTAGCCAATCTAAATGGTCTTTCTCTCTTTCGACTAAAAGATCGGATAATTCGGCATTGGTTTCTTTGGTTGAGTGGTTGTTTAATACAATTCCTAAATCAAAGATAGGCGTTGGAGTTTCCATATAATCTTTAACTCCAATGAAGCTTTTATTTTCATTTGGCAACGACGTTAAGTTTCCTTCGTAACGCTCAGTTAGAAGAATATCGAGAATTTTTAGTGAAATGGTCTTTTGGCCAACTCGAAAATTAATCAGATCCATATTTCCCTCAAAGCCTTGTTAAGTCTCTATAGCATAGAACATTATTGTAATTTAGTCGTAGTTTAACCTAATTACTTTTAAAATATGAGCGGTAGATTTTTTTGTTATTTCCAGAAGTGTGAGTGTTAAATAGATCAGCGAAATCTGATGTATCAGTAAAGAGGCGATTTAGCTCGGTCAGTAGGCATTGATTGTTTAATGGCGTTGGGCATTTTTGGGCAGCACTAACGAGTGCAACAGCATTCAAATAACCTTCAAATATAATTCTATTTGCACTAGTGTGATAAGGCTCTATATCTTCAATAAATTGCTTACACCAAGGGTTTTTACAGTTATTAGGGTCAGGTACCACTTCTGTGACCATAATGTTGGCGGGCTTTTTAACCCGTTGGTATAAATCATGACTCGATACAAAAGACACCGAAGTATAGTCTGGGTTGAAGTTTTGTTTGTTAGCTGCATTAACAAATTCAGCGAGAGGCTTGTAGGTGCCGACTAAACAAATTGCGGTTGCCTTACTTTCTTTTAGAAGCGCTAAAGCTTTTGAAATATCATCACTATTGCGCTTAAACCGTGCGACTTCTACAGGTTTAATACCATGTATTTTTAGGGCGTTAACGAGATTGCTCTCTACCATGTAACCAAACTCATCGGCTTGGATCATCAAGCCAATTTTTTCATGCTTACGCTCTTTAACTAGGTAGTTAATTTGCTCTATGGCTTCATCTTGGTAGCTCGCACGAAGATTAAATACATTCGGCATTGAGCTGTTATGTAAAAAATCAGCGCCTGTAAATGGCATTAGAAATGGAATACGGTGTCTATCTAGCAGGGGCTTAATTGCATGGGCTGTTGGTGTGCCCATAGAGCCAAAAATCGCATGGATCTTTTGGTCAAATAAAAACTCGCGGGTATTCACTACGGTATTTTTTGGCTCGTAGCCATCATCAGCTAATATCAGGTCGATACTTTGCCCGTTAACACCGTTTTCTTTGTTGATTTTATTAAAGTAAATATTACTGCCAAGCGCCAGTTGTTCGCCTATTTGCTTTGCAGGTCCTGTGAGCGCAGTGGACATCCCGAGTTTAATGGTAGGCTGTGCGTGTTCAGCTAAAGCTATCTGAGATAGCAGCAAGGTACAAATACTTAAACACTTAATAGCTGTTATTTTGAAGTGATTTATAGTGAGCATACCAACCTTGCACTGCGGTTTTGAACTGTGAGTCTAAGTCTTTTTTACCTGTAAAACCGGCTTCTTCGATCAAGCTATTTACAGAGGTTTGCTGTAATACTAGTCGAATAAGGATGAATTTTGTATGTTCATCTAATAAATTTAGACTAATTGGTGTGCTCCAAATCATTTTCCATAGCAAAGGCTGTACTTGGAAGAGGCTAATGTCACCGGTTAACAGTCGCTCAGCTCTTGTATTTAAGGCAGAAGGTAAGTCACTTTTTGGTAAGCCTTTGAATAGTTCTGCAATAAGCTGCCAAGGAAGTGAGCTAAAGTGACCAAGGAGTTGCAAAGACAGGTCTTGTTTAAATTCCTCTATTAAGAGTGCTGCGCTATCTGTGCTTTGCTTATCTAACGCTTTAATCACTAAAGCAGAATGTTCAGCCGTTGCTTTGTCATGACTAAATCCAAGCTTAACAATATTAAAGCCATTACTTTGCCAAAACTTAACTAACGCTGCATTTGCGCCAAAACTGGCACCAAAATAACTGCAATTATTTAATTGGCTTTCGCAGTAGTTTAACAGGGCTGAGCCAATACCTTGTTGATGACATTCAGGTGCAACAGCTATTCTCACAACTCTCGCTGAGCGTTTACACAAGTCTTCTGTATTTCGGCTCAATTGAGTCAGAGTTTGCGCCATTAAATGACCATGAGGCCTGCGCTTTCCTTTTATTACTTGCTCTGCGATTTCTGGTGCTAAGCCACCCTCAATAGCGATTAAGCAAACGGCTTTTAATGCATTTTCTTGTTTGCAGATCGATAGCTGTAACTCTGGGGCATCAAGCAATTGGCGTAAGTCGTTTACCGTGGTTTGGTAATGAGCCAGCGCCAGTAGCGCCATAATTTGGCTAAGTAGCTGCTCATCTTCAACGAGTTGATCCTTGCTTATGTTTTCAAATTGGTAAGACTTACCACTCTGCGTATCTAGGTACTTTGCATCGAGTAGTAATAGTTCGCGTAGGCTATTTTCGAGGGGGTCATGTTTAGCAAAACGAATTGGCTCATCCAAAGTAATAGTCTTTAGAGATTTATATTGGCTACGTAAGTAATGTAAAAAACGTAACGTGTAACCACGCCCATTCCCTTCGTAACCAACCATAGTGCTAGCAAATACGATTCGTGGATAACTTTTTAGTATCTCTAATAGCATAGGAACCGGAATCGCCGCTGCTTCGTCGACAAATAACAGATCGCAATCAGGTTTTTCGTTTAGCAGTGTATCTGGCGCAATATAGCTTAGGTTAGCTAGTTGCTTACAGTTTTGCTCTTTGCTAACACCAAGCTCAGCGGCTAAATGCTTAAAGCTTGTTTGTACGGCTTTGGTTTGCGTGGCACAAATAAGGATTCTTTTATCTTGAAGACTTGCTGCTGCAAGCCCTAAAGCAGCTGACTTACCGCGACCTCGGTCTGCACTGATCACAAAAGGACGATTAGCGCGCCCTGTTGCGGTTTTAATAATTTGCTCAACACATGCTTGTTGTTGTTGATAATTTATCTCTGCAGTTGCTGACGATACTGATTGGTAAATAGGAAGCGAGTGCTCAGAAAAATAATGTGGCTGCAATTTTAGCTTGGCGAAAAAACGCTGATTAAAAAAGCTGTGTTTAATCACTTTGCCATAAGAGGTAATACTTGTGAGTGCTGGGTCTTGCCACTTGCGGTCATCGGGCAGCAACAGTATCAGTACACCACCTGCTTTTACGGTACCTGCAAGCGCGGCTAGTTTATCGGCATATAAGCCGCTAAAACCATCAAAAATTGCGTGATGAAACTCTTGACCAAGAATTTGGTGAGCATGTTTTGGAAACTCACTATTTGCTAATAATGAGTTGCTACTGAAAACATAGGTATTTTTAAGCGCTAATTGGTTTGCAAACTGATAGCACCAAGTTTCGCTGCCTTGCACAATGACAAGCTGGCGATGCTTTGCGATCACCAGCTCATTACACAGTGCTGTTAAATACTCATTATAAGGCTTGAAGTCTTGCATACTGTGTTACAAGCCATTTGCTGCCTAGGTCATCAAAGTTCACTTGAATACGTGACTGTGCGCCGCTACCTTCGTAATTGAGTACGGTTCCTGCGCCGAATTTGGCGTGTAATACGCGTTGCCCTAAGTTAAAGCCGCTATCTTCAAATGCGGCATGTGTTACTGATGGACTAAAACGACCTGCCGCTGGCGGTCTTGAAACCTGTGTTTTAATACGAATTTCTTCGATACAGTCTTCAGGCATTTCACGTAAAAAGCGTGATGGGCTATGGTATTTTTCTTGTCCGTATAAACGGCGACTTTCTGCGTGGCTAATATATAGTTTTTCCATCGCGCGAGTCATACCAACATAGCAGAGGCGGCGTTCTTCTTCTAAACGACCAGACTCTTCATTACTTTGTTGTGATGGGAACATGCCCTCCTCAACACCAACCATAAATACCAGTGGGAATTCTAGGCCTTTTGCTGAGTGTAATGTCATCATTTGCACTGCGTCTTCGTGCTCATCAGCTTGGCCTTCGCCAGATTCTAGTGAGGTATAAGCCAAAAATCCCTGTAGTGGTGAGCTGAACTCTTCATCTTCAGGGAGTTCGTATTGACCACAAGCACTGATAAGCTCTTCTAAGTTTTCTACGCGGGCACGGCCTTTTTCACCTTTTTCAGCTTGATACATTGCCATTAACCCTGAGGTTTGAATGGCGTATTTCGCTTGCTCTTCTAAGGTGAGATCGCTGATTTTATCTTCGATATGCTCAACAAGTTCTAAGAATTTAGTGACGGCACTCGCTGCACGGCCAGATAGGTGTTGTTGCTCTACAATTGCTTTTGCGGCATACCAAAGTGGCAATGACTCATTGCGCGCACAATCACGAATGTGGCTTAGTGTTTTATCACCAATGCCGCGAGCAGGGGTGTTAATAACGCGCTCGAAAGCGGCATCATCTTGACGGTTACCCACTAAACGTAAATACGAAAGTGCATCTTTGATCTCTTGACGTTCGAAGAAGCGCATACCGCCGTAAATACGGTATTTTAAACCTTCTTGTAGCATCGCTTCCTCGAGTACACGAGATTGCGCATTGTTACGGTATAAAATGGCGGCATCTTGTAATGCATTACCTGCATTTAGCCAGCTACGTAGTTTGCTGCTAACAAAGCGCGCTTCATCTAATTCATTAAACGCAGCGTAAACAGAAATAGGCTCACCATCATTGCCGTCAGTCCACAGGCTTTTGCCCATGCGTTCAGCATTGTTTTTGATCAGCGCATTTGACGCTTTTAATATTGTTGCCGTTGAACGGTAGTTTTGTTCAAGGCGAATGGTTTCGGCTTCGAAGTCAGTTAAGAAGCGTTTGATATTCTCAATTTTTGCGCCACGCCAGCCATAGATACTTTGGTCATCATCACCTACGATCATAATACTGTTGGTGTTACCTGCGAGTAATTTTAACCAAGCGTACTGGATTGTATTGGTATCCTGGAACTCGTCTACCAGCATGTGGGCAAAACGCTGTTGATAGTGACGTAAAAGAGTAGGGTGATTCTTAAGTACTTCGTAGCAGCGCAGCAGTATTTCTGCAAAGTCGACTAAACCTGCACGGTCACAAGCCTCTTGATATGCAGCATAGACTTTCAGCATCATTTGCTCATTAATATCGTAGGCTTGAATGTCTTTAGGACGTAGACCTTCATCTTTTTTCGCGCTGATATACCAACCAAATTGTTTTGCTGGCCATTTTTTATCATCGATGTTCATCGCTTTGAGTAAGCGTTTGATCATACGTTGTTGATCGTCAGAATCTAAGATTTGAAAGCTTTCAGGTAAGTTCGCTTCACGGTGATGGGCGCGTAAAATCCGATGAGATAAGCCGTGGAAGGTACCAATCCACATACCACCAACCGGTGCTTTTAACGTTTCTTCTACACGGGTACGCATTTCTTTTGCGGCTTTGTTAGTGAAGGTTACCGCAAAGATGCTGTATGCAGAAGCTTGCTCAACTTGCATGAGCCATGCGATGCGATGAACAAGTACTCGAGTTTTACCAGAACCTGCACCTGCAAGTACCAGCATATTTTGCAATGGGGCTGCGACTGCATCCCGTTGTTTGTCATTTAAGCCATCGAGTAATTCTGAAACGTCCATCGTTACGCCTTTTCAATCTATAATGGGTGGAGTATAACAGGTGTTTATGCAAGGCTAAATAAAATACTGTTTTTATAAACAGCTATTTTGGCAAGTCATTAAAATTACGATATAAAAATTGTGAATTTGACCGATTTTTAGCAAAAAGAACTAAAATTAAAATAACGCTACTTTTTAACACTTTGATTTGTAAGTCATAATAAGTTGGCATAAAGTGTGATTATAAAAAGTATAATCATTAAAAACTACAGAGGTTAGTATGGCAGAGCAAGGTTCTGGCGGTAATGTAATCGCAGCAATATGTAATATCTTTTTTCCCGGTTTAGGGCAATTGGTACAAGGTCGTTTAATGGCGGCTATTGCATTCTTTTTAGCATGGGTTATTAGTGGTGCACTAATTTATGTGGCAGTTGGTTTTATTTTACTGCCAATCGTATACCTATGGGCGATTATTGATGCTGCACGCTTCAAGTCGCGACTTTAGCTATTTAATTAGCACAAACTCGAGCGCCACTTAGGCGCTCGAGTGTTTTAAGGCGACTAAACTCGCCACGTTTAGCTGCAAACGGTATAATTAGCAGATAACGTATTAAGAGTACCCTCCATGGAATATCAATTTATCCGCGACCCTATTAGCGGTTTACGCATTAAAATTTCCTCTGAACACGCCATCATAGGCCGTTGGCTAAACGAAGAAGTCGGAAAAGAAAAAATCGCGATGGTGCAAGCGTTGATCTCTGCTGTTAAGAGCAGTCATGAGTCTTTAACCTTACAAGGTCAAGAAATTGATTTGATCTTAAATAAAGACGAAGCGCTATTCGAAGCGCATGCATTACATCAAGACAACGAAGACTTAGTTGCCTACCAAGATGATGATTTAATGCTTGAAGAAGAAGGCTTATGCAGTGGCTGTGGCTTTGAAGATTTTGTTGATTTAATTGAATCTTGGCAAGAATTTACACAAGGCCGATAAGCAGAAGCATATCCTGCTTATCGGTAGCTAATTTATTGCTCGCTCACTGATTTAACAGCGGCTAGTAATAAATCTTCTGTTAAGCGTACTTTGTAATTTGGGTTGGCGTATTGAAAATGAACTAACCCATTTGTATCTATCACAAATACAGCGGGTACTGGCAGTGCTACTTTTGGCTCACCTTCTAACGAGACAAAGTTAACCCCAAGCTTATTACGGTAAATCTTTGCTGTTTTGTCATCTAAATAAAATGCTAAACCTAACGTTTGCGCCAAAGTAAGGCTGTCGTCAGAAAGCAATTGATAGCTAGGAGCTGTAATTTTTGTTTCAGCGAGTTTTTCAGGGCTATCTGGTGAAACGGCAATTAGTTGCGCGTCTAAGCTTGCTAATTCTTTCTCTATTTTTTGCACGCTGGCCAATTGTTTTGAACAATATGGGCACCAGCCACCACGATAAACAATCAGCACGGTAGTTTTTTCTTTAAAGCGCTCAGCTAGCGAGACGGTTTTACCGTATTGGTCTTTCAATTCAACATTTGGCACCGTTAAGCCAGGTAATAACGGACTAACTTGCTCTGCTGATTCGGCAATATTGGTTGCAGTTGCAGCGATAACGTGGCTTGATAGTACAAACAGTGCACTAATGAATAGAGATTTAAACATGGGCTTCCTCGGTTATTTTTATCAACTGCAAAGATGACCTGCTTGTTGCGGGATTTATTTCATCTTTACCTACATCAAACTCAAATTTAACTGTAGTATATAGGCAAATAAAAAATGCAAGTTGGGATAAAGAATGTCTGCTAATTTACAAAAACTCGTTGTTATGCTCGAGATGCAAAATGCGATGAATACCAAAGTTCATGAGCAATGGTTTAGCCAAGGTTTTGAATGGTATCGTGCAATTTGGGTTGAGTGTGCTGAAATGCTTGACCACTACGGTTGGAAGTGGTGGAAGAAACAAACCCCAGATACAGAACAAGTTATTTTAGAGTTAGTTGATATTTTCCATTTTGGTTTATCTTTACGCATTGATGGTGAAACCAGCTATGAGCAGTTAGCTGCGCAACTTGAAGCTGAGTTAAGTGCGCCAGTTCAAGCCGATGATTTTAAACAAACACTCGAATTATTAGCCGCGTCAGCAGTCGCTGAAAAGAGTTTTAATGCAGCTGCATTTGCAGGTTGTATGGCGCAAATCGGTATGGATATCGATGATTTATACCGTGGCTACGTTGGTAAAAACACCTTGAACTTCTTCCGCCAAGATCATGGCTACAAAGACGGTAGCTATATCAAGGTGTGGAATGGCCAAGAAGATAACGAGCACTTAGTTGAAGTGGTAAAAAGCCTCGATACAGAGCATGCAGATTTTGCAAAACTAGTATACCAAGGCTTAGAGCAGCGTTACCCGAAGTAATCATTCAACGGGTATAAGCTCGCGAAAATCGATGGTTGATAAAAAGCCATCGAACTGCTTATGCGGTTGCTGACTATCAGGGTTGGCAACCGCAAGTATATGACCAATACCAAACTCTTTTGCCGCATCTAGCACGGCAGGGCTGTCATCCACAAATAAAGTCCGTTCCTTATCAAACTGCCATTCTTGATGTACTTGTTGCCATAATGGTTGATGCTCTTTACTCACGCCATATTGATGAGTTGAGATCACACCATCTAAGTAATTATCGATAGCAGTGTGTTCAAACTTTAACATGGCACAATCTGGGTGTGCGTTAGTAAGCATGATCAATTGCTTGCCTGCTTTTCTAAGCTCAGTTAAAAAGGGCGGAACATCTTCACGAATTCTGATTAAATGTTGAATGTCGCGTTTTAACGCCATAATTGGTAAATCAAGTTGTTGTTGCCAATAATCTAAGCAGTACCAATTAATTTGTCCGTGAACTTGTTGATAACGATGTGAAATGTCAGCTTTTGCTTCGTCTAAGCTGATTTTATGTTTACGCGCATATTGCTCGGGAATAACGGTTAGCCAAAAGTAATTATCGTAATGCAAATCGAGTAGGGTGCCATCCATATCTAACAACACAGTATCGATTTTTGACCAATTTAACATAGGCAATTCACTTTAAAAGATTTATGATGAGCATAACTGCCATGATAGCAAATTAATGCCAATGACACAGAAAAAGCATCCTACACCACCGCAAATTTTGTCTAATGAAGTTGTCGCTAAAAGTCGACTATTTACTGTTGAATCTCTCGAATTGAAGTTCTCAAATGATGAGCAAAGGCAATACGAAAGAATTCGAGGCGGTGGCAGAGGGGCTGTTATGATTGTGCCAGTAACGGCCGATAACGAACTGTTATTAGTGCGAGAATATTGTGCAGGCACCAATGATTATCAGTTGGGTTTTCCAAAGGGCTTAATTGACCCAGGCGAAACCCCACAGCAAGCTGCAGACCGTGAGCTTAAAGAAGAAGTTGGTTTTGGTGCTAAACATTTCGCTGAACTTAAAAAAGTCAGCATGGCGCCGAGTTACTTTAATGCCACTATGCATATTTTATATGCTGAAGATCTCTACCCTGAAACCTTACCCGGTGATGAGCCTGAACCGCTTGTCGTTGTAAAATGGCCAATAAGTGATTGGCAATCATTATTGCAACAAGAAGACTTTACTGAAGCACGAAGTGTCGCAGCTTTGCTATTATTAACAAAGTACTTAGAGTCGGGAGCGGGCAATGAATGATTTTTTAGAACCGTGTATTCGGTTAGCTGAGCAAGCAGGCGATGCCATTATGGCCATTTATCAGCAGGATGATATTGGTGCTGAGCAAAAGTCAGATCATACTCCGGTCACCAAGGCTGACTTAGCATCAAATGACGTATTAATGGCAGGTTTGAAGACCCTAGCCCCTGATATTCCAATTATGTCAGAAGAAACACCCATTCCGGCGCTAGCAGACAGAAAAGATTGGCACCGTTATTGGCTGCTTGATCCTATGGATGGTACCGGGGAGTTTATTCTCGAAAGCGGTGATTTTGCCGTTAATATCGCGTTAGTTGAAAATAATCGCCCAGTACTGGGTGTTATCCATTGGCCAGCGAAACAAGTGACTTATTTTGCTAGTTATCAAAATGGCGCATTTAAACGTGAAAATGGCCAAGATCAGCAAATTTCGGTAGCAACACCTGATAATTTAACCTTAGCTGTAAGCCGCAGACAAAAAATTGAAGCGGTCAGCCAGTATTTAAATACTCAGTTTGCGACGGTGGCATTAGGCTCATGTTCATTAAAGGCTTGTATCATCGCAGAGGGTAAAGCTGATTGTTTTTTACGTATCGGGCCAACGGGTGAGTGGGATACTGGGGCGTCACAAGTGATTGTTGAAGAAGCGGGTGGCTGTATTACCGATGCCGAATTCAACCCGTTAACTTACAATCAACGAGAAAGCACAGAAAACCCTGACTTTATTGTGATGGGTCACCCTGATTGGGAGTGGCAAAAAATGATTAGTCCTCATCAGCGTGCTTTTTAGCTTTGTTTTGTGTGCTTTTTGTTCGTTTGAGTTAAATTTGTCACTATAACCCTTGATTTCTAATCTTATTGCTATATGATAGCGCTCTCTCTGAAACAGGGCAGCAATAACATGCTTATGTTACTTAGAGATTACAGGCGCGGGATGGAGCAGAATGATAAATCATTCGTCGGACTCGCTAATACCTGAAGTCGAAGGTCGTCGGTTTAAATCCGGCTTCTGGGACTCTAAACATACAGGCGCGGGATGGAGCAGCCTGGTAGCTCGTCGGGCTCATAACCCGAAGGTCGTCGGTTCAAATCCGGCTCCCGCAACCAACTTCTTAAATTAAGTGAGAAGTAAAATAAACTTAATAATTTCAGGCGCGGGATGGAGCAGCCTGGTAGCTCGTCGGGCTCATAACCCGAAGGTCGTCGGTTCAAATCCGGCTCCCGCAACCAATTTTTATAAAAATTGGTGCAATGTTGGAACTATAAAGGTCGTCGTCACGGCGTGAGGCATTCACTCTTCACCTTCACAGCTCCCGCAACCAATTCTCTGAATTGGCTGACTTCTTAAATTAAGCAAGAAGTAAAATAAACTTAATAATTTCAGGCGCGGGATGGAGCAGCCTGGTAGCTCGTCGGGCTCATAACCCGAAGGTCGTCGGTTCAAATCCGGCTCCCGCAACCAACTGAAATTATATAATAGGCACGCGAAAGCGTGTTTTTTTATGCCTGAAATTCAGGTTCAGAGCCCGAAGGTCGTCGGTTCGCCCTCAAAATTCACCCGTTAATTCTACGGGTAGGTTGGTTTGAGCGCAGCGAAACCCAACATAAACAGAGCTATCAGCTTTCAGCCGTCAGACGTCAGTTGATCAGAGCGATAGGCTTGACCTAGAACCTAGCACCTAGCACCTTTACCCCGCTAACTCGCTAACTCGCTAACTCGCTAACTCGCTAACTCGCTAACTCGCTAACTCGCATCTAAATCCAACCCCTTGATATCTATCTTGGTTATTCATCCCTAAATTGGGAAATGATTATGAATGTTAGCTGAACTGAACTACGCTTGATTAATAACTAATAATAAATGTGTAGATTTAGGGATGATCCGTTTTTTAATAGCGCTGTTAGCACTTCTGTTCTTACCTTCAGCTTTGTGTGCATTTCAAAACTACGATATTGATGATGGTCTATCACAAAGTGTTGTCTTTGATATTGTTCAAGACCAGCAAGGTTTTATCTGGATTTCAACACAGGCAGGTTTAAACCGTTTTGATGGTAATGAGTTTACTGTATTCACTGCCTCTGATGAGACGAATAGTCTAGCGAATAACTATATTTACCCATTGGCAATAGACAACGAGTCAACGCTGTTTATAGGCACTCGAAATAGTGGTGTAAACCAACTCGCATTACATAATTATCAATTTTCTGAGGCGCTTTTAAAAGAGCGCCGCATTACCAGTTTATTGGTGGCGCAACAGCAAGTTTATATTGGCACTTACGACGGCAGCCTGTTTCGTTACGATAAGCGAACAGAGCAACTTGAAACCTTAATAACAGGGTTAAAAAAGCCTATTTATGCGCTATCAAAAATCGCTGACATACTTTGGATAGGAACGCATGGAGCTGGGTTACTTCATTATGATCTTATTAATAAACAACAAATTAATACTGTTTTTTCTGGCTTTGCTGAGCCAGTAAACATTCATGCTAGTGTCTTTGCTATCAAACAGGCCGCTGATGGCAGTATTTGGTTGGCAAGTCAGGGCGGCGGTTTGTATAAGATTGAGCTAAGCACCAAAACAATAACGCAGTGGTTAACTTCTAATGATGATAATTCTGGGCTTAGTAGCAATGAAATTCGTGATATTGAGTTTGACAGCCAAGGCCGAGTTTGGCTAGCAACGCGAGGTGGCGGAATTAATGTTTACGACCCTATTGATAAAAGCTTCACCGTTTTAGCGCATGACCCGTTTGATAAATATAGTCTTGCTCATGACCGGGTATATAGTATCTACCGAGACAGTAGTGACATCATGTGGTTTGGGACTGCACATGGGATCAGTAAGCTCGACCCAGCATCATTGCAATTTAGTAAGTTAAAAAAGCCAACGCCACTTTCAAGTAACGATGCGTGGGCGTTATTTGAAGACTCAAAGCAACGTATTTGGTATGGCAGCTGGGGTGGCGGTATCGATATTCTTGATCAGCAATTAAATCGTTTAGATCGCATAACCACCGAAAGTTCACCGTATTCAATAAGTAGCAATGCAATTAAAGCCATCGCCGAAGATCGTAATGGCGATATATGGATTGGCAGTTGGCAGCAAGGAATTGATGTTTTGCATACCGATGGCAGCATCAGTCACTTTCGAGCAGGTGAAGGAGAACATGGCTTAACTGAAAACAGTATTTATGCCCTTTTAGTCGATGAGAAAAATAATGTTTGGGTCGGCACGAATGGAGGAGGACTGTTTTGTTTTGATAGGCAGCGCGGCAAATTTATTAGTTTTGCGCAGCCTGTAGCTAATACACAACTTGTAATTCCAACGGCGCGGGTGACGAAATTATATAAAACCTCGCTAGCAGATCTGTGGATAGGCACAGATGGTGATGGCGCTTATCATTACAACGCTGCAACCGATACCCTCACTAATTATCGCAAAGGCGACTTGGCTTTATCTGATAATACAGTGCGTGCGTTTTTAGAAATTGACCAGCAAATGTGGCTCGCAACGTCGAACGGCTTAAATATTATTGATTTGAGCAACCAGCAAGTTCATCAGCTTAATGTCGCTCAAGGCCTTCCTAATCAAGTCGTTTATGCGTTGTTAAAAGACAACGAAGATTGGGTCTGGCTAAGTACTAATAACGGTCTCGCTAAAATAGACCCTGCAACCATGAGCATAAAAAATTATAAAGCTCGACATGGCTTACAAGGTAATGAATTTAATGCCGGTGCTTATTTAAAAACCCGTGATGGCCGTTTGATGTTTGGTGGCACTCAAGGGGTTAGTGTCATTAATCCTGCTGACCTTGAAGTTAATACTATTGGCGGGCAATTAGCACTCACTAGTTTGCAGTTTGATGATGAGGATGTGGTAAATCAGGGAGTCAGCCGTTTAGGCAGTTTATACCAAATAGAAAAAAGCCGTTCAGTGACTATTCCTGCGGGAATTAAACGGGTTCATTTTCAGATTGGTTACCTACACTACTCTGAGCCACAGACTAACCAGTACTCCTATCAGTTAGCAGGCTTTGAACAGCAATGGCGAAAAGCTACAGGGTCGTTTTTATCTGTTGACTACACTAATCTTCCTGCTGGTAAATATCAGTTGAAAGTTAATGCTAGTAGTGAAAATGGGGCAAATGCGCTCACCCCATTACTGTTAAACATAACGGTTCTTGCGCCTTGGTGGCAAACAAGTGAGTTTTATTTGCTAGCAGCTATGCTGATTTTGGCTATGGTGTGGTTATTCACAGTGCTTTGGACTCGCCGTATACGCAAACAAAAATATTATCTGGAGCAACTTGTTAGCGAACGCACTGACGAAATCGCAGAGCAAAAAATGCTAATCGAACAGCAAGCTGACGCTCTGAGTGACTCACTCGAAAATAAAGTGCGTTTTTTCACACATGCATCCCATGAATTACGTACTCCTTTGAGTTTGTTAATTGCGCCGTTGCAAAAGCTCATAGCAGATGAGCGAAATACTGAAAAGCGTGAGCAACTGAATTTGGTATTGCGTAATAGCCGGCGTTTAGAAAACTTGGTCGATAAGCTACTAACCTTGACTCGCTATGATGAGCGTCATGAAGAGATTATTAAAGTTGTATCATTATCGGCAATAGCCAGAGAGGTCGCGGGGCAGTTTGCTGTATTAGGTGAAAAGCCTATCGACTTTAAGGTTGATATTGAAGAGGCTGTATTTATTGAAAGCACCCGAGAAGGGGTGATCACGATTCTTACTAATCTATTAAGCAATGCTTTTAAATATACTCAGCAAGGCCAAGTCAGCTTAATCGTAAGCGCATCAGGTGAGTTTGCCTACATAGAAGTAACAGACACAGGTAAAGGCATCGCAGACGCTGAAAAAGACAAGGTGTTTGATACTTTCTACAGAGTAAGTAGTCATGCAAATGTAGAAGGCAGTGGCGTAGGTTTAGCTATCGTTAAACGTCTGGTCGATAAATACAAAGGCAATATTGTGTTGGCAAGTCGTTTAGGAGAAGGAACTAACTTTAAACTCGCATTTAAAACAGCACAATTTGCAGAGCAAGTTCCTGTTGATAGTACAAGCCTAAAATCAAAAGTGAGTCATGACAAAGCGAGTGTATTAATTATTGAAGATAATGACGAGCTACGTCATTACCTAAAAACAGAGTTACAGCACCGCTATCAAGTATTATTAGCTGAAGATGGTCAGATCGGTTTGCAAATAGCGCTGAGCCAAGTACCAGATTTAATTATTACTGATCTAATGATGCCAAAAGTCGATGGCTTTACTGTTTTAGATTCATTACATAATTCGCCCGTTACTTGTCATATTCCGGTGATTATTTTGACCGCCAAGGGAGACTATGAAACCCGAGTAAGTAGTTTGCAACAGCATGCGCTAGATGTGATCACAAAACCATTTGATAGAGAAGAGCTTTTTTTAAAGGTTGAGAATTGGATACATTGGGTCAATTTATATTCTCAACAGCAAACTATGGATGCGCCTGATCATGTTGAGACAAAGCAACCGGTTGTGGTTGATCCTCGTGACAAACAGCTGCTTGAAAAGCTTGAGTTGTATGTTGCTGAGCATTACCAGCAACAAGGTTTCTCTATGGTGAATTGTGCGAAAGAATTAGCGCTTAGTGAGCGTCAATTACAACGTAAGTTAAAAGTTCTATTAAACATTACTCCTAGTGAGTATTTGCGTAATTATCGACTGAGTAAAGCTGCTGAATTACTAAGACAAGGGCGACAAATAAGCTTAGTAATAGACGATGTGGGCTTTTCGTCACGCTCGTATTTTTCTAAATTTTTCAAAGCAAAATATGGTATGACGGCGAAAGAATACCAATGCCATTATGTATAACTCGTTGTTTGTTATTGAAATGTCGTATTTGAGTACATTTTTGTCGGCATTCAGCATACTTATTTCTTGTAACTAATCTACCCTTGAACCTTAACGTAAAATGAACCGCTTTGATGGGATCTCGGGTGTTCATATTTGACGGGCAAACATGACTGAATTCAGATTATGGTTAAGGACGACACTGAGATCCCGCCTTTATTCATGTTCAAAATAGGTTTTGCTTCCCTTGAGTTATGGCAACTGTGCATGCAGTTGCCTCTTTTTAGGGGAATACAACACACAATGTAAGGATTAGCATGATGAGCCCCCCTAATTTTCATTCCATAAAGTATCTAAAGCAATTATTACTAGCGACAAGTCTTGTCGCTTTAACCGCTTGTGGTGGAGGCGGTGGAGGTGGTGATGACGATGATGATACCCCTCCCGTCGCTACAAACAAAAATCCCACGGTATCTATTAGTAGTGATAGCAGCGTAACAGAAGGTGGTGAATTAGTCCTACAAGCGACAGCAACAGACAGTGATGGCACAATTGCAAGTTACGCATGGCAGCAAACATCAGGTCCAGATCTAACACTTACCGGCAGCGATACAAGTACACTTACGATCACCGCGCCTGAGATCGAAGATGATGCAGATGTCGTTGTTTCACTGACAGTCACCGATGATGATGGTGCAACCGCCACAGCAACAGTAACGATTGAGCTTAAACGTAAAGTGCTCAGCGTAACGATCACTGGTATTGTAACCGATGAGCCGATTATCA
This sequence comes from Pseudoalteromonas sp. CH_XMU1449-3, assembly GCF_037027245.1. Classification (NCBI taxonomy): domain Bacteria; kingdom Pseudomonadati; phylum Pseudomonadota; class Gammaproteobacteria; order Alteromonadales; family Pseudoalteromonadaceae; genus Pseudoalteromonas; species Pseudoalteromonas sp. CH_XMU1449-3. The sequence goes on from NZ_JAYMDY010000019.1 coordinate 17,701, forward strand.
ACTCAAGTATTGTGGTGCAGATTGGTGATGAACAATTTGAGATTACCGCTGATGCACAAGGCCGCTATAGCGTAAACATTGAGGTTGATGACTCAGATGCTGATGAACTGGTTAAGCTGGTGGCGTTGGGTAATAACTCCATTGATCCGGGCGTTGAATTTGTATCCCAACTGAAGTCTATCGCAACGCTTGTTTCACAAGCAGGAGCCGATGGCACATTAAGCAAAGATGAAAACTTTGGCGTAAACATTACTAATGTCAGTACTGCAGAGTTTGCACTTTTAAGCCGCGACGGTACAAACATCGATTCTGAACAAGCATTAGATGAAGCTTTACTCGCTGTTGATGCTGACGAAAAACTGCTACTTGCAGCGTTAATCAAGATCATTGTAGATAATGATGACTACGAACTACCTGAGGGTGTCGATTCGACCCTTGATTTAATATCTAGCGCTGAACAAATTGATGACTTTATAAATACAGTTGAAAGCCAAGACCCAGGATTAATTGACTCTACAAAAGAAGAGATTAAAGATGATGATGAATTAGTTGATCAAACAATCAATAATCTGACCGGCAACTATTTATTAATGCAACCACAATATTATCGAACTTCAGTTGGGCAGTTTGAGTTTAATAATGATGGTACCGGGTATGTCAGTTTACTGGATGTTGATACTGACTTTAGTTGGTCGCAACAAGAGCAAGACATCACAATTACTTTGGCTGAGCCAGCATTAATGAGTTGCTTTGTGGTTACTGATGGAAACGATGAACAGCTAGATGTTTGTGAGTACTTAGTTGAGTTAGACCTAACTATTCTTCTTGAAAACGATGCAAACAGAACGGTTGAGTTTTTCCGTAAAAGCGAAACACGCATAACCAGTTCAGATGTTGTATATAGAACTACAGAATCGAACTATAACGCCACCCTTATTGAACAACAGCAAACACTTGCTGTGACAGCTGATGAACTTATTGGTAATTGGGTTATTGATAACCTAAGCGAGTTTGGTGGATATAGTAGTGCAGTAAGTGTTGAGTTACTTTCTGGTGGAACAGGAACGCTCATTGATAACGATAACGCGCCTGTTAGTGTGACTTGGCAAGTTGATGGGAACCGACTGCTTATAAGCAATAATGCAGAAACTATTAGTTACGACATCGCTATTTGGCTCGTTAAAAATGTACAAGTGGGCTATCAATTTGCGGCATCACTCGAAGCTAAAGCGGACGATAGCTCACGTACAGTCACAGGTTTAATGGTGAGAGATAATCAGCTTTCATTTACTAAGCCAGACCTATTGGGTAAATGGACTGTTTACCAAGGCTATAACTCACCTCAAACAGACCTCCACTATGATGTGTATGATGATGGTTTAATGAACTTTAACTTGAATCAAAACTTCCGTTCTTGGCAAGTAAGCAGTGAGGGAGTGTTCTTAAGATATAACTATTTTACGAGCAATGGTGTTCAGCCAATTTGTCCTGAAGGGGAAGTTTGCCAAGTATACAGTGAGTTCTCGCAGCGATTATTAGCCACTAACAATGGTCAAAACTTTACCTATCGTAAATATCGCTTTTTTAACTATGATGGTTCGGAGCGTGTCGAAGATTATTCATCTCATCTGCGTAACTTCTCTGTGTCAGATGAGTATGGGGTAACTAAATTCGCACCTTATTGGTTAGAAGAAAACGCAAGTTTTGATAATAATGGCTACCCAATTACAACTAACTACATTGAACTTTATTCACCAAGAGAGTTAGGTGTAGAAACCATTAAAATAGCGACTATTTATGATGAGATGACGGCTGAGTATAGCCATCAAATCACCTTCACTTACCTTGGAGTGGTCAATCAATACGACTACAGTTTAGCGTCAGGGAAATTACTATTTGATAGCATGAAGGCTGAAGTGAGTGACTTTGATCGAAACTTCTTAACTATTTGCGTGTATGAGCAAGCAGGTAGTTGTACTGAAGATGCTAAACAAGCGTGGTACTTTGATAAGGCAATGGCTGAAGAGCAAGTTGTTGTAGAGCGTCCAGCAACGGATCATCCATTAGATGGGGCTTGGCAGCTTGCTGATGAGCCTGATGTCGCGGTAATTATTCGTGATGGAAAATGGTTACAAATTCAAGGAATGGACGACCCTGATGATGATACCGCATTCCCTGGTTTTGAAATTGGTGACTTTACTTGGGATGAAACAACAGGCGCTTTTGATGTCACTATTACGGAAGATACCAATGGTAGTTTCGGTATAGATGATGCTGGCAGTATTGTTGCCAGTGTTGATGGAGATACGCTGACATTCGATATCGAAGGTGAGGGTATTATTACGCTAAGTAGAATCTACAGCGAATCAAACCCGCTAATAGGGGGTTATACATATGGCTCTTACGATGGAGATTTCTTCATTGCTGTATTTAAAGAGGATGGCACTTTCTTAGAGCTTGCTCATGATACTGAGTTTGATGAGTTAGGTATATCAGGTGGTTACTACACCTATGATGCAGAAACTCAAAAGGTAGTGGTTGATTTCTATGTAAAAACCTATGGTGACCCAATTGAATTTGCTGACCCTTACTTTATTGTGAAGCCACAAGGTAACTTTATACAGTTTAAAGACGGCGATGATTTTGGCCTCTTCGAACGCGTTACACGAGTTATTGATCAAGCAGCTTTCACTGAAGCAGATCTTATTGGCTCACATGTATTTACCTTTATGGCTGATGATGGCAGTGGTTTAGAAACCTCTAATGTCGTTATAAGTAATGATGGTACTGCAACATTTGAGTTAGATGGTGAAGTACGCTCAGCAGAGTGGGCATTAGATCTTGGGTCGTTGATGATGTATAGCGAACCAACAGCTACGCAAAATTATGGCTATGGTGTGACTATGACACCCGTAATAACCATTGAAGGTGGTTTTAGTGTAGCAACGCTAGGTTTCGAAGTACCTGAAACCTACGATGATAATGATGATCCCGAGTTACACACTTTTGTATCGGGCAGTTTAATTAAGCAGTAATTTTCTGAGCCCAGTAGCAGCAATGCTACTGGGCTTTTTTGAGGAGTTAGTTTATGAAAGCGTTATATTTCTCAGTATTACTTCTTACCCTTAGTGGGTGCCAAACGATGGATGCAATGCAAGAAGACATTAGTGATTTAAGTAATAGCTTGTTTTCAAGTGAAGATATGAGCGAAGAATCACAAGATGCATTCTTAAAAGCACAAGAGGCATTTTATGAAGCCGACAATGTTCGTAAGAAACATGCGCAATTAAATGCTCAAGAACGAAGCTTATGGGTTGAGTTAGAAGATGATTACAACATCTTATTAGCTGCGCCAAGTAAAGCCACTGAGAAGGAATCTTACTTTTCAGACTCCACACTTGCAGACAGCGTTATGATGCAGAGTTTAAAATTTATTGAGCTGGTCGAAAAAGGCGAGTAATCGAAACTTCGCTTAAAAGATTGAAAAGTTTATGTTACAACGGCACTAACATTACTTTTTAGTTACAAACATGACTGAACTTTACCATTGGTTTGATTTATTCGGCGTAGCCGTGTTTGCAGTTTCTGGAACGCTACTGGCGTACAACAAAAAAATGGATGGCTTTGGGGTTGTTGTGTTAGCCACAGTCACTGCTATTGGCGGTGGGACTGTACGCGACGTTATTTTAGATGTTCCTGTATTTTGGCTACATGATCAAAGCTACTTTTGGGCTATTTTATTGTCTGTATTTGTCACCACTCGATTAATCAATAAACAGCGATCGATTTCACTTAATGCGCTGCAAGTTGCTGATGCTTTCGGTTTGGCATTTTTTGCGGTGATGGGCACACAAAAAGCCATGCTAGCAGGTATGCCAGATACCACCGCGATTATCATGGGTGTAATAACAGCCTGTTTTGGCGGTGTTATCCGCGATGTGCTGGCTGGAAATATGCCGATGCTATTAAAGGGCGAGCTCTATGCCATTGCTTGTATCGCTGGTGGCATTGTTTATACATTAAGTATCTCGTTGGGTTTAGTGACTGAAGTAGCTATGATATTAGCCATGCTTATGACCTTATCACTGCGTTTAGCTGCAATGAAATGGCAACTGACATTACACGTTTTTAAATATCCCGACTAAACTTAACTTAAGGATGAATGATAGGGACATCATGGATCGTGTCTTTAGCTAGAATATTTTCTCGTGCACAAGTGGGTGTGCAAGCTCCTGAAGTGATTGTTGAAGTACACTTAGGAAATGGCTTGCCCGCTTTTCATATCGTTGGCTTACCTGAAGCGTCAGTCAAAGAGTCAAAAGATAGAGTGCGTAGCGCACTCGAAAACTCTCAGTTTGGTTTTCCAGATCAACGAATAACCGTCAACCTTGCGCCTGCAGATTTACCTAAAGAAGGTGGTCGTTTTGATCTGGCTATTGCTGTGGGGATTTTAGTTGCCTCTGGGCAAATAAACTGCCCTGATATTCATCGTTATGAGTTTTACGGAGAGTTGGCTTTAAATGGTGAGGTAAGAGGGGTTAATGCTATCTTGCCTTCGGTGTTAGGAGCGAAAGAGCAGGGTCGCTGTTGTTTCTTACCCGCTGAAAACGACAATCTCGCAAGTCTTGTGTCGGGCGTTTCTCGAAAAGCCGTTTACTCCTTACAAGATGTTTGGAATGACTTATTAAATCAGCAACCTCTGCCACTTAATATTAGCTATCCTGAGCAGCAGTCGCAGCGTGACTCGCTACTCGATTTAAATGATGTGAAAGGCCAACCTGGTGCCAAACGAGTACTCGAAATAGCAGCCGCTGGTGGCCATAATTTACTGTTTCTTGGCCCTCCAGGTACTGGCAAGTCAATGCTTGCCCAACGTATGCCTACGATTATGCCAACCATGTCGGATGATGAAGCAATTAGCACTGCCGCGTTATATTCGATAATTGGTCAATCGGTTGATTTATCGAATTGGCGTGAGCGACCCTTCAGAAATCCACATCATACTTGCTCTGCTGTGGCTCTTGTTGGTGGCTCTTCGAATCCTAAACCGGGGGAAATTTCTCTTGCTCATAATGGCGTCTTGTTTTTAGACGAGTTGCCCGAATTTGAGAGAAAAGTGCTCGATTCACTGCGTGAACCAATGGAAACGGGCGTGGTGACTATATCGCGAGCGGCACGACAAATGGAATTTCCATCGCAATTCCAGCTGATCGCCGCATTAAACCCTAGCCCCACAGGAAGCCATACAGATAAGCGTGCAACGCCTGATCAAGTATTGCGGTATTTATCTCGAGTATCTGGACCATTTATCGATAGGATTGATTTACAAATTGAGCTGCCGAGACTCACCAGTAGCCAATTACAGAGCACGCAAGTAGAAGAAAGCAGTGAACAAGTAAGAGCTAGAGTCGAAAGAGCTTATGCAATTCAACTTAACCGGCAAGGCAAAGTGAATGCGCGCTTGAATAATAAAGAAATGAGCATTCATTGTGAGTTGGCAGCTGCTGAGCTGCAGTTTTTAGCAAAAGCCAGCGAAAAACTGGCTTTGTCACCACGCTCGTATCATCGTGTTATTAAAGTTGCACGCACAATTAGCGACTTGAAAGCACAGCCAGCAATTACCTTAAATGAATTAAAAGAGGCGTTGAATTATCGCGCCTTTGAACGGTTAATTAGCCAATTAACGCAGTATTAGTAAGCTTGCTAAATAGACAGCATGTAGCCTTTGCCGCGAACGGTAACGATACGTTTTTGGTCTTTTTCATCGCTTAATTTTTTACGTAAGCGGCCAATAAGCACATCAACGGTTCGATCGCTTGGGCTCCAGTCTGGTTGACCTATTTCTTCGGAAATTTTTTCACGCGATGTCGCTTTACCCGCATTTGCAATAAGGCAAATAAGTACCTTGTGCTCTGCTTCGGTAAGACGAGACTCTTCACCATTAGGGGTCACTAATGTGCGGTTATCTGGGTGCAGTTTAAAGTCAGCATATTCAATAAACTCTTCACTCTCATCATCTTGCTGAGAGCCTTTTATGCGCTTAAAAAGAGCGCGCATTCGAAGTTCAAGTTCAAGTAAGTCAACCGGCTTGCAAATATAGTCATCGGCACCTTGTGCAAGACCAGCAATACGGTCAGCTTGCGAGTCACGACTAGACAGCACAATAACGCCAATATCAGTCAGTGCATTAAGTTCTTTGGCAAGCAAAAGCCCATCGCGTTTTGGTAACACAATGTCGATAACGGCTAGAGAAACTGCTTCTTTAGTTGAAGCACGCGATTGCACAATGCTTAATGCATCGGCCCCCGTTGAATCTACCTCAATATTAAACTCAGTTTCTTTAAAATGATTTAGAATGCGTTTAACGAGTAGTTCGTCGTCTTCAACCAATAAAACTTGAATAGTCATTCGCTTTAATTTCACACTTGATTTGTTGTTATGTTAGCACTGTATGGCAAAGGCTGAGAAGTGTATTGGCGAGGTTTGTAACTATTTCTTACAATTTAATGGCTTAGCTATAGTTGAAAAGGGTGAAAGCTGAGCACTCGCACAGTACTCAGCCAAGTGATTAAACTACTTTTCAGGATAAAGGTATTGCCACCATTGTGGCTGATCTTTTAAGTTTTTATCGAAATAAGCCAACATGGTATTCCACCAGTCGAAGCGTTTATCACGAGCAAAAATTTGGTGATCTGCACCTTTGTACTCAATCAGGTCAACATCTTTACCTAATAACTTTAATGCGGTGTACATATTGTGGCTTTCACCAACCGGTACGTTGGTATCCGAATCACCATGAAGGAGTAATAACGGCGTTGTTACTTTGTCAGCATGAAACACCGGGCTGTGTTGGCTATAAAGTGTAGGATTGTTCCACGGGTAGCTATTTTTAGATGCCTCAGCTGAGTATAAGTAACCCCACCAACCTTGGCCCCAGTACGAGGTGATATTTGAAATCCCTGCATGGGCAATCGATGCACTGAACATATCTGTTTTAGTTGCGAGTAGCATGGTCATAAAGCCACCGTAAGAGGCCCCTAAATTACCTACACGCTTACTATCTACAAAGCTATATTTATCTAAAAAGGCTTTTGTGCCGTCGATGATATCGTTGGCGGTGTATTCACCCCATGCGTTGACGTGTTTAGCCGAGAACTCTTGGCCAAAGCCGGTTGCGCCAGTAGGTTGTAAAACGTAAACAACATAGCCATGCTCAGCCCATAGGTTAAATGGGTAGCGACCGGTAAAACCACGAGTTACTGGCGATGTACCGCCATAATAATAAACCAGCGCAGGATATTGTTTATTGCTATCTAAATCATGCGGTAAATAAACGCGACCCTTAATTTCAATGCCATCTTTATTAGTAAAGTTAAACTCTTCCAATGAGGCTACATGCGTATTTTCATAGCCAATTGGCTTAGAGTCCCACATTACTTTAGCGCGGCTCTTACCTAAGCTTAGTTGTTTTAACTGCTGAGGTGTTGACGCTGTGGTGCCGGTAACCAAAATGCGCGGGGTGCGTTCGTGTGAATAGCTAACTTGCTCAACAACATCAAAGCCCGTATTCACTTTATTAAAACGCTTTTTGCTTAAGTCGAATTGATAAAGTTGTACAGTATCTTGCTCGGTAACTTTAATCAGTGCATCACCGTTTTTAAGCACGTTTAACTGGCCGATAGCCGGGTTAAACTCTTTACTTAAAGGGGTTACTTTTTTACCGTCACGGCTGAGTAAATAAAGTTGACCATCATAGTTATTAGCAAGCATCCCCTCAGGAAGGTTACGACCTAAGCCATTATTAAAATCTGGTCCGGCAGTGACATAAATTCCGTCGTCAGTATATTTAGCCTGATTAAATGTATTGTATTGACCAAGTACCGTAAGAGCCGATGTAGCTAGGTTTAGCTCAACAAGTTCTGTTGCTGGCTGTGGTGATAGCTGCATTGCTTGTGCTGAGCGGCTCATTAAGACGCGACCGCTTTTAGCGTCAAAATCTTCAAGTGAATGGCTAAGTGGGCCTTGGCTTAAGATTTTGCTAAGACCTGTTGGTATATCGAGTAAATATACTTGCGATGTAGTGCGAGCATAAGACCAACGGTCTTGCAGGCCTTGGTAATGCTTAGTGAGCTTGCCATTGTCTGTTGGAGACTTTGACCAACTAAAAATTAAGCTGTTGTTATCAAAAAACTGAAAGCTATTCGCACCAGAGAGGTTTTTAGCAATGACGCTAAGTTGCATGGTTTTTAGGTTTAAACGCTTAAGCTCGCCATTTAATAAATACACTAAACTTTTGCTATCTGGGCTCCAAGTAATGTTACTTGGTTGGGCTGACTCAAAGCGATAAAGTGTATTGTTTTTTTCGTCTTTAAGTTCAGTAACATATTGCGCTTGATTAGCGGTTGCATCTTCGTAATGACGTTGGCTAGTAATGAAGTAATCACCATTTGGTGCCATTGAAATATAACTGACTGTTGGCGCATCAAATAATTGCTTAGCAGACAAACCGTGTTGTTGTTTAGCGCTAAATTGCACAGTATCTAGTTCTGACTTAGCCGTAAAATCAAGCTCAACCTCATTCCAGTTGGCTACTTGCTCAGTGATGATAACAAACTGATGATCGCCTTGGCTTAAAGCTAGCTCATAGCTTTTATTTTTTTCTGTTTGCTTTTCACCATCAATAAATAGCTGTGCGTTTTCAATGCCTTTAAGTGTTAATGAGCCTTGGCTAAAACGTTCAGTTGAGGCGGTAAATTTGAGTGCCTGTAAACCACCAAGTGTTAGCGCACTCACTTTGTCGAATGATTGCCAGTCAAGCTCATTACCAAAAACGCGTATGCTATCGGTGCTTTTTTGCAAGCTAGGTAATAGGTTAGCAATAATGGCATCACGATGATCCGTTTGATATGGCTTAAGTTGCATATCTGCGCTAAGAGGACCAATAAATTGCACCGCTGATTTATCAATGGCAGCGGCCATCGCTGTATTACTTAACGCACATAACGCTAATGCACTGAATGTTGTTTTTAGCTTGGCTGATTGGCTTAGCCAAGTAGTTGAAAGTGTCATAGTTTCGCCTGTTGAAGGTAATTTAAACCAATATAGCACGCTGCAAATTACCCAAAAAGTGCTCTGCGTTAGATTGCAGTCGGGTTTGAGCTTGTGGTTTTCAATTGCTATGGTGAGCAGGTTAACTTTTTAAGAGGGCTTACAGTGACATTGTTACTTGTTTATATGTTTGTTGCCATTGCGGTTTCGTTTTTGTGCTCAGTGATGGAGGCGGTACTGTTAAGTATTACACCAAGTTATGTTGCCATGCTCAGAAAGCAACAACCACAATTGGCAAAACGTGTTGGTAAGCTTAAAGACAATATAGACCAACCTTTAGCTGCAATACTTACGTTAAATACCATAGCGCACACAGCAGGTGCCGCTGGCGTTGGCGCACAAGCTGCAGTGGTGTTTTCAGATGCTGCGGTTGGCGTTGCCTCTGCAATTATGACGCTATTGGTACTAGTGCTTTCTGAAATTATCCCTAAAACATTAGGGGCTAATTATTGGCGAGGGTTAACACCCATTGTTAGTGTGAGCCTAATTTGGTTGGTGTTTATTCTAAAACCTTTCGTATGGTTTGCTGATATTCTAACGCGCTTTTTAGGGCGTAATTATGATGAAGCCTATTATATTCGCCAAGAAATTGAAGCCATGGCTGATATTGGTACTGAGTCTGGAGCGCTTGGGCAAGATGAATCTGAAATCATTCGTAGCCTGCTGCACTTTCGCCATGCCAAACTCGATACCTTAATGACACCACGTACGGTACTTTTTAAAGTGCATAAAGACTTAACCGTAAACCAATACTTGGCGGAGCATGGTTCTTCTTCGTTCTCTCGGGTATTGGTTTATGACAAAAATGGTGATGATATTATTGGTTTTGCACATAAAAATGACATTATGCTGGCATATCATCGTTTAGGTGAAGACTATAAAATTAGCAAGCTCGTTAAGCCTATTTACACCGTACCAGAAACCTTGCATGTGCCAACCTTGCTCGAAACCTTACTGTCTGAGCGCACACATATTTGTTTAGTCGTGGATGAATACGGTGATGTGCAAGGTATTGTCACTCTTGAAGATTTAATTGAAGCATTAATGGGACTTGAAATTGTTGATGAACATGATCAATCAGCCAATATGCAAAAAGTCGCCAAACAGCGTTGGCGACAACGTTTAGCATCGAGTAATACCATCGTCAGTGACGATAAGCGTAAACCTTAGCGGCGATGTCCTGCTGCAGTTTTTACCATTTGCCGCCATGAAAGTGACCAATTTAAAAAGTCTTCTTTGGCTTTCGGGCGGCACAGCAAAAAGCCCTGCATTAAAATAAACTCTTTGTAGCGGTCGAGGTATTCAAGTTCTTCAACTCGTTCAATGCCCTCGGCCACAATAGCGAGATCTTCTTGTATCGCTATATTCACCAAGCTACTAACAATCACTTGGGAAAACTGATCGGTTTCAATATTGCTAATTAAGGTGCGATCGATCTTAATTTCGGTAAACGGCAACGTTTTTAGCTGCTGAACATTAGTAAAGCCAGTGCCAAAGTCATCAAGTGAAATACCAAAACCGCGCATTCGTAAACGGTTGAGTGTTTCGAGTTGTGCAGTGCTGCGTAGAGCATACTGTTCGGTAATTTCTAAAATAACTTCACTGGGGGTTAGGTTGTTAAGGTGCAGTATTAAAGCCAGTTTATCAGGGCAGCTTAAGTCCTCGAGCTGCGAAGGGGATAAGTTAAACGCCAGTTTTAAATTAGGATCAAACTGCTCTTTGATTTCTGAAAAATCGTTAGTGGCTTTTTCAAATAATTGAAAAGTAATAAGGTTTATTAAATCCAGGTCTTCAGCGATACAAATGAAGCGCTCTGGTAAGATAATTTCATCTGCTTGGCTTGTGTTGATACGGGCAAGCACCTCAATACTTTCAACCCGATTATCGTGGCGATTTATCTTAGGTTGATAAAACGGAATAATCTCATTATGACTGATGGCATGTAGTAGCAGTGACTCAGAAATAGGGGTTTTTGTGCGCTCAACATGAATGGCAAAGTGCTCAAGCTTTTGCAGTAGTAAATACACTTGATTAAGTTGCACGGGTTTAGTGACGTTACCAATTAAGTGAGCGTTATGCTTACGAGCAAGGTCTGCGGCAAGGTCTATAACTTTAGGATCCATCTCAGAAATAATGGCAATTGCACCTTGATACTTCATAGCTCCTAAGTGGCGAATAAGCTCCATACCATCCATATCTGGCATATTGAGATCGGTAAAAATGGCATCAAAGAATCGAGGTGCTTTTTTAATTTTTTCTAAAGCTTCTTCTGCACTTAGGCAGGTTGTGATGTGCGGAACCTCAAGCTCATTCAAAATGGCATGCATAACAATCAGGATGGCTTTTGAGTCATCCACTACGAGAATGTGTCTATTTGACTTCACCATATTCACTCCATGAACAAGAACGCTATAGTTAAAAGTAGTAGATAAACGGTATTTCGTCATGTTTTTTGCTTGTTTTGTGGTGCGAAAAATATACCTCCTTGTACCTAAAGGAAATTCGTAATTTTGTAAGGCCTCAGTATAATAGCCGCACTTTTTATTCGTATTTATAAGAACTATGGTCAGACTTCAGCTGAGCCTCGCAGACGAAACCTTTATTTTGCATTTAAACGGCTCACAGTTAATTCAGCTTTTTCATCAACAGCAAGCAATTGCCTTTGATAGTCCAGAGTCAGATCTTTATGAGTTTGATTTTCAGGGGCAGCGTATTGGTCTTGATACTAGTAAAGTGCACGAAAAAAGCTTAGCAATCTTTGTTAACCAGCAGCAGGTGAGCCAACTTGCTTTACCTGAGTTACAAGAAGCTGAACCAAAACGCGGCATTATTGGTTTGTTGGCACTGGGCTTTAAATTATTCAAAAGTGCAAAAGTTGTGAAAGCAGCTTTAGCGGGTGCTTCGGTGGCAGGCTATGCGTGGTTGTTTTCTATTGAATTTGCCTTGATGCTAATTGCTTGCTTGGTGGTGCATGAATATGGTCATGTGCGCGCTATGAAATATTTTGGCATTAAAACTAAGGGTATTTACCTCATCCCATTTGTGGGTGGTTTGGCTGTTTCTGATGATAAGATTACCACCAGATGGCAAGACGTGGTGATCTCACTCATGGGGCCCGCTTTTGGCTTAATTACCTCAGTGCTAGGAGTGGTGCTTTACTACGCCACTGAAATGGAAATATTCGCCGGGGTGGCGGTACTCAGTGCACTGTTAAACCTATTTAACTTGTTACCTATTTTGCCCTTAGATGGCGGCCATGTACTTAAAAGCATTAGTTTTTCGATGCGTTCATGGATAGGCCTTAGTGTGTGTTTATTAGGTGTGTTATTTGGCTTGTGGTTAAGCTATAACTTCGGCTTGATGCTGCTGGTGTTTTTCTTATTTGTAGGGGCTCTTGAGATTATCTTTGAGTGGCGCGGACGTCACTACTCACACCTCATCCCTCTTGATACTTACGGGCAAGGTTTTTCAGCGGTAATGTACGCACTGGTTGTTGCAGGTCACGTTGCAGTGATGATGCACTTTGCTGACTCAGAAAGCCCAATTCTCAGCTTACCAATGAAGATTTTAGCAAGTTAATTAATATTTAAGCACTAAGTTATATTCAGCTTGGTGCTTAAAATTAATTAATGTATTTTAATTAATTTTCCACTTTATTTTAGTAATTAAACCTTTAATTTGTGCTTTGTTTTATTTTTAGGAAAATTCTGATTTACAAAAATTAGAATGTCCCGCTAATTTTAAATTCAAGAGATATAGCAAAAGGATTTTGTTATGAGCTTGTTTAGAAAGGAAGCGATTGCACAGCAAAGTGAACGTTTAACTGGCGTAATCACTTTAGCGCAACCATTATCGATTAAATTAACTGTTGTAACCCTAAGCTCTGTTGCAGTTGCGGTTATAGTATTTCTTTTTACAGCAGAATATTCCCGCAAAGAAACTGTACGTGGTTTTCTCATGCCTAGTAAAGGCGTCATTCAAAGTTTTGCTAATCAAGGCGGAACAATTGAAAAACTTCATGTAAAAGAAGGTGACTCTGTCATTAAAGGACAAGCACTTGCTTCAATTGTTGTTCAGCAAAATGATAGTCAAGGTTTAGATCTCAGTTCACAGTTAGTTGAACAATTAACAGAGCAAATTAAACTTTTGAATCATGAGGTTATGCAAACGAAAGTGTTGCAAAAACAAGAAATACTAAACCTTGAAGCACAGCAAACGCTTTTAAATGAAGAAAAGCTTGCACTACAAAGTCAATTAACACTCGCAGATGAAAAGCTTGACCTATTGCAAAGTCAACAAGCTAATTTCAACCAGCTTAATAAGAGTGGCTTTTTATCGAATATAGAGCGTGAGCAGCAACAACAAGCTTTACTCGATGTTAAGCAAGAAAAGCAAAACTTAGCTCGAATACTGATGCAGCAAAATAATCAACTGAGTCAATTACGCTTTAATCTTGCTAACGTTCCACAACAATATGCACTTCGCATCAGTAACTTAAAACGAGAAATTTCAGATACACAAAACCAACTATCGCAGTTAAAAAGCAACTATAGCTACACAATTACGGCTAGCAATAATGGTGTTGTTACAGGCATCCAAGTAGTCGAAGGAGAGGTGCTAAGCCAAGCAAAGCTTTTACTGCATATTATACCTGAGGGTTCTGAGTTAGTTGCTGAATTACTATTACCAACGCGCTCCGCAGGGTTTATAGAAATAGGCAACGAAACTCGATTACGTTTTGATGCCTTTCCATATCAACGCTTTGGTTTTATCAATAGCACAATTAGCCGTATTGATAAGGCACTTATTACACCAAACGAAGTGAGGTTACCTGTTACATTGCAAGAGCCTGTATATCGACTTAGGGCTACCTTAAGTCAGCAGCAAATGTCTGCGTATGGAAAGGCCTTTGAGTTAAAAAGCGGCATGTTGTTTGAGGCAGACATAATGTTAGAGCAGCGCACATTAATTGAGTGGTTACTAGAGCCACTGTACAGTCTCAAAGGGCGTGTGAGTTAAGTCAATTAAATTTGAAAGTTTTGGTGGTTTGCTAAATGCAAATTACTAAAAAAGCGGCCAGCTTTAGTTAACTTTAGTGAGCAGCTAAAGCTAGCCTATTAACAACCTATTTTGCCTATATTTTTATATTGCAAAATAAATAATCAACATTTGCTGAGTATAGATATAAATAATCAGCTATACAAATTTGGAGCATAGATATGCGCGAATTAAATGTAAATGAAATTAAAGAAGTTAGTGGGGGACCATTACCTCTATTTGTTGCTATAGCGGTATACGGGGAAGTAGCGTGTTTTGCTGCAATTATAAGTGGTATAGGAACCTATAATGCGCTTAGAAAGTAAGGAAAATAAAAATGAGAGAATTAACCAATAATGAAATACAAGAAGTAAATGGTGGTCCCTTACCAGTGATCATTGCTGGCTTATATGCTAGCTCGTCTATCACTGCTGGTGGTTTAGCTACTGCTCTTGGAATTGGGGCTGGCTTTGGTGCAATAGTGGGCGGTATAGCAGCCATTTACCATAATGCTTCTGAGAAATAAAACGAAAGGGATAGAAGGGAAGTAATTCCCTTCTTTTTTGAAAATGAAATTGTCTGCAATAGTATCAATTTTTGCAATGTGTTTTCTAATAGTTTTGGGGTCTACATATGTAATTATAAGAGACGTTAATTTATTGCTTCGTGATGCTGTAATTTCTTACGGTGAATTAGCTTTCTTTACTGTAGTTCTCGGTTTTTCTTTAGCTATTCTAACGGGGATATACAAAAATAAAAAATGGGCATTATATGTTTTTATCTCATTAGTTTTTTTCATGGGAGGGAATTTTATTATGTTAAGAATAAATCTTAATGGAAGTTTGGAATTAATTGATTTTTGGATTGTTATTTGTACTTTAGGTGTGTCTGGGATAGTAATGCGAGTTGTGCAGGGGTTAGACTCAGAGGTTATCTTCTCAAAAAATGAGCTTGATTAATAAACAGTATTTTGACTGAGGTTACTATGAACTCTGTAAATGGATTTATAACATTTTCTCTCTCAAAAAGAGTACCTGTAATTATCCAATCCGAAATAGCTGAATGTGGTCTCGCCTCTATGGCCATGGTGGCATGCTATCACGGTCACAAGCTTGATATGCCTGCAATGAGAAAGCGCTTTTCGGCTAACCTAAAGGGGATGAATTTACAGCAGCTAATTGAGCTGGGGGATAGCTTAGGATTAGCGAGTCGTGCGTTACAGTGTCCATTTGAAGAGGTACATAAACTTCAGACTCCTTGTATATTGCATTGGGATATGAATCACTTTGTAGTTTTGACTAAAGTTTCTGGGAAGGGGAAATCAGCTAAATTAGCGATTAATGATCCAGCCCTTGGGAAGCGGAATCTAAATAGCGAGGAATTTAGTAAGCACTTTACCGGTATTTGTTTGGAGCTCACGCCAACCAGTAAGTTTGAAGCTAAACAAGAACAGGCACGAATGAGGTTTAGTCAGCTTTGGAGTGCTGTTACTGGTCTAAAAACTGGCTTAATTAAATTAATTGCGCTGTCGCTGGTTTTACAGCTATTTGCTCTGATGACACCCTATTATATGCAGTGGGTCGTGGATGAAGTATTGGTGAGCTTTGATGAGTCTTTGCTCACGGTTCTTGCGCTAGGCTTTGCATTAATTGCGATCATTTCAGTTATTACTAATGCAGTGCGGAGCTGGTTGATTTTAAGGCTTTCGAGTCTGCTAAACATGCAAATGGGGGTTAATCTATTACGTCATTTACTGCGCCTTCCTATGAACTACTTTGAATCCCGCCACATTGGCGATATTGTTTCCCGTTTTGGCTCACTAGCACAAATACGTGAGCGTATTACCACAGGGTTTGTAGAAACATTTGTTGATGGCGTTATGGCTATCACCGTATTGATTATGATGTTGATTTATTCACTTAAGTTGACAGCTGTTGTTGTAGGCGCAATTACCCTTTATACGCTTGTACGCTTAGTGCTGTATCGACCACTGCATCAAGCCACAGAAGAAATGATTCAAAACTCCGCTAAAGAGCAATCAAACTTTTTAGAAAACATTCGTGGTATGCAAACAATTAAATTGTTTGGTAATGAAGCGCAGCGCCAAGGTATTTGGCAAAACCGTTATGCTGAGGTAATAAATAGTGAAATACGTTTAGGGCGATTAAATATTAGTTTTGAGTCTTTTAATAAACTACTGTTTGGTCTTGAGAATGTAGTGGTTATTTACCTTGCTGCACTTTTGGTTATGAGTAATAGCTTATCTGTCGGTATGGTGTTGGCATTTATAGCCTATAAAAATCAGCTAACAAGTCGCTTTGCAAATTTCATCGAGCAAATTATTCAATTTAAAATGATGCGCTTACACCTTGACCGTATCGCTGATATTGCGCTTACTAAGCAAGAAGCGAATCGCGATGGTGACTTGACCTACAGAGGGAGTAGCGACAATAAAGTGAAAGGTAAGCTTAGCCTTGAAAATATCAGTTTTAGTTATAGCGATGATCAAGCACCTATTTTAAAAGATATAAATTTAACGCTAAATTCAGGCGAGTCTATTGCTATTACTGGCCCATCTGGAGCAGGTAAAACGACGTTAATGAAAATCATGTTGGGTTTATTACAACCCACATCAGGCAAAGTGTTACTTGATGGCATGGATATTACCCAACTAGGCCTTAAAAATTACCGCAAACAAATAGCCGCAGTAATGCAAGATGACACGCTATTAGCTGGCTCAATCGCCGATAATATTAGCTTCTTTGACCCACAACCTAATTACTTAAAAATAGAACAGTGCGCTCGCCATGCAGCAATTCATAGTGATATTACTAAAATGACTATGGGTTATAACTCATTAGTGGGCGATATGGGTTCTAATTTATCCGGCGGACAACTTCAACGGTTATTACTTGCCAGAGCGCTGTACCAATCTCCCTGCGTCTTATTTTTGGATGAAGCAACGAGTCATTTAGATCAAGAGAACGAAGCAAAAATCAGTGAGCAAATTAAGCACCTAGAGATGACGCGAATAATGATTGCTCACAGGCAAGAGACTATCAATATGGCGGATAAAGTGTTTGAGTTACAAGGTGGAGCTTTAACAAGTACAGTAGCTCAAAATGAAACTGCGTAATCGAATGTGATTTTAGTAGCTTGTATTTTAAAAGCTACTAAAGCAAAGGCTAGGCACGTTAAATTTTGTAGGAAAACGGCCTAACCTATTAACAATCCGGCAAAAAATGCGAATACATGGAGAGTATATTATGCGTGAATTAACCACAATTGAAATTGAACTGGTTATTGGTGGAGTGCTATCGAATACAACAGTTAATGAAGGAGATTTTGAAAGGAAAGATAGGCCTGGGTTTGGCATGCCACACTTGCCTGTACCAACAGAAACTGATGATTGAGTTATTTTTTAGATAAGGAGTAATGTTCTCCTTATCTAAATATCATTTAAAGAATAGTAACCTGGTTAGTAATTATCACATGCTTAAGTGAGTAGCTTTTATTACGCGCTTATTTTTATGCTGAAATGATTAGATGAGTTTGCTCTACTATTAGCTATTGAAAGTTCTGTTTATGAAAAAATTTTTATTAATTTTCTTTATCACTTACATCATAACCAGAGTTGCTTTTTTTTACTTTTGATTTTTCTATTTCAAAAAGTAGTAGCTTGGTAGATTATTTTATCGATATATCTGCGTTCATTTTAGTGTACTTCGTTGTTTCTAAGATCGTTTGTTTTGTATTAAAAAGAGATAAAAGAAGCGAGAGCAGTGATTCTAACTTTAAGTGATAGACTGTTGTTTTGGTAGAATGAAGTACTGATTCAGCGGTGATTTAAGACCGAATGAGAGTTTTGGTTACCTTTGGTAAACAAACCGTTTTGAAGAGGGACTCTCGCTATGAGCTTTTGCCCCTCTCTAATAGGTGATGTTTATAAAGCTTTTAAGGGTAAAAACTCAGCATTAACGATATAAACACGCCAGTGATAATCAGCTGCACAAGGCAAAAGCCCATGATGTCTTTTGCTTTTAAGCCGGCAATAGCAAGTACGGGGAGTGCCCAGAACGGCTGAATAAGGTTAGTCCAAGCATCGCCCCATGCGACAGCCATAGCAACCCGTGGCATATCCGCGCCAAGTGTTTGTGCTGCAGGAATGACAATCGGCGCTTGCACTGCCCATTGTCCGCCGCCTGACGGCACAAATATATTCACAAACCCTGCGCTTAAAAAGCTCCAAAAAGGCAGCGTTTCGGCTGTTGCAATGGCAATAAACCCTTCAGAGATTTGTTGAGCAAGTCCCGTTTTTACCATAATGGCCATGATCCCCGCATAAAAGGGAAATTGAATCACAATACCTGCGCCACTAGGGATTGCTTGCTGTAAGCTGCTAAGTAAATTATGCGGCGTTTGATGCAGTAAAATTGCGCTAAATAAGAAAATAGCGATCACGCTATTTAAGTTTAAGCCGCCTCCGTTTAGCACAAAATAATAGAATAAATAGGCAAGACCAAAGGCACCTATACCCATACCTAGCAAACGGCTATGTTCAATTACTTCGGCGGGGCGGGTAGGTGTATCTGCTTGCTTTGATTTATCTTCAAGCTTTGCAGGGTCAACATAAACACTGTCTTTTTCGCTTGGCAACATATAGCGATTTACCAGCGGCATGATAATAAACAAGCCCACAACAATAGCGATATTAAATGCCGAAAAAATCGTGTTTTCGGTGCCTATTACCCCAATACTTTGCTCTGCAAAGTGGCCATCGGTTGCGATTGTCAGCGGCACTGAACCGGCTAGGCCGCCATGCCAAACAATAAAGCCTGAATAGGCACTGGCCACTAATAAACGGTAATCAACGCGGGTATGTTTCGCAATTGCTTTGGCGAACAAAGCGCCAATCACTAAACCAAAGCCCCAATTTAGCCAGCTTGCCAATAAAGACACGAGCGTAACGAGTATAATCGCTTTGGCAGGGCTGTTGGCAAGAGTTGCCAATTTGTTGAGTATACTGCGCATCACCGGGGTACTCGCTAGCATGTAGCCTGTTAGCAGTACTAGCAGCATTTGCATGGCAAATTGTAATAGGTTCCAAAATCCACCACCCCAAGCCGCGAGCACTTGCGTGGGCGTTGACGGCGTAAAGAGGCTCGCAACGATAAAGCTCAGCAAGGTGAGTAATATAACAAATACAAACGGGTCGGGTAGATAACGCTCTACTAGTTTAGTGAATGGTTTAGCAACGCGATTTAGCATAGTTTTTATTGTTGTCGTCGAATCGATAATGCCAATAAATCATGAATAACGATGATTGGCAAATTGCGACGTCGTTGCTTTAGCTTATGCCTTTAAAAACTGATGCTAAATGCGCTTACTGTGAATCTTGCTCTAGCACGGCTTTTAAGCGGGCTTGAACTTCTTCTACTAATAGTATTGGCTGGAACTTTGATAAGAACGCATTACAGCCAACCTTCTCAACTAAAGCTTGGTTAAAGCTACCACTCAAAGAGGTATTAAGCACAATATGTAGGTTCTTCATGCGGCTGTCGTTACGAATTTCGTGTGTTAAACGGTAGCCATCCATTGCTGGCATTTCAGCATCGGTGATCACCATGAGCAATTCTTTCTCTACATCTTTACCTTGATCAGCCCAGCCTTTTAGCATTTCGAGTGCTTCAAGTCCGTTACGAGCAGGTATGATTTCGATGCCAAGTTGCGACAAGGTATCGCTTACTTGCTTACGAGCAGTTGGCGAATCATCGGCGTGAAGAATTTTGCGGCCTGCAAACTCGTTCACGATGCTTTTATCAAGAATGTCTTCAGATATTTGGACTTCGTACTCAACGATTTCGGCGAGCACCTTTTCTACGTCGATAATTTCAACCAGCTGCTCTTGGCCATCGCGTTTTACTTTCGTTAAGGCTGTTAGATAGTGATTTTTACCAATTGCCGTTGGCGGCGGCATGATATCTGACCATGTCATATTAATGATTTGATCAACTTTCCCAATTAAAAAGCCTTGCACGGTACGATTGTACTCGGTGATAACGAGGTTTGTATCTTCGATGTGTTTAGCTTCAGGCATGTTTATCGCTCTGCGCAAATCAATCACCGGAATTGATTCACCACGAATATTTACAACCCCAGAAACTTTAGGGTGGGCGTGGGGAATTTTGCTAATTTGCGGTAACTTCACCACTTCTTTAACTTTAAACACATTGAGAGCGAATAAGTGGCGACTGTGTAGGTAAAATAGTAAAAGCTCTAAGCGGTTTTCACCGACCAGTTGCGTACGCTTATCGACGGAAGCAAGAACACCTGACATATTTCACCCTAAACACCTAATACAGAGATAGTATAGTCTACTATCATTTTTCATCGACATGCATTAGTAATTTTCCATCAGTTGCCAAAATGCAAGCATTACAGTACCGTATCGATAATTTCCTCCACTATAAATCGCAAGGATCATGCATCATATATTTAATCGTTTAGTGGTACTTATTCGCAGACACATTGATCAAGTAAGTTGGCAGGCTGTGGTATTTACTACGCTTTTGCATATGCTACTTATTTGGTGGCTGCTTATGCTTGCAGGAGAGCAAGCGCTCACACCACTTAGTACTTATTTTTATTATTATGTAGTAACTACATCTACAGTTGGCTATGGCGATTTTAGTGCAAGCACCGAGCTTGGCCGTTGGATTGTCGCATTATTGCAAATACCTTTTGGTTTAGCATTATTTGGCGTTCTGTTAGGAAAGACAGGGCAAACAGTAACTTATTTAATTAGGCGCGCTATGACGGGTGATAAAAGCTTCGCACATATAAACAATCACATTATTATCTTTGGTTGGCACGATACACGTACTAAAAAGATGGTTGACTATATATTGGCCGATCATAAACGCTTAGATCGTCGTATTTTATTGGCGGTTACTGAACAAATGGAACATCCGTTTTTAGCAAATCCTATGGTTGATTTTGCTCGTCTAAGTAGCTTTACTGACTTAGATGAGTTGAAAAGAATTGCCATTGATCGCGCCGACAAAATTATTATTGATGGCCAAGACGATGACCAAACGTTTACAACAGCCCTGCGCATTAGCAAGTTGGTCAATGAACAGTGCCACATTAGTGCACACTTTACTGATGAAACTAAAATCGAAATGCTACATGAGCATTGCCACAATGTAGAATGTAGCAGTGCTAAGTCAGCCGAGATCTTAGTGCGTTCAATGCAAGACCCAGGTTCAAGCCGCGTGCAGGAAGAGCTGTTATCGACACTACATGGGGATACTCAATTTAGTTTACCTATTCCAAAAGGCGTGCAAGCAATGGAATTTGGCAAGCTGTTTCATCACTTTAAATATAGTCATGATGCTATACTGCTGGGTGTCGCACATAATTTGAGTGCAAAAAATATGGACTTAAACCCGCCACTTGATTATGTAGTAAGTGAGGGAGATATTTTGCATTATATTGCTGCGGAGCGTGTTTTGAGTGACGAAGTTGATTGGTCTGCGTTGGTATAGTACCAATCCGCAATAATACTTTTAATTAAGCGAATTGGTATTTATGAACGAAGTTGTGTTTTTAATTATTGTACTCAGTGCCTACATTTTACCTGTGGTCATTGTGCTCAATAGTAAACGCACTCAAGGCCACGAAAAGAATGCTTGGTTAATAGGTATCATCTTCTTTTCGTGGTTAGCTTTGGTAATGTACTTAACAATCATCCCTAAACACGGGCGGGTCAAAAAGCACCGTAAAGTAAAACCTAAGGGTTAACTCTCCTCAAATTGACAGCTGCTGTGTCACTTCAACTGTTTTAGTTTATGATCTATCACAGGATCATCGGGTGAGAGTTGCTGCGCTACTTCTAAGACCTTAATAGCATCGTTTGGGTGCTCATCTTGATGCTTGATTGCAACATCAATCAGCGGTTGCACATCAATCGCATCTTTTTGCTCTTGCATATGCTCAGCTTTTTCTTCAGCTAAAATTGTATGGGCGGTGCTTAGTAAGGCTAAACGATGTGGCGAACTCTTGTTTGCCTTATTTAGACGACGATAATAATCTTCTTTAAAGCGCAGCGTTTTGGTTTGCTGGCGGAATTGGGCTATATCAACTTGCTGGTGGCTAATAAAATCAACAGCAACATCTTTATAAAAGCCAAACTTATTTAAATATGTTGCATGAACACTATGGCCCATACCAAACACGCGTAAGTGGGTTAGTTGTGGGTAACGTTTAGCATGAGCTCGGTCGATGCGATTCGTTGGGTCGTAAATAATATAACCCTTTGCATGGCCTAAATCTAAATCGTGGTAGTCACCGTTCCAATCAAATTTTTGCGCGATGTCGGTACTTGAACGGTCATCCCATGGCGCTTTTTCTTTATTTTTTGTGCTAACAGGGTGAAAGAGCAAGACTTTATCAAGCTTTAATAGATTGGCAAAGGCACCAACGGCAAAGCCTCCTCGACTCAAACCATAACCTAATCGCTCTTTGAACCCGCCAATCAGTGGTGCTAGCTGCTCAATGAAAAACAACAGATTACGGTGCCTAAACCAGTTGCTAATGCCTAAATGTTGAAAAGCGATAATATTCACATCCTGCTTTTTCGCGAGCTTATAAGCCCAAGGCGAAAAATCATCAGTAATATCATGTTCTTGATAATTTGTTCCAGCAGGAGAGAAGGTAATTAGCAGGGGCTTATTGGCATCAATGATATGATATTTCACATAAACGTCGCCGAGCAAATCACCGTCAGTCATAGGAACACGGCTTTGTTGCTCATCGCGTGGGAGATTGGTCCATTCCTCTAACCAATACAATAATTTCATACATCCCCCCTTAGTACCTCTAAAATAAAGGGGCGAAATTATAGCAAAAATAGCAGCTCATTAAAAATGGCCGCTACTTTATATGCTTAGCCCTCGCTCATTGCGATGATCTGTTGCCAGTCATGTTCAGTTACAGGCATTACTGATAATCGGCCGCCTTTTTTAAGGGCAATTTCGGTGATTGCATCATTGGCTTTAATCGCTTGCAGGCTAACAAGCTTTTTAAGGTGTGCTTGATATTGCACATCGACCACAAACCAGCGCGGGTTATCAGCAGTTGCTTTGGCATCGTAGTAATCGCTATTTAAATCAAACTGTGTTGGGTCGGCATAAGCTTCGCGAGTCACCGTAGCGATACCTGCAACACCCACTTGCTTACAACTTGAATGATAAATCATTACCAAGTCACCATGCTTGATACCATCGCGAAGAAAGTTGCGGGCTTGATAATTACGCACGCCATCCCACATAGAGGTTTGCTCAGGTGCGTTTTTTAGATCATCAATTGAAAATGCATCGGGTTCGGTTTTAAAAAGCCAATAAGCCATAATGAGGTGCTCTTACAAAGATTTACTTCCAATTAGTCTATAGTATCATTAAACGCTTGTCGGGATTGAGGATAAATAAATGAGCCAAGTATTAGATGACCTACTGTCATTAATGTCGTTAGAAGAGATTGAGCAAGGCTTGTATCGCGGGCAAAGCCAAGATTTAGGATTTAGAGCTGTATTCGGTGGCCAAGTAATGGGCCAAGCTCTATCTGCCGCAAAAGAAACATTACCACAAGGGCGTATTGTTCACTCTTTACACTCTTACTTTTTGCGCCCAGGTGATGCTGCAAAGCCGATTGTCTATGATGTAGAGAATATCCGTGATGGTAAAAGTTTTAGTACTCGCCGTGTAAAAGCAATTCAATATGGTAAGCCGATTTTTTACATGACCGCTTCTTTCCAAGGTGAAGAAGAGGGCTTATCACATCAAGCGCAGATGCCTGATGTACCACAGCCTGAAGAATTAAAGTCATCGCTTGAATTTTACCAAGCAAATGCAGAGCTTATTCCTGAACCAATTCGAAATAAGTTCATCCGAGAAGTACCAATTGAAATGCGCCCTGTGACTTTTCATAATCCATTCAAACCACAAGTGATGGAGCCCGTTAAGCATATTTGGTTTAAAGCTAATGGCGAGATGCCTGACGATCAGCGTATTCATAATTACTTACTTGCGTACGCATCTGACTTTGAATTTTTACCAACTGCATTACAGCCGCACGGGGTATCGTTTATGCAGCCGAATATGCAGGTTGCAACGATTGACCATGCAATGTGGTTTCACCGCCCGTTTAGACTAGACGATTGGATTTTATATTCGATTGATAGCCCAAGTGCGAGCTCTGGTCGTGGTTTGGTGCGAGGTCAGTTCTTTGACCGTCAAGGCAATTTGGTTGCCTCAACGATCCAAGAAGGGGTTATGCGTCAGCGTTAATCTTTTACGTGCTGAGCTTGGCTTTGCACTATATCGTCAATTGACTGCCAGACCCGTGCTGGCAGCAATGCTTTAAGATATAAATACACTTCGCACAGCTCATTGCTACCCGTTAAGCCTTGCTCTGTTTCGGTAATTAGCTTTTGCTCTCGCAAGCTTGAAATAAAACCAATAAGTACTTTTTTGTCGAAGAACTCTGGGGTTTTAATGCCGTGCAAGGTGCCTAAGCGCTCTGCTAACACTTGGCTTTCATGTTCAAGTTCTTCACGCTCAATACCACTGCTAGTTTGAATAAAGCCAACCACGATAGCGTAGCGTTGCAGTGTTAAGCTTAGGGCGCGACCGAGCATTTCGAGTTTCGCTAAGCAATCGTTGCTGTTAGTGATCTTGATATTATCGCCATCAATTTCAATCAGGTCTTGATCAACGAAACTAGCGAGAACACGCGTAATGTAGTTTTCATCTAACTCATGCAAGAACCACTCTTTGGCAAACAGTGGGTAAAAACGTGCAATCAAGGCTTGGCAATCAGCCATGGTAGTTTGATGTGCTTTGAATAAATGCAGCGCCAATAAGCTAGGTACAGCAAATAAGTGCAACACGTTATTACGGTAGTAGTTGAATAGTGTTTTTTCTTTATCGTTAATCGCGATAATTTCGCCAAACTCATCACTGATCACATCAAACTTATTAAGTTTAAGTGCATGCTCTAGCAGCTGCTCGGCGCTTTCGTCTGGTGTGGTCACCTTTTCGCTGTAGCTTGCGCTTCGCTGTAAATGTAAATAAAACTCAAGCTGAGCAATCAGCTTAGGTTTACTTAACGCGTGTTTATCATTTACCAGTAATATCATCGCAAGTAGATTCACTGCATTGAGTGCAGCGGCGCTATTAATATTAACCATTACCTTATCAGCGAGGTTAGCGACTTGTGGCCCAAGCCATTGTGGTTTCTGAACATCAGTTGGGTGAATCGACTCTCGCCAATCAGGTTGTTGATCATTGAGATATTGGTTTATCGATATAGGGTCGCCAAAGTTTAAATAACCACGACCATAGTTTTTAAGGTTTTTAATTGCCTTAAAGATACCTAATACCGACTCACCTTTTTTATCGTTACCGGCAAGCTCTTTTAAGTAAGTATTAATTTCCATTACGTGCTCATAACCAATGTATACAGGCACAATCGAAATAGGGCGGTCTATGCCACGTAACATGGCTTGTAATGTCATGGCGAGCATACCTGTTTTTGGCGGTAACAAGCGACCAGTACGGCTACGACCACCTTCAGTGTAAAACTTTACTGAATAGCCTTTGATAAATAACTGGCTCAGGTACTCTTTAAATACTGACGAATACAATTTATTGCCCGCGAATGAGCGGCGAATAAAGAAAGCACCACTGCGACGGAAAATCCCCCCTGCCGGGAAGAAGTTTAAGTTGATACCGGCAGCGATATGTGGCGGAACTAAGCCTAAATGGTAAATAGAATAGGTCAGCAATAAGTAATCCATATGCGATCGGTGACATGGCATATAAATAATCTCGTGGCCTTTATCTGTAAGCTCATGCACCTGCTCAGAAAACTTAATATCAATCCCGTTATAAAGCTTATTCCACAGCCAAGTTAAAATACGGTCTGCAACACGAATGGTGGCATCGCTATAATTGGCGGCAATCTCATCAAGTAGCTTCAGCGCATTTTGGCGAGCTTGCTCTTGGCTGATGTTTTTTTCTTTCGCTTCTATTTGAATTGCTTTTTTTATTGTTGGTGAGGCAAGTAGCGAATTAAATAGCTGCTCACGTGATGGCATTTTCGGGCCTGTCGCTGCCAATTTTTGACGACGAAAGTGCACGCGGGCTACACGTAATAGTTTATGCGGTAGCTCATCAACCTCAGCTTTTTCATTGACCAATAAAGATAAATCGAGTGGCTGACTAAAGCGAATAAAGTTATCGCGCCCAGAAAATAGCAACACAAAGAATTTACGAAACCAGCTAGGTGTTAATGAATGAGACACCAAAGTACCTAAACCTGGCTTTTCTTTGCCTGGGTTTCGGCCCCATAAAATAGTCACCGGGATCACTTGGACGTTTTTCTCACCTGATTGCATCAGGTGGTCAATAATTTGTTTGCCTTGCTGCAGGGCATTGCTTGGTTTGCTTTTATTACCAAATAGCGGTGGTGGGTTTTGAATACCGATAAAGCGATCAAGTTCTGCATTACCTAATAACTGCTCTTCGGTCGGGTTAGGTAAGCCGTATTTTTTACATACCCTTGCCAGCGCCGCTAAATCAGAGCGTGCATTTAGCCTAACAATATAAAAAGTAGGGTTGGCTGGGTTTAGGTTGTATTGTTCAATCGGATTTTCTGGCAGCACCTTACTTTTTACAAACAAGCGGTTCATACCGGCAGAAATGAAATTTAAACAACGATTAATGATACGCATCAACTCACCAAAGTTATTAGTAGATATTAAATAGACCGAGTCTGGTCAAAAATAAGCGGCATAGAATAACAATTATTAACTGGACTGACCATTTAAAAGCGATTTTCTAGCCTCTTTACTCGCACAAGTATAATTTAAAGACGCTAATGTTATTGATAAAGTTCGAAAATTAAACAAAATTTAATTTAGACCTTTGAGATTTTCAAAATAGTTGTTGCATTTATCACCAATCTATCTATAATACGCAGGCTTTCAAAATTCCCTCGGGAACTTGGAAGGAAAGATTAAGCTTGGATTTCAAGCTAATAAACAGGAATTCCGATTTGGAATTCATCGTAGATATAAGAAAGCAGCCGACATCTTAGTTATTAAGATTGTTTCGGTCGTTTTTTTATGCTCTTTTTAAATGCTCTTTATATTGAGGTTTAAGAATGTCAAATCAACGCATTCGTATTCGCCTAAAAGCTTTTGACCACCGTTTGATTGACCAATCAACGGCGGAAATCGTGGAAACTGCGAAACGCACTGGCGCACAAGTACGTGGTCCAATCCCACTACCTACACGCTTTGAACGTTTTACTGTACTAACTTCACCGCACGTTAACAAAGACGCGCGTGATCAGTACGAAATCCGCACCCATAAACGTCTGATCGACATCGTAGAACCAACTGACAAGACTGTTGACGCTCTAATGCGTTTAGATCTTGCTGCTGGTGTTGATGTTCAAATCAGCCTGGGTTAATCGGAAGATTAGAGAGGTTTTAGGAAAATGGCATTAGGTCTAGTCGGTCGTAAAGTGGGTATGACACGTATCTTCACTGAAGATGGTGTATCTATCCCTGTGACAGTTATCGAAGCGACACCTAACCGCATTGCTCAGATCAAATCTGAAGCAACTGACGGTTATAACGCGCTTCAAGTAACCGCAGGCACTAAAAAAGCAAGCCGTGTAAACAAAGCAGCAGCGGGTCACTTCGCTAAAGCTGGTGTTGAAGCGGGTCGCGGTCTGTGGGAATTCCGCCTAAATGGTGGTGAAGGCGATTTTGAAGTAGGCGCTGAGCTTACTGTTGAATTATTCAACGAAATCAACAAAGTTGACGTAACCGGTACTTCTAAAGGTAAAGGTTTCCAAGGTGGTGTTAAGCGCTGGAACTTCAGCATGCAAGACGCTACTCACGGTAACTCTCTATCTCACCGTGCTCCTGGTTCAATCGGTCAAAACCAATCACCTGGTAAGGTGTTTAAAGGTAAGAAAATGGCCGGTCACATGGGTGCTGAGCGTGTAACGACTCAAAACTTAGAACTAGTTCGCGTTGACGCTGAGCGTAACTTGCTTTTAGTTAAAGGTGCAGTACCTGGCGCTATCGGCGGTGACGTTATCGTTAAACCAGCTGTTAAAGCATAAGTCCTGGAGATTTAGTGATGGAATTAGCAATTAAAGACGCTTCTGGCGCTCTTGAAGTTTCTGAAGCTACTTTTGGACGTGAGTTTAACGAAGCATTAGTACACCAAGTAGTTGTTGCTTACGCAGCAGGTGCTCGTCAAGGTACTCGTGCTCAGAAGACACGTTCTGAAGTAAGCGGTGGTGGTAAAAAACCATGGTCTCAAAAAGGTACTGGCCGTGCACGTGCTGGTACAATTCGTAGCCCAATTTGGCGTTCAGGTGGCGTTAGCTTCGCAGCTAAACCACAAGATCACAGCCAAAAAGTAAACCGTAAAATGTACCGCGGTGCGATCAAAAGCATCTTATCTGAATTAGTTCGTCAAGAGCGTTTAATCGTTGTTGAGCAGTTTGGTCTTGAAGCACCAAAAACTAAAGAACTAGTTGCTAAGCTTAAAGAACTTGAGCTTAAAGATGTTCTAATCGTGACTGAAGAAGTAGATGAGAATCTTTTCTTATCGGCACGTAACCTATACAAGGTTGACACGCGTGATGTAGCTGGTATCGATCCTGTAAGCCTAATCGCTTTCGATAAGGTACTTATTACAGCTGCTGCTGTTAAGCAACTTGAGGAGGCGCTAGCATGATCCGTGAAGAACGTCTTTTAAAAGTGATCCTTGCTCCACACATCTCTGAGAAAAGCACTATCGCTGCTGAAGAGAACAACACGATTGTTTTCAAAGTAGCTTCTGATGCAACTAAAGCTGAAATCAAAGCTGCAGCAGAAAAGCTTTTTGAAGTAGAAGTAACTGGTGTTCGCACACTAAACGTTAAGGGTAAAACAAAACGTACTGGCATGCGTTTCGGTCGTCGTTCAGACTGGAAGAAAGCTTACGTTACTCTTAAAGAAGGTAGCGAGCTAGACTTTGTCGGCGGCGCCGAGTAATAAGGGGAGTTAGAATTATGGCACTTCAAAAGTGTAAACCAACTTCTGCGGGTCGTCGTCACCTGGTTAAAGTGGTTAACCCAGATCTACATAAGGGTAAACCTTACGCACCACTACTAGAGAAAAACTCTAAGTCTGGTGGTCGTAATAACAAAGGTCGTATCACGGTTCGTCACATCGGTGGTGGTCATAAGCATCATTACCGTGTAATCGACTTTAAACGCACTAAAGATGGCATTCCAGCTGTTGTTGAGCGTCTAGAGTATGATCCAAACCGTAGCGCAAACATCGCTCTTGTATTATATGCAGACGGTGAGCGTCGTTACATTATTGCACCTAAAGGCTTAAAAGCTGGTGATTCAATCCAATCTGGTATTGATGCACCAATCAAAGCTGGTAACACGTTACCAATGCGTAACATGCCTGTAGGTTCGACTGTTCACAACGTAGAATTAAAACCAGGTAAAGGCGCGCAAATCGCACGTTCTGCTGGTGCATACGTTCAAATCCTTGCTCGTGAAGGTCAATACGTAACTCTACGTCTTCGTTCTGGCGAAGTTCGTAAAGTTCCAGCTGACTGTCGCGCAACACTTGGTGAAGTAGGCAATGCTGAGCATATGCTTCGTTCACTAGGTAAAGCTGGTGCAAATCGCTGGCGTGGTATCCGTCCGACAGTTCGTGGTGTTGCCATGAACCCGGTAGATCACCCGCACGGTGGTGGTGAAGGTCGTACATCTGGTGGTCGTCATCCTGTGTCTCCATGGGGTAAGCCGACTAAAGGTGCTAAGACACGTAAGAACAAGCGTACAGATAAATTTATCGTACGTCGTCGTACTAAATAATAGTTGAGGAATAGCCATGCCACGTTCTCTCAAGAAAGGTCCTTTTATTGACCTACACTTGCTGAAGAAGGTAGAGAAAGCGTTGGAAAGCGGTGACAAGAAGCCAATTAAAACTTGGAGCCGTCGTTCAATGATCATACCTAACATGATCGGATTGACCATCGCTGTCCATAATGGTCGTCAGCACGTTCCTGTGTTCATCACAGACGAAATGATCGGTCACAAACTAGGTGAATTTGCACCAACTCGTACTTACCGCGGTCACGCTGCGGATAAGAAAGCGAAGAAACGTTAAGAGGGGAATGATAAATGCAAGCATTAGCTAAACATAAATTCGCCTCTGGTTCGGCGCAAAAAGCACGTCTAGTTGCAGATCAGATCCGCGGACTTCCGGTTGATCGCGCTCTAGAAATCCTGGCGTACAGCCCTAAAAAAGCGGCTGTATTAGTTAAAAAAGTACTTGAGTCTGCTATTGCTAACGCAGAGCATAACGAAGGTGCTGACATTGATGAGCTTCGTGTAACTACGATCTTTGTGGACGATGGTCCAACAATGAAGCGTATTATGCCACGTGCTAAAGGACGCGCAGACCGCATCCTTAAGCGTACAAGCCACATCACTGTTGTGGTTTCAGATAGCTAGGAGTATAAGTAATGGGACAAAAAGTTCATCCTACTGGTATTCGCCTAGGTATCTCTAAACCTTGGGTTTCTACCTGGTACGCGAATTCAAAAGATTTCTCTGATCAGCTTTTTGGCGATCACAAAGTACGTACTTTCCTTACTAAGGAATTAAAAGCGGCTTCTGTGTCTAAAATCGTTATCGAGCGTCCAGCTAAATCTATCCGTGTAACAATTCACACAGCTCGTCCTGGTGTTGTTATCGGTAAAAAAGGCGAAGACGTTGAAAAACTACGTCAAGCAGTAACTAAGATTGCAGGTGTTCCGGCTCAGATTAATATCGCTGAAGTTCGTAAGCCTGAACTTGATGCACAACTAGTAGCTGACGGTATTGCGTCACAGCTAGAGCGTCGTGTTATGTTCCGTCGCGCTATGAAGCGTTCGGTACAAAATGCAATGCGCATTGGTGCAAAGGGTATCAAAGTTGAAGTTAGCGGTCGTCTTGGCGGTGCTGAGATCGCACGTTCAGAATGGTATCGTGAAGGTCGTGTACCTCTACATACTCTTCGTGCTGATATCGACTACGCAACTTCTGAAGCCTTAACCACTTATGGTATCATTGGTGTTAAAGTTTGGATCTTCAAAGGCGAAGTTATTGGTGGTTTACCACTAGTACAAGAGCAAGAGAAGCCAGCTAAACGCGCGCCAAAGAAAGCCAAAAAAAGTGCTAAGTAGAGGTAGCGAGTAATGTTACAGCCAAAACGTACAAAATTCCGTAAAATGCACAAAGGCCGCAACCGCGGTTTAGCGCAAAACGGTAACAAAGTAAGCTTCGGTACTTTCGGTTTGAAAGCTACTGGCCGTGGCCGTATGACTGCTCGTCAAATCGAAGCAGCTCGTCGTGCTATGACACGTCACGTAAAGCGTCAAGGTAAAATCTGGATTCGTGTATTCCCAGATAAGCCAATTACGAACAAACCATTAGAAGTTCGTATGGGTAAAGGTAAAGGTTCTGTTGAATATTGGGTTGCTGAAATTCAACCTGGTAAAGTACTTTACGAAATGGAAGGTGTTTCTGAAGAGCTTGCTCGTGAAGCATTTAACCTTGCAGCGCGTAAATTACCATTCACAACAACTTTCGTAACTCGGACGGTGATGTAATGAAAGCTAGCGAACTAAAAGACAAAAGCGTAGAAGAGCTAAATGCTGAACTTCTAGGACTTCTTCGTGAGCAGTTCAACCTGCGCATGCAAGCAAGCACTGGTCAGTTAGCTCAGACACACACGCTAAGAACAGTACGTCGCGATATCGCGCGTGTAAAAACAGTTATTAACCAGAAGGCAGGTCAATAATGAGCGATAAAATCCGTACTCTTCAAGGCCGTGTAATCAGTGACAAGATGGATAAATCTTTCACTGTTGCTATCGCACGTTACGTGAAGCATCCAGTATATGGAAAATTCATCAAACGTACGACTAAACTACACGTACATGACGAAAACAACACAGCTCAAACTGGTGACGTAGTTACTATTTCTGAGTGTGCTCCTATTTCTAAGACTAAGTCTTGGACTTTAGTAGACGTTGTTGAGCGTCCAAAGAAAGCTTAATTTTTAATTAAGTTTCCTTACTAAAAAGCCCCGGCATCTGCTGGGGCTTTTTGTTTTTAAAAACAGTTGGAAGCTTTAAGCTTTAAGCTATAAGTTTTAAGTAGATTGAGCGGGTTGTTTTCTTTCGGTTTACAAAAACTAATAGTTGCTTGAGAGTAAACAGGATTTAGTTTGTCCTAGCACCTAGCACCTAGCACCTAGCACCTAGCACCTAGCACCTAGCACCTAGCACCTAGCACCTTCAATCATTTCCCCAACGCTTTATCTAGCTCTTCTCTTAACCGAGGGCCTTTTAGGTTTTCAGCCATTATTTCGGCAACCTTTGCATTACTGCTATTTTCAAGAGTGGTAATTCGTTCTGCTAAATCACTGGCATAACTATTGTTGCCGTCTCTTGTGGCACGAAAAAATTGGCCGATGAGGGCTGTGGCAGAAATATTGCGAACATAATCATTATCGTCAGATTGTAAAAGCTTTTGAAAATGCTCAGCGAGCTTAGGCGATACGTTATTTTGGCGAGATAAATTCTCTAATGTGCTGATACGAATCTTAGGGTCATTGGTGTATTCGCTAATGCTTATCATGGCATCGATTACTGCATTTGCTTGGTTGTCGTCCAAGTCGCGTCTGAGCATGCTTAGGGTCATTTTTAGTTGCCCGTAGGCAGCTAAGCGCTCATTTTCGGACTTACTCAAATTGAGTAAGGTGGCAAGAGCTTCATTTATTGAGCTGTCGGCATATTGTGGGTCTGCTTTGATGCGTTCGCGGTAGTCATCAGGTAAATTACTTAGCCAGCCAAGTGCCGGATTTCTTTTTTCGATTTCGACTCGTCGCTCTTTTTCTTGCTGTTCCATTGCTTGTTTAACTAATGAGGCAAGTCGCTCAGGATCAATTGTTGGCGCTTGATTTTCAAGCTCGTGAATGCGTGTTTCGAGATCTAAAATATAGCCATGTAAGGCAACTAGATTTTCTCTGTCTTGCTCTGGAATGGTTAACTTTTTTAAGTTAGGTTTTGCTTGCTGAATAACTACAGGCTTGTCAGTCGAGTTTACTTTTGTATAGCTATAAATTGATAAGCCAAGTGCAATGCTTGCAAATGCCAGCGCAGTATTCCCTTGCCAAGTTGACATATCACATCATCCAAGTTGCTTTGTAATATCAGCAGATTAAAACAAGCTATTTGTATTATCAATTACTTATAATGATAAAAACAAAAAGCGCAGCTAGTTAGCTGCGCTTTGAAATAGAGTTTATATCGATTAATGGGCTTTTGCGTATGCTTCAGCTTGTTGCCATACACGTAGCATATTGCCACTTAAAATCTTTTTGATGTCTTTATCACTATAACCACGGTCCATTAGACCTTGCACAAGGTTAGGATAGCTAGATACATCTTTTAAGCCAGTAGGTAGAGAGTCGCCTACACCATCGTAATCTGAGCCAATACCCACATAATCGATGCCAATTAGCTCAACTACATGGTCAATGTGATCAAGTACTTGTTCTAAGCTTGCAAATGGAAACGGGTTTTTAGCGCGATAAGCAGCATCAAAATCTTTGCTTAGCTTAGTACCGTCTTTTTTCTTTTCAGCCTTTGCTGATTTAAGTTGATCGTACCAAGAGCCTGCTTTTGCAGTAACAAAGCTTGAACCGAAGTTAATTTGAATAACACCACCATTCTTTTTAAGAGCTAACAGCATGTCGTCATTCATATTACGCTCAAAGCCAGGGGTGTATTTACGCAGTGATGAGTGTGAAGCAATCACGGGTACCTTTGAAATTTCCATCACTTGGTAAAACGCATCATCAGAAATATGCGAAACGTCAACCAGCATACCAATGTTGTTCATTTCTTTTACTAGCTCTTTACCGAACGGGCTAAGGCCTTTCCACTTACGACGGATGTCATAAGATGAATCAGAAATGTGGTTGCTCTGTGAGTGAGCTAGCGTGATGTAACGTACGCCACGCTCATAAAAATGCTTAAGGTTTTTAATGTCGCCTTCGATAGGTGAGCCGTTTTCCATGCCCATAGCAATCGACATTTTGCCTTGTTTAAATTGCTCTTTAATATCGGCAGTTGAGTCTGCAATAGCGAATTTACTTGGTGCGCGTTGCACAATCGCTTCCATAGAGTCGATTAGCTGATTTGCTAATTGATAGCTTTTACCTTTGCCTTCAAATTCTAGGTTTGCAGGAATGTAAATTGACATGAAAGGAGCGTTCAAACCACCTTGCACAGCACGCGGATAATCAAAATCACCGTCGCTTGTAGCTTTGGTTACGTCAGCCCACTTGTTATGAATACGGTAAGGCACATCGATATGGGTATCGATTAAAATAGTGTCTTTTGCTAGTTTAATGGCTTTATCTGATGCAGTAACCTGATCTGCATTTGCTTGACCAATTAAGGCCAAAGAAACTGCGGCAACCAGTGAGCTTAGTTTTTTCATTTTTTAATGGCTCTTTAAGTTAAAAAGCCATTGTGAAGGGTTACAGTGTAACTTACAAGTTTAGTCGTTAAACGACGCTTGGTACTCCGGGTCAGCTTGTAGAGCAATGAATTCAGCTTTAGATATAATCGTAACTGACTCATGTAACTCAGAAAAAAACACCATGGCTTCACCATTTTTAAGCTGTTGATGAACCTGCGCTACTTTGCTTTCAATGCTAAATTCTTGTTCGCCGTAATCAGTGCCTTCACGTAAAACATAACTTTCGATTAAATTATACAGAGTCTCTTTATCGAGGCGTTCGTGGGGAATGATCATAACTGCTCTTTTTTAACTAATTGTTGAAAATACTCAGGAACAATTCGTTCAAGCCAATATTCGGGCTTAAAAGGGTTTTTACCGCTAATAAATCCGACATGGCCCCCTTGTTCTGAGATGCGCAGCGTAACATGTTCACTCACATCTAAGCTATCTGGCACGGCTTTTATTGATAACATCGGGTCATCTTTGGCGTGCACAATCAGCGTAGGTGTTGCAATGCTTTTTAAAAATGGTTTTGCACTCGCTTGCTGATAGTAATCTTCAGCACCGGCAAAGCCATGCAATGGTGCCGTGAGCATATTATCGAATTGCCATAAGTCATCAATCGCCATGAGCTTTTCTGGCGTTAGGCTAATTTGCTGTTCGATTTGTGGTAGCTTTCTTTGCATCGACTTTTTCATACGGTCGAGCAAATACTTTTGATAAATCTTACCTAAGCTTTTACGAATAACTTCGCAAGATGAAGATAAATCAAACGGTGCAGACACAACGGCTGCGCCAGTTAAGTTTGATTTAGTACCTTGCTCACCTAAATACTTTGCCAGTACATTACCACCTAACGAAAAGCCCACGGCAAATAACGGGCGTTTTGGAAACTTGCTCTTCAGGTGGTTGATGAAAAAGCGCAGGTCTTCTGTTTCACCGCTGTGATAAGCACGTGCTAAACGGTTAACTTCGCGCGAGCAGTTTCGAAAATGCATCAATACAACAGCAAAGCCTTGTTGTTTAAGTTTTTTCATCATGCCTTTAGCATAAAAGCTATTTATGTTGCCTTCTAAACCGTGCAATACAATAGCGAGGGGTGCTTGCTCGTTATGAGGTGTTGCCCAAGCTAGTTCTAAAAAGTCGCCATCTGGAGTATCGATTGTCGATAAGTCGTAACGGGTATTATGAAAAGGGCGAAAAAAGCGCGGCATTATGGTTTGTAAATGGCGATTGCGCATCCACCACGCAGGCTTAAACTCAGGTAACATAGCTGACACTTTCGAAACAAAATAAGCGCCTATTGTAGCAAGTTTTTGCTTTTTGAGAACCGCTACAAGATTTTAGCTAGCTGCAAATAAAAAGCCCCTAAACAATAAATTGGATAGGGGCTTTGTGCGTCGTGCTTAATTCTTACTTAGGAACTTCTGCGTCGTGTATTTTCTTAATAAAGAAACCAACATAGAAAAGGCATAAAACGATAACAACTGCCAAAATGCCGAATGACATAAATAAAACTGGGTCGCTAAAAAAATCTCTGAAGAATACGTTCATGGTTGTGCCTCCTAATGTCTATGAGTTAATCATAGGCTGGCTTGAGGGCGGCTGATATGATCCAGATCAAGCTATTTTCCTGATGCTAAATAAGGCGATTTAATAGTTGATTTGGATCAAGTTTATTAGGGGAGTTCGGAGCTTTCAGACATGCGAGAGAGGGGAATTTCTACGCATATGACAAATGTCGCTTGCTTGAGGATAATTAGGGATTAGTCTCGCTAGGAGCTAGGAGCTCCTATGCTAACTCACTTCTAACATGCTTTAAGTAGGCTTGTAGGCTTTCTTGCCATAGGACTAATGCGTCGGTTAGTGATTCCTTTAAAGGCTTGTTGTCGAGCAGTTTACGCTCGATTTTCTTAAGCTCTAAACCATAGCGGTTAAAGCCTAGTTGTAAAGCCGTGCTGGCTTGGCGGTGCAGTAGCTTGATGCACTGCTCTTTATCGTCCTCGACGAGCTGTTGGCAGCGGATCAGTTTGTTTCTGGCTGACAATACAAACTCGTTGTAAATCGATGACACTTCATCTTCACTGAATGAGCTGACAAGAGTCGCTGCGGCTGTTTCATCATAGAGTGTATCGCGCAGCTCAACAGCAATGCTTGCTGCTTGATTACTTTGTGAATCACTAAGTGCTTGGCGTAGTTTTTGTTGCTTAATTGGTTTGCCAACAATGTCTTTGATGCCAAGTGCTAAGTATTCTTTTATTTCATCAGGGCTAAGGCTCGCGGTGAACGCTAACACCGGGGTTCGCTGGTTTAAATGGTCGATATTTTTTAGCTTTTTCAGCACTTCTTGGCCTGTTAAATCAGGCAAATTCATATCGAGTAATACCACATCAAAGTGATGTTTTTGCATTAGTTCAATGGCACTAGTACCATCTTTTGCAAGCTTAATCTTGTGCTCGTCATCGGCCATAAATTCAATGGCAATTTTTTGGTTTAAGTCGAGGTCTTCAACTAATAACACGTCTAGACCAGTAACATAATCTTTTGATTGGTGACGCTGCTCAACAAGACTAAGCTCACCAATGGCAAGCGGAATATCAAAGCTGAAAGTACTACCTTTATTAAGTTCACTCTCGATATTGAGCTTGCTGCCTAGCTTTTCCAATAAGCGGCTGGTGATTGCTAAGCCAAGGCCTGTACCTCCTTTTTCTTTACCTGCGCTGCTTTGAACATAAGGTTCTGTTAGGTATGCAATTTCTTCATCTTCAATACCAGGGCCTGAGTCAATAACACTAATGCGAACAAGGTGATCTAATTGCCCTTCATTGAGCAGTTTTACTTGGATTTTTACTGCACCTTGGTCGGTAAATTTAATCGCATTACCTACTAAGTTAATAATAACTTGTCTGAGTTTTTGTTGGTCGCAGTAATAACATGCTTGATCGGGCAAGTTGTATATAAGTTCAAACTTTAAATGTTTTTGCTCTGCTAAAGGGCTGAGTAAAAGGCACAGGTTATTGAGCCAGGTTTTAAACTCGACGTCTTCTTCGTAGAGCGCTTCATCACGCTGATCAAGGCTGGCGTAATCGAGTACTTTATCGACCAGTAAGTTTAGCGACTCAGCTGAGTTAATTATTGCTTCGCAATAAGGTTTGTCACGTGGGTCACTCGACTGGTTCATGATTAGCTGTGCACTACCCAAAATGCCATTTAACGGCGTACGTATTTCATGGCTGATAGTTGATAGGAATAAACCACGAATTTCTAAGTCTTTATGAGCTTTTTCAGCTAACTGATTGAGGTTTTGTTCGCGGCGTTCATTACATAATAATGCCATACCAGTTGCATAAAACATCGGCGCAATAACACCATTAATAAATAAAGTGATACTAAACCAATCCGCTGACAATAAGCTTGCTGTTGTGACATCTCCCATCATTAAGGTTCGGCCTGTAAATATAGCCAGAATAATGCTGAGAATTAAAATGTAGACAATACTGCCATTAGGGTAACTTTTACGGCCATTTCGAATAAATAATGCCAGTAAAAACAAGGCTTCAACTATATGCTGAAGATCAGAAACCAAAATCCGACTACGTAACTCTGCGCTATCAGTGGCAAGGTAAATCATGGTAATCGCGAGCGCCACCGTTATCGCAACAAAGGTTTTAAAGCCAACGCATTTGGCATTTAAAAATTGGCAAATCGCAAGTACATGAATAATGGAAGCACTAAAGAGTAGGGTGTTTGCGATAGCAACACTGGCAATATTATTGATATGACCATGCAATGCAAAACTCATTACCGATGCAAACATCACTAGAGGGTAGAAAATATAGAGTAAGGTGCCCGGAGTATTATTATTGGTTCGCCATGTAAGGTAATTAAGAAGAGTCATCACTGCCATCATGGCAGCACTGGCGTAATATAAAGTGGCTGAGTCGAGCATTGTATTTCCGGTGTTTTGCAATCAGTTTGAGCATAAAGTCAATTACAGTGTTTAGCAACCAGAAACAAAAACAGACGCGGCTGCGTCTGTTTTAACTTGTAGGATGTTTAGTTTAGCGAATTTCGTCTGGAATATTCTGCTGTGCCCAAGACAATAGCTCGATACGGTTACGACATTTAGTTTTTCTAAATGCACTATATAAGTGAGTTTTAACTGTATGTGGGCTGATGCTTAAGTCTTCAGCAATTTCTTTATTTTTCGAACCTTTACTCATTAGTGAGATAATTGCTTTTTCACGTTTAGTAAGTTTAACCGGTTCGATGTCACCATCTGTCAATTTGTGGAGTGCGTCTTTATTGAACTGCAACATACGATTTAGTGCATTACACATGATGTCGCGGCGATACCATAGTTGATCTTCAAGTAATAAACGAATGCCTTTCATTAACACATCAGCATTATCTGTTGTGTAAAACACACCACGAATACCACTTAATAGAGCACGGTTTGCAAGTTCAGGGTTTTCATCTAGGTTAAACAGCACGATATCGCATTTTAATCGTAAATTAACTAGCTGCTCTTTTAACTTGCCCCACGGATCTGTGCTTGACGTTTCAATAAATAACAAGCGTGTTCCTTCTGGTACTTCAGAGATATCAGTACCAGATGTCACTGCTAGTCCTTGTGTTTTTAACAATGGCTCTAATACGTTAATGCCAATAGTGTTAATTGGCTCTGGATCTAATAATAAAAAGGCTGAACTACTCATATATATACACTCTTGAATAAAGTTGACAGTTAAATCCTATCACGCAATCCACCCCTTTCGTATTAGAAATTTCTGAGAGTTGTGCAGGAAAAGTACAGTTTGTGTCTGTTTTGTGTCAAAAATTACAGTTAGTTAACTAATCGCAATATGTTAACTAACTGATATATATTTATTATAGCCAAAAATAATATGTTTGTGCTACTTTTTACATTTGTTTACATGTTAAAGTATTAGATTGCTGTTTTTTTCTTGTCCTGATATGGAGGCCAGCCCATTTCTTTACCTGCTAACATGTGTAGGTGTATATGGTACACAGTTTGTCCGCCGTGGTCATTACAGTTCATTACGACGCGAAATCCGTCTTCACTAAAGCCAAATTGTTTAGCGAGTTTTGCAGCAACTACATATAAGTGACCGACTAAAGCGGCGTTTTCTTCCGTAACATCATTAATCGTCGCTATTGGCGTTTTTGGGATGATCAGCACATGAAAAGGGGCTTGCGGGTTAATATCTTTAAAAGCTAAAGATAGATCGTCCTCATAAACAATATCAGCTGGGATCTCTCGGTTAATAATCTTTGTAAAAATAGTCTCTTGGCTCATACTTAGCTCTCTTATAAATGTGGTTAAATGACCGCCCACTAATGACAAACTTTATTTGCAGTGTCAAACTGAAACTGCCGCAAGTTGAACAACCAAGGAGTGAACATGCGTAAGTTAGTATTACTGAGTAGTGCGTTAATGCTATTTAATAGTTTCAGCAGTGTAGCTGAGACTATTCACTTTCCCGAAGAGTTTGTACCCTTACAAGTTGGAGAGCGCCTAATTGAACAGTCGTTTTTCAGTCGTGTTGACGATGTTGAGCTTGCCCCTGGTACTTACCAAGTGAAGATGAAATATACCGATCTTTACGAGCAAGGTTATGATGACCATCAAGTTGTTGAGTCAGAGCCATTTTGGGTTGAGCTTACGGTAGAGAGTGGCAAAGACTATGACCTAGTGTTTAATCGTGCCAGTAATGCTGTTGCGGCAGAAGTGTTTGCTGAATCACCGCAAGTGAGCTTAAAAGCCAAAGGCAGTGAACTAGCTGTGCCGCTATCGATAGTGAGCTATCGTGCAGCTAGCGCGCCTGTGCAAGCTGTAGCCAGTGCCTCAGTTGCTGCTACAAGTACAAGCAACAAGCCTGCGACTGCAATCCCTGTCACATTGCCTGCAAAAGTACCCGGCGGACAAGCGGGTTTGAAAAATACGCCAAGTGCGGCTGCGATGCTTGAGTTTTGGTGGCAACAAGCAAGCCCTGAAGAGCGCCGTGCGTTCTTACAAAAAGTAAGTAACTAATAAAATAATTAAAAAAGGCGCTGATTGCAGCGCCTTTTTTGTGTTTGATGACTTACTTTGCAAATAAGTCGTCAACAGTACCTTGTGCAAGTGGGTGGTAACCCGGACGTGCTTTTAAGTACACATCATGCGCCCAGTCTTTTTTACCGTTTTTAATAAGTGCTTTATAGAGTGGCACAATTAATTTACGACGACCGATGCCTGATAGGTGTTCATCAAGCGCTGGGTAAATTGGTTGATAACCATTACCTACCGCTATCATAAACCATGCGAAAGCACGCTCTGCATTAGTTGACTGTGTTAGGTTGAATTGATTATCAAGTTCAGTCATTTTTTCGATGCTTAAATCGCGAGGTAGGTTATTCAAAAAGTGTAGCCACTCGTGAACTGACCAATCCGCTGTTGGTAACTGGGCTGCACTGATCTCACCGTTTAACCATGTTTTGGTTACAGCATCAACTTTATCGAAGGCATCAGACGTTGGGTTAGGAGCATCGCTTGGTAAACCAGGCTCAAAGATCCACTCATTAACTTTATCCATGCTCACAACGCCTGGGTATTTGTCGATCAAGTTAGCTTTTAAGTAAGTAACAAATTGCGCTGTTGTAAGAGACTTAAACGCAAATTGGTCAAAGTAACCCTTTACGAATGGGTCAAACTTATCACGGCCAAATTTGTTTTCTAGATAGATTAAGAAAAGCTGACCTTTAGTGTAAGGCACTGAGCTAAATGCATCATCAGGATCGCGGCCATTAAGTTTTAAGTTAAGACGCGTATCTGGTGCTGGTAGAGTTTTAAGTAATGCACGTAAGCCGGCTGCATCAAGCGCTTGTTCCATAACTGCACGGTCACGACCAAACACTTCTTCCATAATGCGGTTTTCAACGTAAGACGTGAAACCTTCATTTAGCCATAAATCTTCCCAAGTCGCATTAGTCACTAAGTTACCAGACCAAGAGTGAGCAAGCTCGTGAGCAATTAGGTTTACTAAGCTTTTATCGCCAGCAACAACCGTTGGTGTGATGAATGATAAACGTGGGTTTTCCATGCCACCAAATGGGAAGCTTGGCGGTAGCATTAATAAGTCATAACGACCCCATGCGTATTCGCCGTACATCGCGTTAGTTTTATCGATCATCGCTTGCGTGTCGTTAAACTCAGCAACTGATGCATCTAAAATTGTTGGCTCAGCAAAGATACCCGTTTGCTTAGACATAGCTTTAAATTCTAAATTACCAGCACCAATTGCGATTAAGTATGGCGAAATTGGTTGTGGCATATTAAAGAGATAATCGCCGTCCTTATAAAGTGCATCTTTGTTATCAGCACTCATTACCGCACGAATGTCTTTAGGAGTGTGAATACGTGCCGAGTAGGTTACGCGCATTGCTGGCGTATCTTGTACTGGGATCCAACTACGAGCATGAATTGCTTGTGATTGGCTGTACATAAATGGGTGTGATTTACTGGCTGTTTGCTCTGGCGTTAACCACTGTAAACCTGAAGCTTCTGGGCGGCTGTTGTAGTAAATACGTGCTTTAACCGCTTGGCTTTTAAATTTAATTGTTAATTTTGAGCCCTTCACGTCATCACGTGCAGCAAGGGTGAAGTCAGCTTTGTGCCAGCTGCCATTTTGATCTTGATACATTACTTTGTCGATATCTAAATCGCGTGTATCAAGTACCAGTGTTTTGCTTGTTGCATTATGCCAATCTAGCGTGTGCTCAACAAAACCTTCTAGTTGTTTGTCATCAAAATCAACATCTAAATCTAGTAGTAGGTGAGTGGTTGTTACGTCATCTAAGTTTGCGTAAGTGTGCTGGCTGATTGCATCTGCAGTTGCTTGAGAGCAAGCACCGGCCATAGCAAGACTTAAAAGTAATGGTTTAAACTTCATAATAACCCTGGAACGGAAATGAAAAAGAGCCCGTTTTATAACATGATTAGTGCAGTGGGTTGAGTGATTTTTACAATCTAATGCGTATTTTGCGACGATAGGTTACACTAATGCGATTAGTTACCGGTAACCTTTGAGGCGTTTTGTGGCTCAGTCCCTGCAATCTTTTCATACCTTCTCTTTGCCAAGCCAATGTCAGCATTTTTATCAAATTGATGAAGTGAATCAGCTTTTAAGCACAGACTTTTCTGGGCCATTTTGTATTTTAGGTGAAGGCAGTAATACGGTGTTTTTATCTGACTACCAAGGTTCTGTGATCCACATGAATACGAAGGGCATAGATATAGAGCAGCAAAGCGATAGCTTTTTATTGCACATTGCAGCCGGAGAAAACTGGCACCAATTAGTTGCTATGACTATTGCTAATGACATGCCTGGGCTTGAAAACCTTGCTTTAATACCTGGGACTGTTGGTGCTGCACCAGTGCAAAATATAGGTGCTTACGGTGTAGAGCTTGAAAAGTTTGTGAGTTATGTCGACTACTTTGATATTGCCACCAAAACCATAAAGCGCTTAACTAAAGGCGAATGCCAATTTGGCTATCGTGACTCTATCTTCAAGCATTCACTGAAATATAAAGCAGTGATCACCCAAGTAGGGCTGCTGTTACCTAAGAAATGGCAGCCAGTGCTTAGTTATGGACCATTGCAAGAGCTTTCAGAACCCTCTCCACAGCAGGTATTTGAGCAAATCATCACAACAAGAAACAGCAAACTACCAAACCCCAGTGAACTTGCAAATGCAGGCAGTTTTTTCAAAAACCCAGTGATCAGTAATGAGCAACTTGCGTTACTTTTAAAAAGCTACCCAGAGCTACCTCATTACTTTGTGGATGCTGAGCATCATAAAGTTGCCGCGGGGTGGTTGATTGAGCAAGCTGGGTTAAAAGGCTTTAAGATCGCCGGTATTGAAGTGCATCAGCAGCAAGCTTTAGTGCTAGTAAACCACGGTAATAGTACAGGTAATGACTTAATTGCCATGGTAAAGCATGTACAACAACAGGTTTGGCATAAATATCAGATTGCTTTACAGCACGAAGTACGCCTGATCAATGCTGAACATGAATGCCACATTGAATTGGGAGCTTCATCATGAAAGCGCCAGATGGAAATAAGCTCGCTATTTTACAAGCTCTAAATACCGGTGGTTTTATTTCTGGTCAGCAATTGGGCGAGCAGCTCGGTATTAGCCGTGCAGCAGTGGGTAAACATATTCACTCTTTGCAGGAGATGGGGCTCGATATATTTAAGGTTACGGGTAAAGGGTATTGCCTAAATAATAGTGCAGGCTTACTGAACAAAGAAAAGATCGGTCTGCATTATAATGAGTTAGGTGGCAGCACCGCTAATGTTGAAGTGCAGCCTATTATTGATTCAACCAACAGTGAGTTA
This sequence comes from Pseudoalteromonas sp. CH_XMU1449-3, assembly GCF_037027245.1. NCBI lineage: Bacteria > Pseudomonadati > Pseudomonadota > Gammaproteobacteria > Alteromonadales > Pseudoalteromonadaceae > Pseudoalteromonas > Pseudoalteromonas sp. CH_XMU1449-3. The sequence continues at coordinate 61,919 of NZ_JAYMDY010000019.1, forward strand.
ATGCGCCGTTTGCAAACAGAAGTATCTCTGCCATCTGGAAGCGTATTAGTTGCAGAAATGCAGCAAGCGGGAAGAGGGCGCCGTGGGCGCGTTTGGCAATCTCCATTTGGCGCAAACTTATACTTTAGTTACTTTTGGCGTTTGGATGATGGTTTGCAAGCTGCTATGGGGGTATCTATTGCTGTTGGGCTTGCTGTTTACGATACGCTTAAAGCCTTATATCAATTAGATGTAGAGCTTAAGTGGCCAAATGATATCTACTTAAACCGTGAAAAATTAGCGGGCGTATTAGTTGAACTTGACGGCCAACCACAAGGTCCTTGTCAGCTTGTAATAGGTATAGGTATCAATTTACATATGCCAGAAAGTGTTAGCCAACACATAGATCAAGCATGGACTGACTTAAGTCAGCATGTGCAGGGGTTAGATAAAAACAAGCTGGTGGCCTATTTATGCTTTTATTTAGAAAAACGTTTAGCTCAGTATCAGCAATCAGGTTTAAACGATATGTATCTACAGTGGAATCAATTAAATGCATTTGCTGGTGAGTGTGTTGAGCTAAACACGGGGCATCGTAGCTGGCGTGGTATTTGCGAAGGAATTGATAACCAAGGTGGCGTGCGTATTCGCCAAGACGGCGAAGTGAAAAGTTATTATGGTGGTGAAATTTCATTACGTAAGGCTGAGCTATGAAACTATTAGTGGATGTTGGCAATACCGCAATTAAAGCCGTTTTGTTTGATGGCAAGGATTACCAAAGCTGTGAACTCAGCAATTTACCTTGGTCACAAATAACAGAGCTGGTCTATGCCTGCGTAGGTAGCACAGCGCTACTTAAACCGTTATTAGCACAGGCGCAGCAACATGCTGTTCCTTACTTTGAAGCAGAGGTCACAGCAAAACTCGCTACGTTAACCTGTGCCTATCAGCAGTTTCAAAACCTAGGAATTGATCGCTGGCTCGCGGTGATCGCTGCGTATGTAGAATATCCCGAGCAAAACTGCATTATTATCGATGCAGGTACAGCAACGACAATTGATGTGCTTAATAAAGAAGGCGCGCATCTAGGTGGCTGGATCTTACCTGGCCTTGATTTAATGACCTCATCACTTACCCAAAATACGCAGCGCGTGTTTGATGATGAGCAAACCCCATTTACGACTGAGCTAGGGCGTAATACGCCAAATGGCCTAAAAAATGGCGCTATGGTTGCTACTCTTGGTGCAATCGAGCAAGCAAAACAACATCTTAACCAGCAGGGTTGTCAGTTATTATTTGCTGGTGGTTATGGCAAATTGTTAGCAGATACATATATAGATGCAAAGTTTGACAGCTTGCTCGTGTTTAAAGGACTGAATTATTGGCGTGAATTAGCTATAAAGCAGTAAAAATACGGGTTTTTGCCTGAATAGTGAGCGTTTAACACATAAATTCACATTTTTTTTAATTTTATGGTTGCATCACAATAAACCTTACCTTAGAATCTCGCCCCGTACTAAAGCAGTGCCGACTTAGCTCAGTTGGTAGAGCAACTGACTTGTAATCAGTAGGTCATCCGTTCAACTCGGATAGTCGGCACCACTTTCCTTTTACCGGAAGTGACTTAGTAAAGAATTTTCGTGGAGGGGTTCCCGAGCGGCCAAAGGGATCAGACTGTAAATCTGACGGCTCAGCCTTCGCTGGTTCGAATCCAGCTCCCTCCACCACTTTATTCTTGACGGTTAGAGGTAGTTTAAGAACAGGTTCCTATGCGGGCATCGTATAATGGCTATTACCTCAGCCTTCCAAGCTGATGATGCGGGTTCGATTCCCGCTGCCCGCTCCAGACTTCTGGTGTTGCTGATATAGCTCAGTTGGTAGAGCGCACCCTTGGTAAGGGTGAGGTCGGCAGTTCAAATCTGCCTATCAGCACCAGTATCGAGAACTCATCTTAATTTCTTCCTTTATCTGTCAGAAAAAACTATTTGAAATTTGAAAAAATTAAATTAATCTACCCTCGGTGGATTATTTTCATATGTAATCTAGATACACAAAACTGATAGGTTCCGTCATGGCAAAAGAAAAGTTTGAACGCGTAAAACCGCACGTAAACGTTGGTACAATCGGCCACGTTGACCACGGTAAAACAACTCTAACAGCAGCAATCACTAACGTACTTGCAAAAGTATACGGTGGTGTAGCTAAAGACTTC
>NZ_JAYMDY010000022.1:0-38095 GCF_037027245.1 Pseudoalteromonas sp. CH_XMU1449-3
TCTCGTATCTCGTATCTCGTATCTCGTATCTCGTATCTCGTATCTCGTATCTCGTATCTCGTATCTCGTATCTCGTATCTCGTATCTCGTATCTCGTATCTCGTATCTCGTATCTCGTATCTCGTATCTCGTATCTTTCATCCTATCTTGCTAATATTCTTCATTATTCCTATTTATTCAGCTTTTTATATCTGCATGAATAGCAAAGAATGGCGGCTCCACAACAAAAAGGAAATGCGTTATGAGTACATTCGGAACACAGCGAAAACACTATCGCAGTGAGCTAAAACTAAGCCAACCAGAATTTGCAGAGCAAGTTGGAATAGAACAAAGTTACCTTTCAAAACTTGAGAACGATAAATCAGTGCCTTCGAATGACACATTTCGTTCAATATTAACGGCGCTCAATCTAACAATTTGCGACTTTATGGAGCCATTAAAACATTCTGTAGATAAAGCTCGGTTGATTAATGTGCCTGACATTGAAGCTTGGTATAAGCAACAAAGTAATAAGCAATTCATTAAACAGCGTTCACTCGTCTATATTGCCATACTGTTAAGTGCGCTAGGCTGTGCCATGTTTTATTTAGGGCATCAAGAAAAGCTATTCAATACAAAGTTCTATGAGTACAAATCATATGGTGTAGTGAAAGATAGTGAACCAGATGGCATTTTTCATGATTGGCGTACGCTACTCGTAGAACAAAGCCGCGAGAAAATAGATGCAAAACGTCGAGAAATGATTAGCAGGCATGATTTTAAGTTTATTATCTCAGCGGACTATAAAGGTAATTCGTTTGTAGAATCTGGCGAGCAAGGCAGGCGTTTATATAGCCTTACTTCAAAAACACCTATTATCAAGCCCCATAAAGGCCATGTGTGGCTTGAGTTTATAGGTATCTTATTGTTTGTAGTTGGTGCAGGTCTCATCACATTTGAGAGTAAACTGACAAGACAGCATTAATGAGTTGTAGAACCTGACGCGTGTTAGCTTGCGTCAGGATCTCGAGGAATTAAATGTGCAAATTGCTGCTGGTGGATTTGTTCATATAGGGTAGCTGCATAGCTTTGCGCATCATGTAATCTGCGCGTACTGATGTGTTTTCTAAGATCATCAAGTGCAGCCGTTGCAGGTTCATAACCTTGGCTACTTGCCAGACTTAACCACACCGCGCCATGAAAAACACTGTGCGGTACACCTTGCCCTTTGATGAAAAACAGCCCCATATAAAATTGCGCCCTATGGTTACCTGCCATAGCTGCTAAGCGCATCCATTTTGCAGCAAGGGGAGGCTGTTCATTTTTTAAATAATACAAAGCTTTGTTTAGTACGTTTTCAACAGATTGAGTACTTTTATTTGGCGCCGACCCTTTATCGGGTTGGGTAATAAAGGCAAGTACATTATCAAGCTGTTGCTCTAAATCTAAGCCTACTGGCGAATTATCAGACATAGTTTAGTTATTTTCTTGAAATAAAAGACCTTATTAGTTTAGAACATTGCAAGGTAAAATGTCCTCTTATTGAGATAAAATATGATAAAATTAGCCAATTAATCTCAACTTAAAGTTCAACATGTTCGAAAGACTTTTCAAAATCACTGAAAACAACACCTCTGTGCGCCGCGAGACTATTGCTGGCATCACAACATTCATTACCATGGTTTACATTGTATTTGTTAACCCTGCCATGCTAGCAGAAGCGGGAATGGATCAAGGTGCGGCATTCGTAGCAACCTGTATTGCTGCTGCAATTGGCTGTTTTATTATGGGTTTATGGGCAAACTACCCATTAGCACTTGCTCCGGGTATGGGCTTAAACGCCTTCTTCACTTATGGTGTTGTTTTGGGCATGGGCTACACTTGGCAAGCTGCATTAGGTGCAGTTTTTATGTCTGGCTGTATCTTCTTATTCTTAAGCCTATTTAAGGTGCGTGAGTGGATCATTGATGCCATTCCTCTGGTATTAAAGCGTGCCATTGCCACAGGTATCGGTGCTTTCTTAGCGCTTATTGCATTGAAAAATGCAGGTATTATCGTAGCAAGCCCTGCAACCTTAGTGCAGTTAGGCGATATCACAGCCCCTGGCCCATTACTGGCGATTTTTAGCTTCTTTGTAATTGCTGCGCTGTTATACCGCGATATGAAAAGCGGCGTACTTATCAGTATTTTATTAGTAACCGCAATTGCGCTTGGTTTAGACCTTGTGGAGTATCAAGGAATTATTTCAATGCCGCCTTCAATTGCACCAACCTTTATGCAATTGGATTTTGCAGCAGCATTCGAAATCTCAATGCTAACAGTGGTTTTTGCGTTCTTATTTGTTGATTTGTTTGATACTTCAGGCACTTTAGTTGCTGTAACGCAAAAAGCAGGTATTGCTGATGAACAAGGTAAAATGCCTCGTTTAGGTCGCGCACTAAGTGCCGACAGTACAGCTACTATTGCAGGCTCAATGCTTGGTACGTCAACAACAACGTCTTACATTGAATCAGTTGCAGGTGTGTCTGTGGGCGGCCGTACAGGTCTAACTGCTGTGGTTGTAGGCATTTGTTTCTTGTTAATGATGTTCTTTGCGCCACTTGCTGGCATGATCCCAGCTTATGCAACGGCAGGTGCAATTTTATATGTTGCTGTGTTAATGATGCAGAATTTAAAGCTAGTAAATTGGGATGATATGACAGATGCCATTCCAGTGAGCGTTGTATTATTGATGACGCCGTTAACTTTCTCGATTGCGCACGGTATCGCCCTTGGTTTTATTTCTTATACTGCCGTGAAGTTGGTATGTGGTAAAAAAGATGAAATCAGTATTAGTGTGTGGGTATTAACAGCGCTGTTTATTGTTAAGTTTGCGTTTTTATCTTAACTTGCACAAAGCAAAGAAAAAGTGGTTTACCACTTTTTCTTTGGTGCGAATAATACGTCTAAATCGTCCTGCTCTTGTTCTGCTTTCTTCTTTAGTGACGTTGCATTTGATGCTTTCAACTCAGAGCTAATCGTTTCTAAATAGCCTTCAACTTCTTGTCTTTTCGAGTTTACATATTCATCGCTATAGCTAACTGAGGTCAGTGTTGCTAGTGCTTTTTCAAAATACTGTCTGGCAGAGCCCACCATATTTGCTGAGCGAGCTGAAATCCCGCGCTTAATTTGGCTTTCTACATTGATTCTTAACTGCAATTTTTCAAGGCGTTTATCTTCAGCAACAAATACTTGGCTATCTACTTTGCCTTTACCATGCTCTGAGCGAAGTACTGCTCGTAATTTCTTTATACCTTGAATTAGAGCTATTAATTGTTTGTCGTTATCTGGTAATGCTAATGCATCGCTATTACTTGCTTCGATAGGAGAGGCTAGGCGTTCTTTAGATTCTTTCAGTCTGTTTTTTAATTCTTTTGAGCTTGGAGAAAGCTCGACCATTGAAACAAGTGCATCATAAATACGGCGTTGAATAATACGCAGAATATTTTCAGACATGGGGATATTGGCACTGTTAAGCAGTACATCTTCTGCCTCTTCAATGATTTTTTTTTGTTTTGTAAGCTCTTTACGGCGCTCTGCTTCTTGTTTTTCTTTATGTTGCTGCACAGCGCTGACCCATAATGCGATCACGATTAATGCAACAATGAGCATGATGATGATAGAAACAATCATTACTAAATCTCAGTTTTAACTATCTAATTTTTTTATCTTACCTTAAAAAGATTAGATCTGAACAGTTTTGCGGTAGTTATCTCGAATAAACTTATTACGATTACTACTTTATAACGAGTATAGCGCTAAACTAGCACCTTTATTGAATATTTTGCGAGTAAACACGGCTACCGAGCAGTAATTTAATGTGTTAGCCTTAGAAACAATCGATATAAATGTATAGCGCGATGAAATATCGCTTGGCATTGCGCTTTGCAGCCTTTATAAATAAACAATAACAACGTTTACAATGCAGCCATGAAACTACAACAACTCAGATATATAGTCGAAGTCCAAAATCATAAACTGAATGTCTCTGCGACAGCCGAAAGTTTATTTACCTCGCAACCGGGGATCTCGAAACAAGTTCGTATGCTTGAAGACGAACTGGGTGTACAGATCTTTGGCCGTAGTGGCAAACACCTTACCCATGTAACCAGTGCCGGTAACGAAATTATTAATATTTCACGAGAAATACTGTCGAAAGTTGAAGGTATTAAAGCGGTTGCCAATGAGCATACCTTACCTGATCAAGGTAAACTTAACATTGCCACCACTCATACTCAGGCTCGTTACGCATTACCGAATGTTATTCAAGGCTTTATGAAAAAGTACCCGGCAGTGTCTTTGCACATGCATCAGGGTACGCCACAGCAGATTTCTGATGCGGCAGCACGCGGTGATGCTGACTTTGCCATTGCGACTGAGGCGCTGCATTTATATTCTGATTTAGTTATGTTGCCGTGCTATCACTGGAATCGCAGTATTGTTGTGGCAAAAACACACCCGCTTGCGCAAAAGGCTGATAACTTAACGGTTGCCGATGTGGCGAAGTATCCACTTATTACTTATGTGTTTGGTTTTACTGGTCGTTCAGAATTAGATAAAGCCTTCAATGCTCATGGGCTGGAGCCACATATTGTCTTTACTGCAACAGACGCTGATGTAATTAAAACTTATGTTCGTTTAGGGCTAGGTGTGGGTGTTGTGGCGTCTATGGCGATTGATCAAATAACCGATACTGATTTAGTCTGTATTGATGCAAGTCACTTATTTGAAGCGAGCACCACTAAAATTGGTTTTAGAAAGGGCAGCTTTTTACGCAGTTACATGTATGATTTTATAGAGCGTTTTGCACCACACTTAACTAAAGAGTTAGTTGAGCGAGCAAGCTTATTACGTAACCAAGAAGATGTTGATAAGCTCTTCGAAAACATTGAGTTACCAGTAAAATAGAGATAAAAAAGCCGCTTTAAAGCGGCTTTTGTTATGCTGAAAGCGTGCTGTAAATTAACACTCGATGATATTAACCGCTAAGCCACCGCGAGCGGTTTCTTTGTATTTCGTTTTCATATCATTACCTGTGTCGAGCATGGTTTTAATTACCTTATCAAGGGTCACTTTTTGCTCGCCAGAACCGCGCATTGCAAGGCGTGACGCATTAATTGCTTTAATTGAGCCCATCGCATTACGTTCAATACACGGTACTTGTACAAGGCCGCCAACCGGGTCACAGGTTAGGCCTAGGTTGTGCTCCATGCCGATTTCAGCGGCGTTTTCAACCTGTACTACATTACCACCCATGATTTCAGTAAGTGCTCCCGCTGCCATTGAGCAAGCAACGCCCACTTCACCTTGGCAACCTACTTCAGCACCCGAAATTGACGCGTTCTTTTTATATAAAATACCAATTGCTGCCGCCGTTAATAAGTAACGTGTTGCGATATCACGGTCTACTTCTTTAATGAAAGTGTGATAATACATTAATACCGCTGGCAAAATACCTGCAGCCCCATTGGTTGGTGCGGTAACAACACGGCCGCCGGCAGCGTTCTCTTCGTTTACTGCAAGGGCAAATAAATCAACCCAATCCATAGCACGTAATGGGTCGTTGTTTACCTCAATATTTAACTTAAGGTGTAAACTAGGGGCGCGACGTTTTACTTTTAAACCACCTGGTAAGATACCTTCTGTACGCATACCACGTTCAATACAGGCCTTCATTACTTGCCAAATATTAAACAGCTCATCTTTGATATCTTTCTCACTGCGCAGGGTTTTTTCGTTGTGCATCATAAGCGTTGATACACTAAAACCAGACTCACGGCACAGTTCTAACAGCTCTTTTGCCGTATTAAACGGATAAGGCGCTGGGTTTTCTTCGCGGATTTCGAGTGCTTTTTGTTTTTCGTTCTCGAACTCTTCATCACTGACGATAAAGCCGCCACCGATTGAGTAATACACTTTACTGAATAACTTTTCGCCATTTTGGCTGGCAATGATTTCCATTGCATTTGAATGTTTTGGTAATGTTTTACGACGATGAAATACAATCGCACCTTGCTTAGGGAAATTGGCTTTATGGCTTTGGTTTAAATAAATAACCTGTTCTTTTTCGATTTTTGCGAGGATATCGTCGACTAAATCAGCATCAATGGTTTCTGGATCATAACCGGCAAGGCCTAAGATCACAGCTTTACCAGAGCCGTGGCCAATACCTGTTTGACCGAGTGAGCCAAATAGCTCAACTTTAATATCGGTGACGTTTGCAAGTAAGTTTTTTTCTTCTAGTTCGTTTACAAATAAACGCGAAGCGCGCATTGGGCCAACAGTGTGAGATGACGATGGGCCAATACCAATACTAAACATATCGAATGCACTGATCATAATTTGCTACTCATTTTTCTATTAACGGCATACTACCTGCCTTTGAACGGTGCCACATGATAACGTTTAAACGTGCCTGTGTAACCCTAAAAGCAGGATAATTAAACTGGTAGGGCGAGCTGTTTTATAAAGTTATTAATTATGCTCGCTGTTGCTCCCCAAAGCAGTCCATGGGGGGTCATCAAACCTTGCAAAGTAATGGTTTTACCATTTCGCTCAAAGGGAAGGGGTTGCCAATTTTGTTGATTACTTAAATAAGATAAGGGCAGTAAAAAGCTGGCAGCAACTTCGTTGGGATCTGCTTGCCACGTTGTGCCTTCACTAAGCACACACACAAAAGGCTCAATAGTGAAACCGGTTAGGGTTGCGTACTGATGTAATTTACCGTGGACAGTCACTTGGTGTGTCGCAATGTTAAGCTCTTCATTAAGCTCTCGAAGAGCGGTGTGCATTAACGTGTCATCTTGTTCTTCATACTTGCCACCCGGTAAGCAAATCTCCCCCGGGTGATGAAGTAAATAACTAGGTCGCTTGCACAATAACAAATGCGCTTCGTCGTTAACATCAAGCAGAGGTAACATTACGGCACTGGCACGCTTTTCGGCATTAAAGCGAATGGTTGCTGGGCGCTCTGTGGTTTGACTTAAACTAAAACGGGCAATTATTTGCTGGCTATTCAAGGTAGTTACTTCAACGTTTACTTTAATAAAGGCAGTATTTTATTTACTTTATCGTAAGTTTCTTGGTACTCCAAGTCGACCTTTGAATCAGCCACAATGCCACCGCCAGCCCAGCAATAGATTGCACCTTTGTGGCACACTAAAGTACGAATTGTGATACTGGTATCCATGTTGCCACAGGCACTTAAATAGCCAATTGAGCCGCAGTACACACTACGGCGATGCGGTTCGAGTTCTTCAATAATTTCCATAGCGCGAATTTTCGGCGCTCCGGTAATTGAACCACCCGGGAAAGCGGCATGAATTTGGTCGACAGCATCTTTGCCATCTGCTAACTCTGCGCGCACAGTACTTACTAAATGATGCACAGCCGGAAAGCTTTCAATGGCAAATAACGAGGGGACGGTGACACTACCTGGGCGAGCCACTTTGCCTAAATCGTTGCGCAGTAGATCAACAATCATGACATTTTCTGCGCGGTCTTTTTCTGATTGCTGTAAACGAGTTGCTTGCGCTTGGTCTTGTTCAGAGTCAGCCAAACGAGGGAGCGTTCCTTTAATTGGCTTGGTTTCTATTTGGCCCTGATTAATCGAAATAAAACGCTCTGGTGAAATAGATAAAATAGCGCCATCAGGGTGATTTATATAGCTTGAAAATGGTGCTTTATTCGCTTCTCGAAGTTGTTTATATGCTTGCCATGTTGAACCTGAAAATTCAGCTTTAAAACGCTGTGCAAGGTTGATCTGGTAGCAGTCACCACTTTTTAAATAAGCTTGAATTTTCTCGAACTTTTCGCTGTAGCTGGCTTGACTCATGTTTGATTGCCAGTCGCTTTGTAGCGCGAACTCTGCACTTGTTGGTGTTTCGTATAGCTGCTGCTGATATAGCGCTAAGCGATTATGATTTGGCTGACAGACGTAAAACCAGCTTTGCTGTTGCTTATCATAAATAAGCGCATCTGGATAAAGGCCTACAGCCATTTGCGGCATGTTAATGTCGTTTTCGGCAGTACTTGGCATGCTTTCAATCACACGACCTAAGTCATAACCAAAATAGCCAAGCCATCCACCTGTAAAGGGTAGGTTATTAGGGTTAGCTGTGTGATTAAATTCCTGAAGGCCTTCTTTCATCAAGCTAAAACAATCACTTGATTGCGCCTTGCCGTCGACAAAGCATGTATTTTCACGCACTTCTAATTGCTTTAATGGCGCAATGGCAATGATATCGAAGCGGCTATTTACATGCTCGCTATTGGCTGAATCGAGCAACACAGCATGGGGCAAATGAGCAAAATGACTAAATAGCGCGATGCAATCACCACTTAAATCTAATTTAATGCACAAATTTTCATCGTTTATCATCTACATTGCCCTGAATAACTAGCCCGAAACGGGCGAGGAGGGTATCATAAGTTAAATTTGATTGGCAGCGTTATGATTTCCTTTATAGTGATGCCATGACTAACCCGTAGAGTAAATCTTCGTCACCGGTTTACTCAGGATCACGTACAGCGCTACGCGATAAAAACTTAAGGAACCCGTAATGAGTACAATTCGTCAGCAAGACTTCATTGATAGCATTGAAGATGCATTGCAATACATTTCTTTTTATCACCCTCTCGATTTCGTACAAGCCTTAGAAAAAGCTTACAACAAAGAGCAAAGCAAAGCGGCAAAAGATGCCATTGCGCAAATTTTAATTAACTCTCGTATGTCTGCTGAAGGTAAACGTCCACTGTGCCAAGATACAGGTATCATTACTTGCTTCGTAAAAGTAGGTATGGATGTTAAGTGGGATAAAATAGACATGACTGTTCAGCAAATGGTTGATGAAGGTACACGTCGCGCATACTTAAACCCAGATAACCCATTACGTGCATCAATTGTTGCAGACCCTGCTGGTACGCGTAAAAACACCAAAGACAATACTCCATCAGTTGTTCATATCGACTTAGTGCCAGGTGCTGAAGTAGAAGTAATGGTGGCAGCGAAGGGCGGCGGCTCAGAAAATAAAACGAAAATGGTTATGCTTAACCCATCTGATGATGTGGCTGCATGGGTTGAAAAAACATTACCAACAATGGGTGCGGGCTGGTGTCCACCTGGCATGCTAGGTATAGGTATTGGTGGTACTGCAGAAAAAGCTGCGGTACTTGCTAAAGAATCATTAATGGATCCGGTTGATATTCACGAGCTGATTGAGCGCGGCGCAGAAACAACTGAAGAAAAAATGCGAATCGATATCTTCGAACGTGCTAATAAATTAGGTATTGGTGCACAAGGCCTAGGTGGTTTAACAACCGTAGTTGATGTGAAAGTTAAAACGGCACCGACTCACGCAGCATCAAAACCAGTGGTTATGATCCCGAACTGTGCGGCAACTCGTCACGTTCATTTCACGTTAGATGGTTCAGGCCCAGCTGATCTTAAAGCGCCTAAACTTGAAGATTGGCCAGAAGTTACATTTGAAGTAGGTGAAGGTACACGTCGTGTTGATTTAAACACACTGACTAAAGAAGACACGCAAGAATGGAAGATGGGTGAAACGGTTCTTCTGTCTGGTACTATCTTAACGGGTCGTGATGCCGCGCATAAACGTCTACAAGATATGATCCAATCAGGTGAAGGTTTACCTGAAGGCGTTGATTTTGATAACAAGTTTATCTACTACGTTGGCCCTGTAGATGCAGTGGGTGATGAAGCGGTAGGTCCTGCTGGCCCTACAACTGCGACTCGTATGGATAAATTCACTGATATGATGTTAGAAAAAACGGGCATTATCGGTATGATTGGTAAAGCAGAGCGTGGTCCTGCTACAGTTGAATCAATCAAAAACAATAAATCTATCTACTTAATGGCAGTAGGTGGTGCAGCATACCTTGTATCTAAAGCAATTAAGAAAGCACGTGTTGTTGCGTTCGAAGATTTAGGTATGGAAGCAATCTACGAGTTTGAAGTAGAAGATATGCCAGTAACGGTTGCTGTTGATAGTGAAGGCGCCAATGCGCATACGCAAGGCCCTGCTATTTGGAAAGCAAAAATCGAAGAACTTGATGGCAAATTAAAGTAACCATCTTGCAACTCTCTTGAAAAACGGCGCACCTGCGCCGTTTTTTTCAGCTCTGACCAGTCTCAGCTATTTCTCTAATATCTCTTTAAAAGCCGATTTTACTTGGCTTGATCGGCACATTTTTCTTGTCACTTTTTCTTTACGCTATACTTTACCTTTACGTTCACGTAATAAAGTTAGTAATGTTAATATTTTGTTTTGAATTAACAATGCTTAATGCGTACATTGATTGGTATATTTTTTCCATAAAGTGTTAGTTTTTGAGTTGTTATTTCGGCCTGGGAACTTTGCTTAGTTTTATCATCTCATTTAGTGGCAAGGGAGCAAACGAAGTGATAAAGTCTCGGCACTTTCAGCGCTCACACCCCTTAGGGTAAGAAAATTTCGGAGTATTTAACTGTGGCTGTATTTAATAAAGTCGACTTTGATAACCACGAGCAAGTGGTGTTTTGTTCAGATAAAGAATCAGGCCTAAAAGCTATTATCGCGGTACACAATACCAAGTTAGGTCCAGCGGTTGGTGGTTGCAGAATGTGGGACTACACAACTGATGAAGATGCTGTTACTGATGCACTTCGTTTATCAAAAGGTATGACCTACAAAAATGCTGTGGCACGTTTACCATTTGGTGGCGGTAAGTCAGTGATCATCGGTAATGCTAAAGAAATTAAATCAGAGCAACTTTTCCGTGCATTTGGTCGTCAGTTAGAGCGTTTAAGCGGTAGCTACTATTCAGCTGAAGATGTAAACATCACTTGTGATGATGTGGCTATCATGAATAAAGAAACTAACTATGTATTAGGTCTTGAAGGTAAAAGTGGTAACCCTTCACCGTTCACAGCATATGGTACATTCTTAGGTATTAAAGCCGCTTTACAACATCAACGAGGTCATCAAGATCTTGCTGGTATCAAAGTAGCCGTGCAAGGTTTAGGTGCAGTAGCATATGGCCTTTGTAAACACCTACATGAAGCGGGCGCAACATTATTTGTAACAGATATCAACGAGCAAGCTGTTGAGCGTGTTGTAAATGACTTCAATGCAACGGCTGTGGGTATTGATGAAATCTACGACTTAGATGTTGATGTGTATGCACCATGTGCACTTGGCGCAACGGTAAATGACACGACTATCCCGCGTTTAAAAGCAACAATTATTGCAGGTTGTGCGAATAATCAATTAGCAGAGTCTCGTCACGGTGAGATCATCCGCGAAAAAGGTATCTTATACGCACCAGATTACGTAATTAACGCAGGTGGTATCATCAACGTTTACTACGAAACAGCACCAGAAGGTTATAGTGCAGAAGCATCAACGAAGCACGTTGAAGGCATTTTTGATACGCTAACAGAAATCTTCGCACGTTCTGAAAAAGAGCAGAAGTCGACGCATTTAATTGCCGATGAACTAGCATTAGAAATCATCGAAAACGGCTTATAATTTAGTAAATCGATAAATTTACAGGTAAAAAGGTGCGCAAGTCGCACCTTTTTTGTCTCTGTTATTTATCGCATCAAGGTGACGAAGTCACGCAGGCTAGGTAAACTCGGTTTTTAAATCTCGAGGGCACCTAATGAAAACTCCATCTTGTGAAATCACACCTATTGATATAGCTACTTGGCCTCGCAAACAGCATTTCGCTTTTTTCAAAGAGTTTTCTCTGCCATATTTTAATGTATGTGTTTCACTCGACATGGCGGCTCTTTACAACAAGTGCAAAGCAGAACCGTATTCGTTCTTTCACAGCTATGTTTACCTAACACTTGAAGCATGTCATGACTATGCACCAATGCGTCAACGTATTATTGACTCGTTGCCGGTACAGCTGTCATCGGTAAGAGGCAGTGTGGTCGAGCTTGCAGAAGATGAAACATTTCGCTTTAGTTATTTTGAAAAACAAGCGTCGATGGAAGATTTTTCAAAACACGCGATTGCTGTGGGTAAAACAAGTAAAGCAAAACCATTTTTTTCTGATGCATTTGCTGCAACAGAAGGGCAGCCTGACCTTATTCATATCTCAGTACTTCCATGGTTAAACTTTACCGGCTTCTCGCATGCTGTAAGTGAGGGGCATGGCCTTGGTATTCCTAAGTTTGTGTTTGGTCAATATGATTCACAAACTGGCAAGATGCCGCTTTCAATTGATGTGCATCATGCTTTGATGGATGGTTTGCATGTGGCGCGATTTGTGAAAATACTGCAAGAAAAAATCACGAATTTTTGTAATTGATTGTTGCTAAATGTCATTAAAGTGAGTAAAAATTGCAACTAATGTAGTATTATCTGAAGTTAGGGATGACTTTGGCTTCACAGAGCTACATCACTGAATAGAACGATAATAAATATCAGGGTTTTAGTTTTATGGTGCGGGTAGTTAGTTGTATTTTTCTTTTATTGAGTTTCAGCGTTTTTGCTGATTCTGCACGCCTCTCTTTAAGTGATTATTTTACAGAGACTTGGAGCACTCGCGCCGGCCTTCCTCATAATAGCATTAATGGCGTTACACAAACCAAAGATGGTTACATTTGGATAGCGACTTGGGAAGGGCTTGCTCGCTTTAATGGTCGCGAGTTTAAACTCTTTACTCGGACAGAAATTCCTGGCTTACCTGACTCAGGCCTACGCAGCCTGATTCCGATGGATAATGGTGATTTATATATAGTGGGTGCCCGTGGCGGTATTGCGCTTCGCTCACAAGGTGGATGGCGAGCATTACCAAGTTCATCAGCCATGGTCAATCATGCGCTCGTTACTGAACAAGGTGAGCTATGGCTGGCACTTGAAGGGCAAGGCATTGTTTACCGCGCTTCTGAAACTGCCACTGAGCAAAAACTGCTTGATAAGCTAAGCGCATACCGTCTTTTACAAGACAAAACAGGGACTATTTGGGCTGCCACCAGTGATGGCCTTTATCAAATAAAGAATAAGCAAGTCAGTAAGGTCAGTGAAAACTCTGGGCTCCCTAATGCCTCTGTGTTTACCTTATTACTTACTCAGTCGGGCACTTTAATTGTCGGCACTGAAAAAGGGGCATGGCAAAAGCAAAACGATAAGTTTGTTGCTATTAATCCTGTCCTTAACAACGAATCAATTGCCAGCTTACTCGAAGATGCGCAGGGCGATTTGTGGTTTGGCACCATCAATAAAGGGGTGTTCAGACTCAGCAGTTTAGGCCTTGAAAACTTAGCCGCAGATGATGGCTTACCCAACAACCGTATTTTATCTTTACTGCAAGACCGCGAAAAAAGTATTTGGGTTGGCACGAATGCCGGATTATTTCGCTTGCGTGAAGCGCCATTTACAAACTGGAGTCAAAGCCGTGGGCTTGCATCTGACTATGTGCGTACCGTGTTATCGCATTCTGATGGCAGCTTATGGGTGGGCAGTAGTAATGGCTTAAATCGTATTGAAAATGGCAAGCTCACCACCCTTATTCAAGCTTATGAAAAAGATCCGCTATCCGTATTAAGTTTAACTGAAGATAAGCAGGGCGGAGTATGGGTTGGTACTTACACTGCCGGTTTAATGAAAGTGGTTAATGGGCAAATTTATCCAGTAAAAAACCGCAGTAATGGCCTGATCAGCAACGAAGTTCGCGCTGTGTTTTTTGATAAAGCGGATAACTTATGGGTTGGCACCGCCGGTGGTTTAACCAAAATAGACCCTACTGGGCAAACTGAATTATTCACCACAGAAAATGGCTTAATTGGTGATTTTATTATGGCCATTGTTGAGGATGACCATAGCAGGTTATGGGTCGGCACGGGAGTGGGTGTGTCCATTTATGACCCAGCTACTGAGCAATTTAAAACTCTCGAGTTTCCAAAGCAGTTCAGCACTGAGTATGCATTCGGCTTTTACTTAGATGGCGATAAAATGTGGCTTGCAACCGATAGAGGCCTCGTTCGTTACAATCTCAGTACAGATAAAATGAGCTTGTTTGGTCGAGATCAAGGTTTACCGGTCGATAAGCTGTTCCAAGTGATTGAGCAAGGTGACTCATTATGGTTGACCAGTAACCGCGGTGTTATTCAGGTGAACAAAGCTCAGTTAGTTGCACTTTTAGATAACCCTGAAAAAGTTCAACCAATGAGTGTTTCGATGCAGCTTTATGATGAAGGCGACGGCATGCTAAGCGCGCAAGCGAATGGCGGTTCAAACCCTGCTGCTGTGCTTCATTCAGATGGTCAAGTATGGGTTGCAACAGCCAAAGGCGTCGCTATTGCGACACCAGAACGCTTAAAAGAAGCCAGTAAACGCCGTTTATCGACCGTTATTGAAAGCTTTGAAGTCGATGGCAAACCCATGACTTTACCTGTTGGTAATGAGGTTTTGAGCTTACCTGCTGGTGTTTCTCGTGTTTCGTTTAACTACGCTGGGCTAAGTTTTATCATGCCTGGGCGGTTAAATTACCAAACTCAACTAAGTGGTTACAATCAACAATGGGTAGACAGGGGGCGCTTGGCCATTACCGAGTACACTAATTTACCCCCGGGTGACTATACCTTTAAAGTGCGCGCAGGTTACCCAAATAGTGACTGGCAAAATAATGAGCAAGTGCTGCGTTTTAAAATTGCCCCTTATTTTTGGCAAAAAACCAGCTTTAAGTTATTTATCTTAATTGCTGTGCTTTTTGCTGCTTATGCTATTTATAAATACCGCTTATATCACTATAAGCGCATCGAAATTGAGTTAACTGAAAAAGTTGAACAGCAAATGCATGATTTACAAACGCAAGCTGATGCTTTTGCTCATTTAGCGAATCATGACCAATTAACGCAATTACCGAATAGACGCGCTTTCGATATGTGGCTGTCTGAAAACTTTAATCAGTTTCAGCGTGACAATAAAACGCTTAGTATTGCCATTATGGATATTGATCACTTCAAACTGATTAATGACAATTTCTCGCACTTAATTGGTGATAAAGTGATTTGTGAAATTGCTCGTTTGCTGCGTATGAATTTTCCTGATGAAGGTTATGCGGCGCGTTGGGGCGGTGAAGAATTTACCTTGTTGTTCCCATACAAAAATGCTGAAGAAGCCGCAAGATTGTGTGAAATTATCCGTTTAGAGATAGCGGGTTATGATTTCTCAGAATTAGCAGATAGTCTTTCTGTAACGGTAAGTTTTGGTGTGGCAGACAATGCGCAAGTTGCTGATTATGACCGCTTGCTATCACATGCCGACAACGCTTTATACAATGCAAAGAATAACGGTCGAAACCAAATTTTTATTTATAATCAAGGCTGTATTACGCTCGATTAATCAGCTTTAAAAATAAAAATGTGTGTAAATAATTGATCTTTTTTTGTTTGCACACATTAAAGTATCAAGATTGTTTTTTAGGCGATAGTAATGCTTAACCTGGTTTTGATACTTTTTTTAATAATTTTTGTTGTGTGTTACTGGCGCTGGGACGATATCCGTAATCACTTTTGGCAGAAAAAATACCTTAATAATTCCCTCAATGTTCAGCAAAAAAATCTGCTGTTAAAATATATGCCTATCTACCGAAAGATGACGGATGCCGATCGTGAAAAGTTGGAGCGTCACATCGTTTGGTTTTTAAATGAAAAACGCTTTATTGGTTGTGATGGTCTTAAGCTTAATGATGCAATGAAGCTGATTGTAGCGGCAGATGCCTGTGTTTTAGTGCTTAATAAACCGTGGCCATTGTATCGCAATGTAAAAGAGATCCTTTTATACCCAAGCGCGTATTATGCCCCGCAAACTTCTCGTGATAATGCTGGGCTTGTCAGTTATCACAATACCGTGCGTCAAGGTGAATCATGGCCGGGTGGAACCTTGGTATTGAGTTGGCATGATGTCCTTGAGGGGAACCGCTTACCAAGTGATGGTCATAATTTAGTATTTCATGAATTTGCCCATCAGCTCGACCAAGAAACCGGTAAAACCACGGGTACACCACTGCTTTCGAGTAACGAAGATTACCAAAAGTGGGCAAAAGTATTTAGCCGCGCGTTTAATCAACTCAAAACCCATTTAGCTTATGGCATGCCGCATGTTATTCATAGCTATGGCGCGACCAATGAGGCAGAGTTTTTTGCTGTTATCACCGAAACCTTCTTAGAAAAACCCGCTGAACTCAGGCAATTTGACCCAGAAATTTATCATTTACTGGTTGGCTTTTATCAGTTTGATCCGATTGCGTGGCATTAGTCGACTATTTACGTCTGTTTAACACGAATCACTGGAATCTTGCTATGCTATTTGGTGCAATCTTAAAAGTGTGCATATAAGCAAAACAATAAAAAGTGAGATTTCAATGAAGAAAATGCTTCATACAGCGCTCGCTGTATCTATTTCACTTGCTCTAACTGGGCAAGTGGCGGCAGCTGAGCAATCAAATGACGACAAGTGGCAGGTGGACGCACCAAAAGGCCAATTCCTAGACGCTAAAATTAGTGTTGAGCAGGGCACGTGGATGAACGTAGATATTAGCCCTGATGGTAAAACAGTGGTGTTTGACCTACTCGGCGATATTTATACCATGCCAATGTCAGGTGGCACAGCAACGCAATTAACCAGTGATATTGCATGGCAAATGCAACCACGCTTTAGCCCTGATGGTAAGCACATTGCGTTTACTTCAGACCAAGGAGGTGGCGACAATATTTGGGTTATGGATTTAAATGGTGAAAACCAAAAAGCCGTAACGAACGAAACATTTCGTTTGTTAAACAGCCCAGCTTGGAGCCCTGATGGTGACTATTTAGTTGCGCGTAAGCACTTTACAGCAAGCCGCTCTCTAGGGGCTGGTGAAGTATGGCTTTACCACAAAGCGGGTGGTAAAGGTGTACAGCTAACCGCACGCGAAAACGACCAAAAAGACTTAGGCGAGCCAATGTTCTCACCGGATGGTCGTTATGTTTATTTCTCTCATGATGCAACGCCGGGTAAAACATTCCATTACTCTAAAGATTCTGTAGCGGGTATTTATAAAATTAAACGCTATGACCGTGAAACCGGAGAGATTGAAACAATTATAGATGGTATGGGTGGGGCTATTCGACCAACACCTTCACCAGATGGTAAAAAGCTTGCGTATATCAAGCGCGATGATTTCCAAACAAGCTTGTACTTATATGATCTTCACACCGGTGAGCATACAAAACTGTATGGCGAGCTTGAGCGTGATATGCAAGAGACATGGGCAATTCATGGTGTATACCCAACAATTGCTTGGACGCCAGATAACGAACAACTAGTCTTTTGGGCGGGTGGTACCATTCATAAGCTAGATGTCGATGATAAGTCTGTCTCGACTATTCCATTTAAAGTTGAGACCAATAAGCAAATTCAAAAAGCGGTGCGTTTTACACAAAACATCGATAGCGATAATTTTGATGTGAAAATGCTGCGCAATGTACAAATTTCACCGGATGGTGAAACGGCTATATTTGAAGCGCTAGGTCATATTTATAAACGTGATTTAGAGTCTGGCAAAGTAAAGCGCTTGACTAAGCAAGACGACCACTTTGAATTATTCCCGCAGTTCTCTCGTGATGGTAAGAAGATTGTTTACACCACATGGGATGATAACGAACAGGGCTCAGTACGTGTTGTATCTGCGCGCAGTGGCCGTGGCGATACCATTACTAAAGAGCCGGGTAAATATGTAGAACCAACTTTCAGCCCTGATGGCAAAACAGTTGTTTACCGTAAAGCGTCTGGCGGCAGTATCCTTAACCCAACATGGTCATTAGAGCCAGGCATTTACTCAGTAAGTGCTAAAGGCGGTAAAGCGACGCTAATCACTAAATCAGGATATCAGCCGCAATTTGGTGCAGCGAATGACCGTATTTATGTGATGAGCCCTTGGCCGAAACCAACATTAAGTGTTGTTGAGCTTGAATCAAAGCAAGTTCGTAAACTTTACGAATCAGAACATGCTACAGAGTTTAGAGTATCACCTGATGGCCAATACTTAGCTTTTGCAGAACGTTTTAAGGTATTTGTTACGCCATTCGTTGAGCGTGGCAAAACCATTAATATTGGACCGAAAGATAGCCAATTCCCAATTGAGCAGCTTTCTGTTCGCGCCGGTGAAAACATCAGCTGGAGTGGCACAAGCGATAAACTTTATTGGAGCTTAGGCCCAGAGTTATATCATGCAAGCCTAGCGGGTTTATTTGATATTAACCAAAATGCAGAGACTGACTTTAAAGTTAAAAGCGGCGACAACATCGGTTTTACAAAAACCATGGCAGAGCCTAAATCAGTATTCGCGTTAACTGGTGCGCGTATTATCACCATGAACGGTGAGCAGGTCATTGAAAACGGCGTTATTGTTACTGATGGTAAGCATATTAAAGCGGTTGGCAGTAAAGACAGTGTTGTTATTCCTAAAGGTGCAGAAGTAATTGATGTAACTGGCAAGACGATTATGCCGGGTATTGTTGATGCACATGCGCACGGCTCGCAAGGCAGCGATGAGATCATTCCACAGCAAAACTGGAAGAACTTAGCAGGCTTAGCGTTAGGTGTGACGACAATTCACGATCCATCAAACGACACGACTGAGATTTTTGCTGCAAGCGAAATGCAAAAAGCAGGCATGATTGTCGGCCCTCGTATTTTCTCAACGGGTACCATTTTATATGGTGCGAATATGCCAGGTTATACATCGCATATTGACTCGTTAGAAGATGCAAAATTCCATCTTGAGCGTTTAAAGAAAGTAGGTGCGTTTAGTGTTAAATCATATAACCAACCTCGTCGTGAACAGCGCCAGCAAGTTATTGAAGCAGGCCGTGAGCTTGAAATGATGGTTGTGCCAGAGGGCGGTTCATTACTGCAGCACAACTTAACTATGGTAGTTGATGGTCATACGGGTATTGAACACTCAATTCCTGTTGCTAATATTTACGATGATATTCGCCAGCTTTGGTCTCAAAGCGATGTGGGTTATACGCCGACACTCGGTGTAGCTTACGGTGGTATTTGGGGTGAAAATTATTGGTACGACAAGACGGATGTGTGGAATCACCCGCGCTTAAGTAAGTTTGTACCAAAGAATCAGCTTTTACCTCGCTCAATGCGTCGTGTTAAGGCGCCCGATCATCACTATAACCACTTTAACAATGCCCGTGTTGCCAAAGAGCTGCAAGACTTAGGTGTTTTAGTAAACCTTGGTGCTCACGGTCAACGTGAAGGTTTAGCGGCACATTGGGAAATTTGGATGTTTGCGCAAGGTGGTATGACACCACTTGAAGCAATTCGTGCAGCAACCTTAGATCCTGCTAAATACATTGGCCTTGATAACAACATCGGTTCTCTTGAGCCTGGTAAACTTGCCGATTTAATTGTTATTGACGGTAACCCGCTGACTAACATTCGTGATACAGATAAAATCGATTACACCATGATCAATGGTCGTCTATTTGATGCTGCAACCATGAACGAAGTGGGTGAGAAAAAACGCGAAAAGTTATATTTTGAAAAAATCTAACATAGCAAAAATCTAAACTGAAAGCGGCCATTGTGCCGCTTTTTTATTGTTTATTTATTGCTTTAAATGAGGAAACTGTTTAATTCCTACTAGTTTTGCTTGGCAGATCATGCCCTCTAAAAGCGTCATCAAATAGTGGCTGTGCGAGTCTAGCTGAGAGCTTTCCATGTTTTCACACGCTGATAGACGCTGTTTAATTAACTGCTGTACTGCCATTTTATGCTCTTTGCAGGCTTGATTTATCGGGCTTGCAGGATCAGCAAACTCAGCGGCAGTGTTAATAAATAAACAGCCATTAAAATCACCTAATTCAGTCACCTCAGAATTAAACCAAGCTTCATGGCAGCTGATCAAAGCTATTTTAAATTCTTCAACAGTAGTTAGCTTGCTGGTGGCATGCGTTAACCAATTAAAAAACCTGTTATGTCGCTCACTAAGGCACGCTAATAATAACTCATCTTTACTTGAGAAATGATGGTACATGGTTTTTTTGGCGACACCCGCCACACTAATAATTTCGTTTATTCCCACACTATGAATGCCTTTTTGATAAAAAAGTGACAGGGCGGTCAAAATAATATGTGTTCGTTTATCCATAACAAGGCCTCATTAGATGACTAATGATAGCTTGACAGAAGTAGACCGACTTGTCTACTATTTGCTGGGTAGACAAGTCGGTCTACCAATTGGAGGTTTTATGGAGAATAAAGTAAGCAAGGCGGCCATTGCGGGTATATTTGCTTGTATGGCAATTTTTGTATTGGCCTATTTACAGCAATTAGGAAGTTATGGGGTGTGGTTGATGGCCCCATTTGGGGCAACTGCGGTTCTGGTATTTGGTGTGCCACACAGTCCTTTAGCTAAAGCGAAGAATGTTATTGGTGGGCACTTTTTAACTGCACTAATCGGCGTTGTTTTTGTAAATTATGTCGGTGTAGGGCCTGTTGAAATTGCTATAGCTACAGGGTTGGCAATTAGCCTAATGATGTTGACGGACACAGTACATCCAGCGGCAGGCGCAAACCCAATTTTGATAATGCAATCTATGCAAAGCTGGGACTTTTTAGTGATGCCTGTATTGATTGGAACCGTATTTATTGTGTTGTTTGGCTATTTAAGCCAATGGGTTATAACTAGCCAAATGAACAGCCATAAAAAAACCGCTAACGAGTAGCGGTTTTTAAAATTGCTAAGTGTAATTTGATTACACAACACCACGCGGTAAACGACAATCGTGGTCTTTTTCAGCTAGGTTAACAATCCAAAGCTCTTCAGCTTTGTAACCATCATCGTTTGCTGTAACAACAGTGAACGATGCTTTCTTAGCTGTTTTAGCCGGTGCAGCGGTTTTAGTTTTGGTTTTTTTCGCTGGTGCTTTAGGTGCTTCTTCTGCTTTAGGCTCAGCTGTTTTACCAGAAGTGAGCTCTTCAGTCAGCGCTGCAACATCAGCAAGGCGCATATTTTTGCCACCGTCGATGCTATACCAACCAGGTTTTGTTGTGATTTCAGGTTTCTTACCATTCGCTGCTTCGTATGCTGCTTCGAAGGCATTTAACACTTCTGTTTTGTCTAGTTTGCTCATCAGAGACCCTATACGTTGTAAACACAGATTAAGAATATATATTTATACCTATTTTCAGCTTACTTTTCAATTTTTTGCGATTTTCCTTCCATTTTTCACTCATAAACGCCAAAATTTGCACAAAATAGAGGGTTGAAGGACGATTTTTATATGCAACGCAAACAATTTACTCAGTTATTAAACGACATTCTTAAACCTGATTCTATCGCTGACTTTTGCCCAAATGGCTTACAAGTTGAAGGTGCGAGCGACGTAAAAAAGATAGTGACGGGTGTCACAGCTAGCCAAGCATTGATTGATGCTGCTATTGCAGAAAATGCAGATACTATTTTGGTACATCACGGCTATTTCTGGAAAGGGGAATCGCAGCCAATCACGGGCATGAAAAAGCGCCGTATTGCAGCGCTTTTAAATAATGATATTAACTTATATGGCTATCATTTACCGCTAGATATACACCCTGAAATTGGTAATAACGCACAACTGGCTAAGTTACTCGATATTGAGTTCACAGGTGGGCTTGAATCTGGTCCAAATAGTGTGCCGGTAAAAGGCCGTTTAAAAACACCTTTAAGTGGTGAAGAGTTTGCCGACAAAATTACCCAAGTACTTAATCGTGCACCATTAACAAGCTTGGTAAGAAAAGAGAAAATCGACACCATCGCTTGGTGCACCGGTGGCGGACAAGGGTATATTGATTTAGCGGCAGCCCAAGGAATTGATGCTTATCTCACTGGTGAGGCTTCTGAGCAAACGATTCATAGTTCACGCGAGCAAGGTATCGACTTTTTTGCAGCTGGTCACCATGCTACTGAGCGGTATGGCATTAAAGCCTTAGGCGAGCTTTTAGCTGAGCAGCACGGTTTTGATGTGACGTTTATCGATATCGATAATCCAGTCTGATTGTTCTACAGCGCCTCTGGATCAATCCAGCGGCGCACACTCACCCAAGCACTGCCAATTTTCTCATGCGCTACTCTGGTCACTGCAACAAGTACTGCAATGTTAGGTATAAACTGCTTATACGTTGGATACTGACTAAAATCTTGAAAGTCGGTTGCCGCTGGGATCACATCAACACCTTGTGCATTAAATAAGTCTTTCGCTCGCGGCATGTGGCTTGCTGAGGTGACTAGGGCAGTTTTTTTATCGACTAAATAAATGGCAAGTCGTTTCGCTTCTTCTGCGGTATCCATAGCGAGGGAGTTTTGTTTAATTCTCGTTGCAGAAATACCTAACGCTTTTGCTGTTTCAAACATGAGCTGGCTATTGGTAGTATTGGCAAAACCGCCTCCTGATACATAGAGGGTGGCATTTGGGTAGTGGTGGGCAAGCTTAACACCTTCAAGTAATCGAGCAAGCGCGCAATCGCCTAACTGGTGGTTTGCTTGAAGGCGCGAGTTGGGCATTATAGAGCAGCCAAGTACCACAATATTATCGAGTTTAGGGTGTTTTGCTTGCTTAAATTGCCATGCAGGGTTATTGCTTGCAGCTATCAGTGACTGACCAATAAATGGCGTGCTTATCAGCATTAAAGTTAAAATACTAATAAAGCCAAAATAGAGTGCTTTGCGTTTATGTGCAATGGCTAAAAATACCATCACTAAAGTAAGCAGCCCCAGCAAAGGCAGGGGCATTAATAATGAGCCAATGATCTTTTTAATTTCAAACATGTATCAACACTATTGTCTGTGACAGATGCAGCTATGTTAGTTATTTTGCCTTGTTTTAGCGACCGTTATTTTGCTTACACGTATTTAAAAAGTGGCGATAAACTGGGTTATCTTTCATATTCTTTTTCATCGCTAAATACATAGGGCGAGTAAGGCCTAGTGCACCTAACGGAATAGACTTAATGAGTCCTTGGCTTTCATAAGGA
The DNA here is from genome assembly GCF_037027245.1 of Pseudoalteromonas sp. CH_XMU1449-3. Lineage (NCBI taxonomy): Bacteria > Pseudomonadati > Pseudomonadota > Gammaproteobacteria > Alteromonadales > Pseudoalteromonadaceae > Pseudoalteromonas > Pseudoalteromonas sp. CH_XMU1449-3. Next base: position 23,043 of record NZ_JAYMDY010000022.1, read on the forward strand.
GTGACTAGCCAGTCTGGTAATGCTGCAACCCCCATACCTGCACTCACTAATTGAAATATCAATAAGCCTTGGTCAACCGTTTTAAGCGTGCCATCAAAGCGTGCATTTTGAATAAAATGTTTAAAGATGTCTTGGCGCTCACGCGGGATAGGATACGAAATAATTGTTTCGTTTTTTAAATCAAGGGCGGTGACATAGGCTTTTTTTGCCAACTCATGATCCGGTGCAACGATCAGTTTTAATTTAAAATCAAACAGGTGAGCATACTCAAGTTGATCTGGTTCACGAATATCAGAAGTCAGCACTAGGTCTAATTCATCATTAATTAAATCTGGAATGGCGTCGTAACTAAAGCCGCGCTCGTAATCAATTTTAATATCAGGCCAAAAATTATTAAATTCTTTGATGGTTGGGAGCAACCAATGAAAGCAGGCATGACACTCAACGCTTAAACGTAAATTTGAGATTGGCTGGTTAAGGCTTTCTTTTAACCGACATTTTGTTGCCTCAACACGAGGTAATACTTCATTAGCAAGCTCCAGAAGTAGCATACCTTGCGGAGTAAAACGCACAGGCTGTGTTTTACGTTCGAACAGCTGGCAATCTAACTTATTCTCGAGATCTTTAATTTGATGCGATAAAGCCGATTGAGTTAAAAACAACTCACGGGCGGTATTGACCAAAGAGCCTGTTTCTTTAAGGGTCGCTATGGTTTTTAGGTGCTTTATATCAATCATCTTTAAAAAATCTCATGGAAAATGTGAGTCTAACTCAGATTACGAACATACTACGCCTTAGAATTTATTTTTTCAACGTCTAGACGTCTAAAACCTGCAGTTATTTTAACTGCTTTTTTACAATACGCCTTTTCATAAATAATTGACAGCGTTGTCATGTTGTTTTTTGTAGTTTAACTATGAAATTCCATGAATTTACCTCAAGTTTAAACTTGCAGTTTAAATCGTGATACAGCTTGCTATTAGTAATTTGATATTTAATTAAAATTATTGAGAGTAGGGTTTAGTTGTTTGCTAAGATATTATTTTTTAAGGTGTTATTATCTTCTATTAGGTGTAATGTGATTTTTTAAAGGAATGCTTGTGATACGTACCGTACTTTTACTCTGTGCATGCTGGGTTTTGCCTGTTAGCGCTGGCACTATTTACAGCCAGTTTCCAACAGAGATTGACCCGCATGGTCACTATGTTTTTTATTCACATGGTTTTATCGTCGAAGGGACAAACCCTAAGCCTGTTCACAAAACCTTTGGGGTTTATGATTTTGTGGCTGTAAAAGAAGCACTGGCAGATGAGAGTTATCATTTAATTGCCTATCACAGGCCAAAAGACACTGAACCATTTACGTTTGCGAAGAAACTCGCTGCAGATGTCGAAGCATTGATCAGTGCCGGTGTTGCTGAGTCGAACATTAGTTTGGTTGGTTTTTCACGGGGCGGGGCATTGTCGATCCTGGCAGCCAATGAACTTAAACGTACACATATCAACTTAATTATATTGGCAGGTTGTGCAGGCCTTATAAAAAATCACACATCAGTTAAGGCTTATGGCAAGGTGTATTCTATCTTTGAGCGCTCAGATCAGGTTGGCTCTTGCCAATTTTTAATTGATAGAAGTGACGTAACCAAGTTCGAAGAAATAAGCATTAATACAGGGCTCTCCCATGGTGCATTTTATAAACCAAAAGATGAGTGGCTGTTACCAATTAAGAAGTGGCTAAAGGATTAATTATGCCTTATATATTGCTCGTTTTTGTGATCAGTGTTTTGGGCGTGAGCGATGTAAGCCATGCTGAGCCGTTTACTTTGCCACGTACTAATACTGTGTTACTTAAAGATAAACATACCGAAAACGAATACCCCATTACGATTAAGTTGCCACGCAGCTACCAAAAGCAAAACCAGAAGCGTTACCCAGTTGTTTACCTATTAGATGCAAACTACAGTTTGCCAATTGCCTCTGGTGCTAGTCGCTTTATGATGAATTCTGGGGCTATAGAAGAGGTAATTATCGTTGCAGTAGGATATCAAAAAGGTGTATCTGGACTTAATAGCCGTATTTATGACTATACGCCATTTGAAGATAAAAATTGGCAGCGTAAAACTGGCGGAGCAAGTCAGTATCTAAACTACCTAAAACATACTGTATTGCCTTATATTGAGGCCGGCTTCAGAACAACCCAAAAAAGTACGTTAGTCGGTAACTCTCTTGGCGGTTTATTTGCGGCTTATACCTTATTCAGTGAGCCTTCGCTTTTTTCAAGTTACATTATCGGCAGTCCTTCAGTGTGGTTTAAAGAAAACTCAATATTAGCTATGGCTGTAAAACCAGCTGCCAACACAACAAAAGTTTACATCGCAGTTGGAGAACTTGAAGAAAGCGAAGGTGAAAAAATGGTGTCGGGCGCAAGGCAATTAGCAGCTAAAATTAATAAACAAAGTGGCGCGCTGGTTACAACAAATTTATTTGTTATCCCTCAGGCACGCCATGCAACTGCATTCCCAACAACGATTACCCAAGCCTTAGACTGGATTTACCAGGTTAATACCAACCCGCAATAATACTTAATCATTTTGAGGGATCAAACCTGTCGCTAACTGCGTTAAAAATTTCTCATTTAGAACAACTAAATAACGAAATTTTTGCCTTGTTATCAACGAGGTTTTATTGCCTCAAAATAGACTACTTAATTAAGCGGATTGGTATCAGAGCAATTAAAGAGCGTGACACTTTTTATATTTTTTGCCGCTACCACAAGGGCACTCGTCGTTACGGCCAATTTTAACATCTGCAACTGGCGTTATATCACCATCTAGGTAACGCCATAGGCCATCTTCTTTAATAAAACGCGACTTTTCGTGTAACTCACAATACAAGTTTTGGTAAAAGTAATTTGCTTTAAATTCTACAAAGCCTTCTTGCTCGTTATGTTCAGTCTCTAAAACACTGAGTTTGGTAAAACGGCAGCTATTAGCAAAATCTTTAATTTCGCGAACCGGGTTCGCGGCTTGCTGACTTTGTGCATAAGTACTAAATACATATTTTGCATCTTTTAGTGCGTAAGCACTAAAACGAGAACGCATAAGTTGCTCTGGCGTATCAGCTTGGCTTGCACCTGTATGAAAAGGCTGGCAGCAAAGCTCGTAAGTCGATTCGCTGCCACAAGGACAAAGGGAGTGTGTGAGTGATGTCATAACAACTTACCTAAAACTGTAAATTGTTATTTTAACAAGCCTATTGTGGCTGCGGTACTAAATTGTTTAATTGAGCGCTTTTTGTAAAAGAATAAAATTTAGCAGATGCCTGCTCAAGGTTTAAGTTCATCGAATCAAGTTGATGATTGTTTACAATATCTGTCCATGTGATCACAGCAGCAAAATTACCGTTATGTAATGCTGAACTAAGAACATACTCAAGATTAACTAAATGTTTTTGTCTGATCACAAGAAGTTTGCTGGTATCAATCGAACATGAATCTAGTAAGGCTTTACTAGGAACATGATCAGGAGCAATTAATAGTGTCCATGCATTTTGGCTATTGTAATGATGCAATACTTTTAATAGCTCAAAAGTTGCTGAAATTTCGTCTTCAATTTGAATTAAATTAACAGACGCTTTGTCGTTATCTTGCTGGTAGCTTTTAACTGTTCTTAAGGTAATTGGCTGTAACATAACTTTCACTCACTGGTTGTTTATACAGTATGTGTATACAGTAGTTTATACAGTGTTTTTGCGCAAGTACTTTTTTGCTATTTTTTAACCAATGATTCAGTTTTATTTTAATTAAAATAATTTAATTTTTATAAAACAGTGGTTTATGTTTTCAATTTGAAGGTGGGAAAAAGGTGAAAAATTTACCATTAATTCCATACAGTGTTTTATACAGTACTGTGTAAGCTGTTAAATTTTGATTCTATACAGGTGTTTTGCATAAAAAAGCCGGCATAATACCGGCTCTTTATCTTTGCAATTTTGCTATTTATCTAAGTAGGTATTTAAGAACTCAAGGTATGCATTTGAGGCTTTTATGCGGTTTTCTTTTTTAGTAAAACCATGGCCTTCATCATCGAATAATACATATTCAACAGGCACACCATTTGCCTTTACAGCGGCAACAAGTTCATCGCTTTCAGCTTGTAAAACGCGAGGGTCGTTAGCACCTTGGATCACCATTAATGGCTTGGTGATGTTTTTAGCATGAAATAGTGGCGAAATGGCACGGTGACGTTCACTATCTGTCGCTGGGTCGCCCATTTCATCATACAGTGCCTTTTTAAAGCTTTCCCACCATGGTGGAATCGAGTTTAAGGTTCTAACCCAGTTTGTTACACCAAATATATTAATGCCTACTTTGAACTCTTCAGGTTCAAAGGCAAGTGCTGCGGCGGTCATAAAACCACCATAGCTGCCCCCCATGATGCCAATTTTATCAGCATCAACCCAATCTAGGCTTTGTAGGTGTTTTTTACCGTAAACAATATCTTGTAAATCGTCAGTGCCGTGTTTTTTATCATCTAAATGGAAGAAGGTTTTACCATAGCCTGAGCTGCCACGGTTATTAACTGCAAAAATGGCATAACCATGATTGACTAGATGCTGCTGCATTGCACTATATCCTGTGCGACTTTGTCCGCCAGGACCGCCGTGCACCCAAACTAAAGCTGGTACTTTGTTGTTGCTATTAGCTTGCTTAGGCTTATATAAAACCCCAGGGATCTCTAAACCATCAAAGCTTTTAAAGCGCACAATTGTGCTTTCAACCAAGTCATTTTGATCAATGGCATCACTTAATGTGTTGGTTAATTGTTTAGCTTTTGATTCACCGAGTTGCCACACAAATAGGTTACTTGGCGAGGTATCTGAATTTAAATAAAATGCCATGGTCTTTTCATCAGCTGAAAAGTTCACACCACGTAAGTTACCAGCTGGCAGCGATGGCATGGCAATACCTTTACCTGTTGTGGTATCAATTATCGACACTTTAGTGCTTGCGTCAGCATTAACACCGCTTACTTGATAACGGCCAGATTTAGAGAAGTAAATAAAACTCACATCCCACTCATCTTTGAGGGCAGGGCTGTGCTCGCCGGTCGTTAAGTCATAGCGCCACACCTCTGCAAATTCACCTTTGGCATCGGTTGAGTAATACAATGATTTACTGTCTCTTGAGAAGGTTTCTGGGCCATACTTAGCGTCATCGTCATGACGGGTAATGAGCTCTGGTTTCAGTGTTTTTTTACGCGTATCGAGAATAAAAACATCGCTGTCTTTGTTCGAATTGTTTTTCGATAAAGCAATAAAGCGGCCGTCAGGGCTGATCGCACCGACATCTAGCCCCATAGTATTTTGATAAACAGGCGTTACTTCATAGCTGTTAGCATCAACACGATATAGGTCCATAAACTTAGCATCACGCTGATTGCTGGTTATAAAAAAGTGTTTACCGTCTTCTGTGAAGCCTGCAAATCCTGCACGGGTTTCTTCACCTGGTGTAAGATCTTTAACTGTGCCATCTGTTTCGCGAACGTAAATGTGATAACGCTCGTTACCGCCTGAGTCTTTAGTAAATAGTACGCGCTCATCTTTAGGGAAATAAGCCACAGCATAAGTACTGTCTTCAAAGTCTGTTAAGCGGGTTTTTTGGCGGTTTTTATATCTACTTCATAAAGGCTATAAATGCCGCTTTCGTCACTGCTAACGAGTATTTTGTCGCCTTTCGGTGAAAAGCTGCTGCCCATAATTGAGGTTGTATCAAAAAAGGTTTCAGCATCATACTGTTTAACAGTTTGGCTTTGTTGCACGCTTTCGGTGCTACTTGTTGATGGGGTTGATTGAGAACATCCTGCAAGCGCAAGGCTAAGTGCGCATGCAACGGCAGCTAGTTGAAAACTCGGTTTCATTGTAATTATTCCTTGTTAATTTTTCGTTATCAAGTGTTGCCTGTTCATAATCTAAACGCAAGTTTTACCACTTCGATATTTGTTACAAATCATGTAATCAATTAGGGACAAAAAATGTGCTAGAGGGTTTTTAAACAAAAAAACCAGCGCAATTTGCGCTGGTTTGGTTTTTCATAACAATTGGAATTGTTTTGCTAGCTTAAGCGGCGTCTGCTTTTTTTTCGCTCTCGCCGCGGGCAACATTACCTGCAACTAAGTCTGCTGGGTCAAAGTCGTCAACGTTAATAACGTCAAGACGGGCTTTTTCAACAGCAGCTAGTTTGTCGGCTTCAGCTTGGCTTAAAATGCCTGCTTCTAGGCCCATTTGCGCTACTTTATCAAGCTGGAAGAAAGGCAGTTTTACGCCTTTTTCACGGCATACCTTGTCAAACAGAGGCTCAACTTCAAGAATGTCTTTTAGGGTTTGCTCTTGACGACCAACAAGGTTAAGTGGCTCGTTTTTAAGATAAATGTAGTTAGCTAAACGGTTACGAGTTTCGCTCGGTACTTGTAATAAGTGTGCAAGTTTGTGCTCAAGCTTATCAGTAGGCTTACGAACGGGACGACCGAATGGGAATAACATGATTTTTAGCATTGCACGTAGTGGTGCAGATGGCATGTTATTAATTAAGTCAGCGAGTGCACGTTGGCAGTGGTAAAGGTGATCTTGGCAGCTCCATTGAACAAGCGCAAAATCTTCTTTTTTACGGCCTTCGTCGTTGTAACGTTTAAGTGTTGCAGATACAAGGTATAAGTAGCTTAGTAAATCACCTAAACGTGCAGAGATACGCTCTTTACGTTTTAATGAACCACCAAATACCGCCATGCTGATATCTGACATTAATGCTAATGATGCACTGAAACGTGACGCAACACGGTAAAACTCAGCTGTTTCGTCTTTGTACGGTGTACTTGTGAAGCGAGCATTGGTTAATGCTAACCACTTAGTACGAACAAGGTTCGAAATAGTAAAGCCAACGTGGCCCATTAACGCTTTATCGAATACTGCTAGCGCTTCTTCACGGTCTTCAATTGCACAAGCACCTAGCTCAGTTAACACGAATGGATGACAACGAATTGCACCTTGACCATAAATGATCATGTTACGCGTTAAGATATTTGCACCTTCAACGGTAATAGCAATTGGTGCACCTTGGTAGCCACGGCCTAAGTAGTTGTTTGGACCAAGCATGATGCCTTTACCACCATGAACATCCATGCCGTGAATCGTTGCTTCACGCATTTGCTCAGTTAAGTGGTATTTGATAATCGCAGAGACAACTGATGGTTTTTCACCAAGGTCAACAGCCCCTGTAGACATGCTAACAGCAGCATCAGAGCTATATGCGTAACCTGCAAGTTTTGCCATTGACTCTTCAACACCTTCCATTTGACCTATTGGTAAACGGAATTGACGACGAATACGGCTGTAAGAGCCTGTTGCAAGCGCAATTGTTTTAATGCCACCTGTTGAGTTAGACGGCAATGTGATTGCACGACCAACAGATAAACATTCAACAAGCATACGCCAGCCTTGGCCGGCCATTTTCGGGCCACCAATGATGTAATCAAGTGGTACGAAGATGTCTTTACCGCGAGTAGGACCATTTTGGAATGGAACGTTTAGCGGGAAGTGACGACGGCCAATTTCTACTCCCGGAGTATCTGTTGGGATCAGCGCACAGGTAATACCTGGCTCTTTATCATCACCTAGTAAACCGTCAGGATCTTGTAGTTTAAATGCAAGACCAAGTACAGTCGCAACAGGAGCAAGAGTAATGTAACGCTTGTTCCATGTTAGGCTAATACCAACAACTTCTTCGCCGTTCCATTGACCTTTACAAACAACACCGTAATCAGGAATTGCACTTGCGTCAGAACCTGCTTCTGGTGATGTTAAAGCAAAACATGGGATCTCTTGACCACTTGCTAAGCGTGGTAAGTAATGATCTTTTTGCTCTTTAGTACCATAGTGTTGAAGTAATTCGCCCGGACCTAATGAGTTAGGTACACCTACGATAGAAGAAAGTAGCGTCGATTTACTGGTAAGCTTTTGCAGTACACATGATTGTGCATAAGCAGAAAACTCTAAACCGCCAAATTCTTTTTTGATGATCATGGCAAAGAATTTATTATCTTTTAGATATTGCCAAACATCTTGCGGTAAATCAGTTAGTTCGTGAGTTGCGTGCCAGTCATCTAACATGCTACACACTTCTTCAACTGGGCCATCAATAAACGCTTGTTCTTCGATAGTCAGTTTTGGTGCTGGGTATTGGTGTAATTTGTTCCAGTCAGGACGACCACAAAATAGATCCGCTTCCCACCACGTAGTACCTGCATCGATTGCTGATTTTTCAGTATCCGACATTGTCGGGGTTACTTTTTTAAATGCAGCAAAAATAGGTTTGATGATGTATTGTTGACGAATGCTTGTCACAGAAAGTGGCACAGCAACAAGTAAGAATAGTAGCCAACTGATTGCACCAAACGCGCCAGCAAAAGTGCCAACAAGTAAGGTCGCAATGGCAATACCTAAACAGGTATTCCAGCTCGATCTGTGGTAACTCGCCACACTAAGTAGCACGAGTAAACCAAGTAAAAATATGAGAGTCATTGATTATTCCTTAATAGAGGTCAGACCACCTCTTTTAGAGTAGCGCTACAACCATGAATTATCAAGAGGGGAACAAAGATAAAACGATGCTTTGTAAAACCTTTTAATGAGTAAACTGTATGAACAGTGCAAAAAAATTTACAGTGGGCTTATGACTATTTAGTTTATGTAAATGGTACACGTAAAAAGGTGTGTAAAATATGCACTATTTATCAGATAGTTCTGAAAATCTCAGCATAGCAGTTGCCATCTTTAGCGCTATGTACAACAATGAGCGCAGGCAGGGATCAGCCCATCATGCCTTTTACTTCGATTAGTTTTATAGGTTAATAGTTCTATGTGTGAGTTGCTTGGCATGTCAGCCAATGTACCAACGGATATTTGTTTTAGTTTTTCGGGCTTATTAGAGCGTGGTGGAAACACTGGCCCGCATAAAGATGGTTGGGGCATCACCTTTTATGAGGGTAAGGGCTGTCGCACATTTAAAGATCCCGAGCCAAGTTGCCAATCAGAAATTGCCAAACTCGTTAAAGCGTATCCTATAAAAAGTATTTCGGTGATAAGCCATATTCGCCAAGGGAATCGTGGTCGTGTATGCCTTGAAAACACGCATCCGTTTACCCGCGAGTTATGGGGCCGTGAAATTACGTATGCACACAACGGGCAATTATCTAATTATCATGATTTAAAGCCAGACTATTATCGACCTGTCGGTAACACTGACAGTGAACTGGCGTTTTGTTGGCTGCTCGATAAGATCCGCGAAAAATACCCTAAGCGGCCATCAAATATGGCGTCTGTATTTCGTTACGCGGCAAAGCTTGCCCATACGCTGCGCGAAAAAGGCGTATTTAATATGTTACTTACCGATGGTGTTTATGTGTTGGCTTATTGCACTAATAACCTACATTGGATCACACGCCGTGCACCGTTTGGCAAAGCGACATTAATTGATGCAGACATGGTGATTGATTTTCAAAAAGAAACCACACCGAACGATGTGGTTACCGTTATTGCAACACGGCCTCTCACCAATGATGAACGCTGGCAGAAAATGGAACCCGGTGAGTTTGCACTGTTTAAAATGGGCGAAAAAATTTAAATAAAAGATGAAGCGCTATTAAGGCGCTTCATTACTCACTTCATTTGTTACGGCGACTGGTGTGGTCACAGTGAATGAATTAAGTTGCACTTCAAATTGCTCTACGCCTTTTTCACCTTTCCACATACGCACGAGCATGTAGTCCATTTCTGGGGCAAACCAAGCGAGTGCTTGACGCTTGTCGTTATCGTATAAACGTTTTACTTTAATCGCTTCTACATTGCCGATGGGCAATGAAATCATTTCTGTGCCGACAACTTCAAAGTTGTAGTTACGTAAATTGCCTTTTTTATCAACAAGTGGATAAGATAATTGCGTTTTGCCTTGTTTTAGCTCTTCGCGAACTTGCACTTGATAAGACAGTGAATCTTGAAAATCGTCAGACCAATCAAGCTTTAATGGGTATTTACTTTCGCTGCTTTGTACTTGTTTTTGCGCCGCATCAAATTTTAAGCTGTATTCTTTATCAGGCCCTGTGCCTGAGCGCTCCATGGTGTAACTTAGCGGAGAAATTTTTTGATCATGGTAAGTAAATTTAGATGTTTCTTTTCGTGAGTCAGAAAAAATCATCCATTCGATTTCGCTGTGATAAGTGATCACGTAGTTACCGTCTGCTGCTTTTTTAAGCTCGCGGATTGCTTTACCATGGGTTTCACCTTTACGAAGTACATCGTATTTGGCTTCATATTGAGTGAGATCGCCAGCTAAAACACTGGTAGGAAGTAATAAAGTGCCCACACAAGCGAGTAGGGCACTTAAATTTTTATTCTGGATAGTGCGCGCCGTGTGCAGGAAGTTTCTTTTCGTCAAAAACTGCATAATCTGCTTCCATCTTGAGTCGTTGTTCACTGAACCACTTGACCACCAATGGATAGATTATATGTTCTTGCTGATGAACACGTTGTGCGAGTGTCTCTGCGGTATCGTTTTCGAGTACCGGCACTTTGGCTTGAAGAACAACGGGACCGCCGTCTAGCTCTTCTGTGACAAAGTGAACACTGACACCATGAACGTCATCTTTTGCATCTATCGCTCGTTGGTGGGTATTCAGCCCTTGGTACTTAGGCAACAAAGAAGGGTGAATGTTCAACATTTTTCCCTTAAATTTTTGCACTAAGCTAGGAGTAAGAATACGCATAAAACCAGCTAATACAACTAGATTTGGTTCAAAATTGTCAATAATGTCCATTAACTCAGCATCATAGGCCTCGCGCGAGTCAAAATCTTTATGGCTAAGTACACGTGTTTGTATACCTGCATTTTTTGCTCGTTCAAGGCCATAGGCGTCGGCTTTATTACTAATTACAGCGGCGATTTCGGCTTTTATCTCACCACGCGCACATGCGTCGATGATGGCTTGAAGGTTTGAACCGCTACCAGAAATTAATACAACAAGACGACAAGGGGTCATTAGTCACGACCACCTAAAATTTCTACTTGCTCTTCGCCTGCTTTCGCATCTTGGATCTCACCGATATGCCATGCATTTTCGCCAAGATCTTTAAGGATTGTTAAGCTTTGCTCAAGTTTGTCTGCTGGAACAACTAAAATCATACCAACACCACAGTTGAATGTACGGTACATTTCGTGTGTTGTGATGTTGCCGTTTTCTTGTAACCAGTTGAAAACAACAGGCCATTCCCAGCTGTCACCTTTGATAACTGCTTTTGCAGATTCAGGAAGTACGCGCGGGATGTTTTCCCAGAAACCACCACCCGTGATGTGAGATAACGCGTGTACGTCAACCTGCTTGAATAGCTCAAGTAGTTGTTTAACGTAGATACGAGTTGGCTCTAAAAGGTGATCGCCAAGTGTTTTGCCTTCAAGCTCTGCGCTTGTGTCTGCGCCAGATACTTCAAGAACTTTACGAATTAATGAGAAGCCGTTTGAGTGAGGACCACTTGATGCAAGGGCGATTAATTGGTCGCCTGCAGCAACTTTAGTACCGTCGATAATTTTTGATTTTTCTACAACACCAGTACAGAAACCAGCCATGTCGTAGTCTTCGCCGTCGTACATACCTGGCATTTCAGCAGTTTCACCACCGATTAATGCACAGCCAGAAAGCTCACAGCCTTTACCAATACCTGTTACAACATCAGCCGCAGTGTCTACGTCTAATTTACCCGTTGCATAGTAATCAAGGAAAAATAGTGGCTCTGCACCTTGTACAATAAGGTCGTTTACACACATAGCAACAAGGTCGATACCCACTGTGTCGTGCTTTTTAAGATCGATTGCTAAACGTAGTTTTGTACCAACGCCGTCTGTGCCAGCAACCAGTACAGGCTCTTTATAGCCAGTTGGTAGTTCGCAAAGTGCGCCAAAACCACCGATACCGCCCATTACTTCAGGACGTCTGGTTTTTTTAACTACGCCTTTAATACGCTCAACAAGTGCATTACCGGCATCGATATCTACGCCCGCGTCTTTATAGCTAAGAGACTGTTTTTGTTCGCTCACAGGTTTTCCTCAAAAAAGTTGCATGTGGGTTGCTTAGAAACGCGCGTATTTTACAACAATTGCACTGGCGCGGCTAGTTGAAAAATCACTTTAACCGACTTGACAAGGACAGTTGTCCGGTTTTTTGTTTTCAAGTTCCAAGGCAAAAGTATCAGGCAAATGAACTTTTAACCTTGAAACTCGAAACTTCTCACTATTTGTTAAGCTTTCGCGGTTAAAATAGCGCGAAGAGGGGCAGGGTAACCTTCAATGGTTTTGCTGGTGTCATTTGGGTCTAAAAAGTCGACTAATGATTCGTTTTCCATCCACTGGGTTTTACGTTGTTCTTCAAGCGTTGTGATTGCGCAGTCTTTAACTTGTACATCTTTAAAGCCAACGCGCTCCATCCATAGTTTTAATGCCGCGGTGCTTGGGATAAACCATACATTACGCATTTTCGCATAGCGGTCAGTTGGCACTAAAACTGTGTGCTCATCACCTTCAACAACCAGTGTTTCAAGGACTAACTCACCACCAGGGCGAAGCTGTGCTTTTAATTGCGCTAAAAAGTCGATAGGTGAACGACGATGATATAAAACACCCATTGAAAATACTGTATCGAATGCTTTTAGCTCTGGCAGAGCTTCAACACCTAATGGTAATAAATGCACGTTTTCATCTTGGTGATAATGCTTTATCGCTTGGAATTGGCATAAGAACAAATCGGATGGATCAATGCCCACCACAAAATTTGCGCCTTCACCACGCATGCGCCACAAGTGATAACCTGAGCCACAGCCAATATCAAGCACAGTGCGGCCTTTTAACGGTTCGATATGAGGCAGTAAACGATCCCATTTCCAATCACTGCGCCACTCAGTATCAATTTCGATACCGTGTAAGCTAAATGGCCCTTTACGCCATGGCATCATGCGCTTTAATAAATGCGTTAACTGTTTTTGCTGACCTTCAGATAGCTCATCACCGGTGCCAATTTGTACTTTATCCTGAAGATTCACATGGTTTGTGCTTACCTCAGGTAAGTTTTTCAGCACTTTTTGCCATTTCGGTAAATCACCGTGGCTGGCTTCTAGTTCCCAGTGCTTTAATTGACCTGGCAAAGTTTCGAGCCAGTGGCTAAGCGGGCTTTGTGCAATCGCAGCGTAAAATTGGTTAAACCATTGAGACATGAAATACTCTTTATATCGTTGTGATGATTACTTGATTGCAATCATCGAGCAGAAGTTAAAACATTGATACCACACTTGCGTTTGGCTAAAACCAATTTCACTTAACCGGTTTAAGTGGGTAGATAAATGATCAGGGCGCATGACATTTTCGATAGCCGTACGCTTTTGGCTGATCTCAAGCTCTGAATAGCCGTTGTGACGTTTGAAATCATGGTGTAAATCAATGAGCAAATTATCGCATTGCTCATTTTCACCTCTAATTTTTTCGCTCAGCAGCAAAACACCGCCTGGTTTTAAATTTGCGTAAATCTTTTCAAGCACCGCTTGGCGCTTTTCAGGTGGAATAAACTGTAGTGTAAAGTTCATCGCGACCACAGAGGCATTCTCGATAGCTAAATCGTTGATATCACCTAGTGTAACTGTGACTGGTACTTCAGAGCGAAAACCTTGTAAATGTAATTTACAGCGCTCAACCATCGCTTCTGAATTATCAACAGCAATGATATTACAGTTATCAGTGCGAATATTACGGCGCATACTTAACGTTACAGCACCAAGAGAACAGCCTAAGTCGTATAGGTTTGAATTGCTTTGCGCGTACTCGCCAGCCAGCTTACCCATGGTGCTAACAATGGTTGCGTAACCCGGCACCGAGCGCTGGATCATATCTGGGAAAACTTCTACTACATGTTGGTCAAAGCTAAAGTCTTTAACCGCTTGCTCAGTGGCATAAATACTGTCTTTTTGCGTCACTTGAACAGTCTCTTTAAAAAATAATACCGCTATTTTAGCATTTTTAACTGGATAGTCAGTGATAAATTCAGTAGCTTGGCTAGAATTATCAATAACAAGTACAAAAAAGAGAAGTTTAATGACAAAAAGCAAAGTGATCAGTACAGAAGATATCTTATCAACTCTGTGTCATTCAGTGACTGGAGTTCTGTCTTCAGCAAGCGGTAACAGTATTAGTTATTCTGCTATGGTTCAAAAAATCACCCGCACCTGTATGCGCCCAGATATTGGCTGTTTTGTATTGTTCGATGGTGGCTTTACCGGTCTTGTGGTAACAAACTTCACAGCGCAAGCAGCCATGGAAATTTACCATGACTATATGCGTAACATGGGTATGCCTGAGGACGAAATTGCACAAAGCCATTTATCAGATGATGTGGCAAACGTACTCGGCGAGCTGATGAACCAAATCGTTGGTGACTTTACGTCAAAAGTACGCGACCAACTGCATACTTCTATTACACAAAACCAACCTAAGATGATGGCGATTAACAAACAGGTGCAAATTTCTGTTGATACTACCATGGATAGACCACAAGCACGCCGTGTGACATTCACTACTGCGAAGCAAAATATCTTCTACCTTGAACTGGCAATGGATAAAACTGAATTTATCAAACTACATGATTTTGATATTTCAGAAGCGGTTGACCCAGATGACATCATCGAAAACGAAGCTAAACAAAAAGCTGAAAAGCAAAAAGCGTCATCACAAGCAGACGATGCAGATGATGATTTTATGGCAGAACTTGGTTTGTAACCTAACGACTTGAGCTGTCAGCTATCAGCTTTCAGCCATCAGATAAAATATAAGTGATCTGACCCCGATAAAGTAGACACGGGGTTTAATTAACTTGTTCGTATTGCATGGGACTTTTATACCCAAGGGTGCCATGCCTTCTTACTGAGTTGTAGTATTTTTCAATATAAAAATACGTTTGTGTTGTCATTTCA
>NZ_JAYMDY010000021.1:0-59753 GCF_037027245.1 Pseudoalteromonas sp. CH_XMU1449-3
GCGCGTCATGAAATCAACACCCAAAGAGCAGACATACACATCACCAACATACCCCACCGCTCAGCTAAAAACTGACAGCTGAAGGCTGACAGCTCCTAAACAACGCGCGAAATAAATTTCACGCCTACAACAACACGTCGGCATGAAAAGGTGTAGATGGATTATGTTGGGTTTCGCTCCGCTCAAACCAACCTACCCGAAGAATAAACAAAGCATGTAACGTCGTAGGCTTCACACTTACTTGACGCGTCATGAAATTCCCCCCCTACGAGCAGACAAATATATCACCAACATACCACTCGGCTTGGAACTTTACTCTCGCTAACTTGCAGCTGACAGCTATAAAAAAAGCCACTCATAAATGAAGTGGCTTTGGTTGAGTCGATTTTTTACTTATAACTTAATTTGGTTCACGCAGATGGAACACTTGGCACTTGTTACCTAAATCCGGTTGTTGTGCGAAGTTAGTGTTTTCAGCTAAACCACAGTTACTTAAGCCAAGCGCTTGTTTTGTGTAGCGGTTGATAAGCATCACACCACCACCTTCTACTGGCGCAATGCGCCACTGTGCTGTTTTCGCCGCACAATAAGCCATCTCTACGTTGGCACCTGGTACTAAGGCGTTATCAGCTACCGCAGCACAGAACTCGCTGTCAGCGCTTTGTTTAAGACTTACATAGCCTGTATCTGTTGGTGTGAAGAACCATTGCTGTGCATCTTTATGCGTGTAAGCTTGTTGCTCAACATTGGTACCTGCTTTAACTGTATCTGCCACGCTAAGTGCTTTACCACTTTGTTGGCTTAATACTACAACACTACCCATTGGGCGTAATTGCCAATCACCACACGCTGTTGCCTCGCTTTGCTGTAAAACAGCTTGGTTTTGCGCAGCAGAACAACCAGCAACCGCTAATGGTTTGCCTGTGTAACGGTTAGTAATAGATACATTACCATCTGTGCTTGGTGCTACTTTCCATTGCTGGCAGAAGTTATTACGCCATGCTGCAGATTGTACTTTAGCGTTATCTGCGTCATTACAGCTTTCAAGCTCTAAGAACTTGCTGTCTTCACGGTTAGCTAAACGAACAAAACCATCTGTTGTTGCATCAATAACCCATTGACCATTGGTGCTTGCGCACTGACGTTGTACTGCACGTGCATCTTGTGGATCAGCTGCAATGTCTAAACATAAGCCGCTTGTTGCATTCACTAATTGGTAACGTTGACCTTGCACTCGCGTTACCAGTGGGCCGTATTCACCTGATGGCGGAGCTACTTCAACGCCTGGTGTTAATGGTTTACCAAAGCTTGGTGTGCCATCGTCGTTCCAAGTGAATTTTTGCGCACGTAATGAACGAGTCGCACTACAACCGTGCTCTACCGAATCATTACCGTGATAAACTAACCAGTCTTCTGTGCCGTCTGGCGATGTGAAAAAGCCGTTGTGACCTGGACCAAACACTTCTTCTGTACGCTCAAATACTGGCTTGTCGTATTTTTTCCAGCTGCTAGCTTTAAGTGGGTCGTCACCAACAAGCTCAAGCATACCTAGTTTGTAATCTGGGGTATTACAGAAGCTTGCTGAGTACGTCATAAACGTACGGCCATTGTGCTGTAAAATTTCAGCGCCTTCGGTTACTTTACGACCACTGATTTCCCAATCTAGCTCAGGACGCGTGATCACCGTATGCGGTGAGTTCTCTTTCAGTGTCCACGGATCTTCCATTTCAGCAATAATGTTTAATTGCTGATCGCCTTGCCATTGTGAGTAGATCACATACAGCTTGTCTTTGTATGTTAGGTAGTTACCGTCGATGTTCCATACGTTAGGCATTAATGCGCCCTTGTATTCATATGGACCCATAGGATCGTCACCAGCACTTTCTAATACATTTAAGTGTTGGTTATCTAAAGTGCCATCAGTACCAGCTGTGTACATCATGTACCAACGGTAGCCGTTTGGCCCTTTTAGGCGGTGGAACTCAAACGCCCAGAAGTTACAACAACGCTCAGGGTTTGAATCAGACCAAACATTGACAGGTGTTGCATCAGCAAGGCCAGCTAGTGTTGGTGATTTACGCATCACTAACTCAGATGTCCATGTTGTTGTGGTTAGGTAATAGTTACCATCCCAGTATTCAAGCCATGGATCGGCGCCATTAGGAAAAAGTGGGTTGGTAAAAATACCATTATCTTGGATTGGCGCTTTTTCTGTGGCTGCCACGTCAGTTGTTTTAGCTGTGTTGTCTTCAGCTGTAGCCTGACAACCAGTCAGAGCACCAAACGACAAGGCAAATACGCTGGCTAAGCCAGCCTTTTGCATTGCGCTTTTAAGCTTTGTTGTTTTCACGATTGTGTTCCTTTATTTTGTACCAAATTCGTACACGATGCGTGTTGAATACACGTCACCCGGTAATAATGTTGTGCTTGGGAACGTTGGCTGATTTGGTGCATCAGGGAAATGCTGTGGCTCTAAACAAAAACCACTTCTGAAATTATGCACTAAGCCAGACGCTTGCTGAGTACTACCGTCTAAGAAGTTACCTGAATAAAACTGTACTGCAGGCTCTTCTGTGTAAACTGTTAACGTACGGCCAGAGTTTGCTTCGTAAACCGTCGCTGCTTCAATAAGCTCATTGCTTGGCGTGTCTTTAAGCACAAAGTTATGGTCATAACCTTTACCAAGTTTCAGTTGTTCATTGCTAGCTTTGATGTCTTGACCAATTGCTTTAGCAGTACGGAAGTCAAACGGTGTGCCTGCAACATCCATCAACTCACCAGTTGGGATCAAGCCGCCATCCACAGGGGTAATTGCTTTTGAGTTAATTTGCATTTGGTGATCAAGAATGTCGCCTTTACCTGCTAGGTTGAAGTAGCTGTGTTGCGTCATATTGATGATGGTAGGCTTACTTGTTGTAGCAATAAACTGCATATCTAACGTGTTGTTATTCGTTAGCGTGTAAGTTACTTCAGTCGTCACTTCACCCGGGTAACCTTGGTCACCATCAGGGCTCACTAAGCTTAAGGTAACACCAGCACTGTTTTGCGTCGTGAACGGTGTCATGTTCCATACTTTCTTATCGAAACCTTGCACACCACCATGTAAGTGGTTGTCACCATCGTTAGTTGCTAATTGGTATTCAGTGCCATTTAGCGTGAATTTACCGTTTGCGATACGGTTACCAAAACGACCGATGATTGCACCGTAGTAAGTTGTCGCTTTTGTGTATGCTTCTAGGTTATCTAAACCCAGTACAATATTACCCATTTCGCCTTTTGCATCAGGTGTTTCAATACGCGTGATAATGCCGCCGTAGTTGATTACATCAACGCTAATACCATTGCTGTTAGTCAACGTTACTTGATTAACCGGCGTTTGATCAGCAAGTACGCCATAGGCCGTCATTGATGCTGAAGGGGAAGTAGTCATATTGTCTCCTTGATGAGCACAAGCTGGTGTAAGGGCAATCCCACATGTCACCAACAATGCATAAAGCCCGCGCGACTTTTTCGTGTTCGAACTGGCTGTTTGATGAGTTGTTTTTAAACCTTGGAAAACACATTGCAATGACATATGAATAACCTTTTTGTAATTGTATTTATAGTTTTATAATACAAATAAGGGTGTCATTGCAACTTTAATCGCTAAAGTTGGATTTTTCCGTCTTTCACCATGATGCAATCCATTCCCGCACTTTTGGCAGCTTGATAACCAATTTGCGTGTCTTCAAACACCACACATTGGCTTGGCTCAACACCTAATTGCTCTGCTACTTTTAAGAATGTTTCTGGGTTTGGCTTGCCTTTACTTACATCACTGGCAGTCACTAACGCACCAATTTTATTTATTAAATTGGTATCAGTTAGATGATCAATTGCATGTTCGCGGTCAGCACCTGTGCCCACACCCATTGGCAATACACCATGGTACTTTTCAAGTACAGCAACGGTTTCGTCAATCACCAGCGGTTGGTGCTGTAAATCAACCCAAAACTGGTGTTTATCTTTTGCCACAACTAGAGGGTCGTGTTCTAAACCAAATTTTTCGTTAAGCATTTCAATTGTTTTAACGGTCGGAATGCCACCTAAGCTGTACATGTAGTCGTAATCGAATGGGTAGCCATAGGCTTCGCAAGCTTTTTGCCATGCCTGTAAGTGACTGCCCATTGAGTCAATTAAGGTGCCATCCATATCAAAAATAATGCCTTGGTAGGCGCTTAAATCGATCATATCTACTCCTAAAATGTTTCGCTTCACAATAGCATAAGCCAGCGAAGAGCGAGGCTCATCACTGGCTTAATCGACAACAAAATTTGGGGTGAACGTGCTCACACACAGCACGTTCTAGTACATAAAGTACTAATTCTTACAGGCCACGTTTTAGCATGTAGTAAGCTGCGTTATGACGAAGCTCTGTTTTGAAACCACGGATCGTCGTATCGTTATCGATGATCATAGTTTCAACGCCAGCCATTTCAGCAAAATCGATAATCATATCGGTTGTTACTGCTTGGCTGTATGCAGTGTGGTGTGCACCACCGGCGTGGATCCATGCAGCTGATGCTACAGATAGATTTGGTTTTGGTTCCCAAAGCGCTGAAGCAACCGGTAAGTGAGGTAAATCAGCTGGCGGAGCCACTGTATCTACTTCGTTGATTAGAATACGGAAACGGTTACCCATATCAATTGGTGATACGTTGATTGCAGCACCCGGTTTTGCAGTAAACAATAAACGACCTACATCACATTTCACACCGATAGTGTGCTGGTGAACTTCAAGACGTGGTTTTTGTGCTGCAATTGAAGGACACACTTCTAACATGTGCGCGCCAAGTACTTGGTCAGTCTCACCCATGTTGTAAGTGTAATCTTCCATGAATGAACAACCACCGTCACGGCCTTCACCCATTACTTTCATGATGCGAACCATAGCAGCTGTTTTCCAGTCACCCTCACCACCGTAACCATAGCCTTTCGACATTAGGCGCTGTGTAGCAAGACCTGGAAGACCAGAAAGACCTGATAAGTCTTCAAAACAGTTAGTGAATGCTTTAAAGCCGCCTTTCTCTAAGAAACGCTCCATACCAAGCTCTAAACGTGCTTCGTTGCGTAGCATTTTCACTGCGTAATCGTCTTGTAGAGTTTCGTCAGCAATTACGTAGTCTTGCTTATAAAGCTCTAACTGTGCATCAACTTCTTCTTCAGTGATAGTATCAACCACTTTTACAAGCTCAGCGACACCAAAGGCGTGTACTTCATAACCAAAAGTAATTTGCGCTGAAACTTTGTTACCTTCAGTAACTGCAACTTGACGCATGTTGTCGCCAAAACGCGCAACTTTAAGTGTTTGGCTTTCTGCCCAACCTTTTGCCGCACGACACCAGTCATCTAACTGCTGTTGTACGTCAGCACGTTGCCAGTGACCTGCAACAACTTTACGCTCTTTACGCATTACAGTACCGATGAAACCGAACTCACGGTCACCGTGTGCACTTTGGTGCGTATTCATGTAGTTCATGTTGATGTCAGACCAAGGAAGGGCTGCATTGAACTGAGTATGAAGGTGTAACCAAGGCTTACGTAATTCGCTTAGGCCAGCAATCCACATTTTCGCAGGTGAGAAAGTGTGCATCCATAAAACTAAGCCAACACAGTTAGGATCCGTATTTGCCGCTTGGCAAACAGCGTGAATTTCTTCAGGTGACTTAACGGTAGGCTTACATACCAAGTTTACTGGTAGATTAGCTTCGCTGTTTAAGCCCGCTACAATTGCTTCGCTGTCTTTGGCAACCGTTTCTAACACCTTAGGACCATAAAGATGTTGTGAGCCGGTAACAAACCAGACTTCTTTCGTCATCGTCGTCATGTTAATAATCCTCTAAATTCTTGCTATTTGCTCTGACCGTAATACGCGTTTTTACCGTGCTTACGTAGATAATGTTTATCCATCACTGCTTTTTTAAGTTCAGCTGCGTGTGGATCTAAAGTGCGTGTTAAATACGCCATGCGTGCAATCTCTTCGAGTAGCGCGGCATGGTATACAGACTGAGCGGCATCTTTACCCCACGTGAAAGGCGCATGACCCGCAACAATCACCATAGGTGCAGCTTTCGGATCGCGGTCTTGATACGCATCAGTAATTTGAATACCGGTTTCTAATTCATAATCGCCATTCACTTGCTCATCGGTTAACTCACGAGTACAGGTGATGTCACCGTGTACATAGTCAGCGTGAGTTGTGCCAAGGCAAGGAATGCTTTGTTTTGCTTGCGCCCATGCAGTTGCATAGGTCGAATGCGTGTGTGTTACACCGCCAATTGAATCAAAGTGGCGATATAAATGAACATGTGTTTTTGTGTCAGAAGACGGACGCATAGACCCTTCAACAATGTTGTTTTCAAGGTCAACGATCACCATGTCGTCGGCTTTCATTTGGTCGTACGAAACACCACTTGGTTTAATCGCAATCACGCCTTTGTCGCGGTCGATTTGCGATACGTTACCAAAGGTATAAATTACTAAGCCACGACGTTGCAGCTCCATGTTCGCTTCATAGACTTCACGTTTTAGTTCAGTAAAACTCATGCTTTGTCTCCGTTTACATAGCTTGCAAGTGCTTGGTAGTTGGCATAAAGCTCGTCATACACAGCAACGCGCTCTGGGTTTGGTAAATACTGATGACATACAGACGACGCCATCACTTTTTGAGCATCTGCCACTGTTGCGTGCTCACCCGCAGCAACCGCAGCCATAATTGCCGCACCCAATGCACAGCTTTGCTCACTTTCTAAAACGTCGATTGGGCAATTCCAAACATCAGCACAAGTTTGCATTACGTAGTCTGATTTTTTAGAGATACCGCCGATAACGACCACTGACTCGATTGGTACGCCTTCGCTACAGAAACGCTCAGTGATAGCACGTGCGCCAAAGGCAGTTGCTTCAACAAGTGCTTTGAAGAACTTAGGTGCATCAGTGCCCATTTTTAAGCCTGTTAATGCCATGGCAACGCTTTGGTCAGCATCTGGCGTACGACGACCATTTACCCAATCAAGCGCAGTTACATCGTTGCTTGTTACAGGCAGTGCTGCCGCTGCTTTTGATAGATCAACTAAGATTGAATCTTCTAGCTTGTTAACTAACGCTTGTTCAGCGTCAGATAGATTTGTAAGTTGGCGAGTTGGCCAAAGTACTAGGTTTTTGAACCATGCGTATAAGTCACCGAATGCAGATTGACCGGCTTCTAAGCCAATTAACCCTGGGATCACTGAGCCATCAACTTGACCACAAATACCTTTAACGCAAGTATCACCTAGTTGTTCTTTAGACGTTACTGTGATGTCACAAGTTGAAGTACCCATTACTTTAGTTAGAACGCCAGGACGAACATTGGCTGCTACTGCGCCCATGTGACAGTCAAATGCACCGTAACCAATCACGATACCTTGTGGTAAACCTAGCTTCTCGGCCCACTCAGCAGTTAAGTTACCAGCAACTTGGTCGCTTGGCTCTGTAGTTGCATTTAACGTATCAACAACACCATCTAATAGTGGATCGATATTGCTGAAGAAACTGTTTGGTGGGAAACCGCCCCACTGCTCGTTCCACATTTGTTTGTGGCCCGTTGCACAACGACCTAGCTTTAATGCTTCAGGGTGTGTTGTGCCGCACATTAGCGCGGTCATCCAATCGCAGTGCTCAACCCATGAATAAGTGGCTGCTTTAACACTGCTATCAACGCGGAAAATATGTAATGCTTTGGCCCAGTACCACTCAGAAGAGTAGATACCGCCCATGTGTGAAAGGTAGTTCACATCATTGTTAGTTGCAGCTTCAGTGATTTCATTTGCTTCTTTAATAGACGTATGGTCTTTCCACAAAATGAACATTGCATTTGGGTTTTCTGCAAATTCTTCAGTTAATGCCAGTGGTGTACCTTGGCTATTAATTGCTACAGGTGTTGAGCCTGTCGTATCAAAGCTCATACCCACTACTTTGTCTGCAGTACCTGCTGGAACTTGTGACCAAAGACCATTAACTACTTCTACAAGGCTATCAATATAGTCTTGTGGATGCTGACGAAACTGATCTTTACTAGGGTCACAATATAAACCTTGTGCCCAGCGCGGGTAGTTTACTAAATGGCTGGCAAGTTCTTCACCAGTCGCAACATCAACGAGTAATGCTCTTACCGAGTCCGACCCGTAGTCTAATCCCAACGTATAACGAGACATAATTACCTTTCACTAATTGCTTACTAACATTGTTAGTCATTATCTTTATTTGTATGATAATATCAACAATACCAGATTGTAAAGGTATTATAAAAATATTATTAACAGGATTATTTGCTGCTGGCGGGCGATTTATTGCGCAGTTTCTCTGGTAGATTAGATTGTTTTTTCAGCACAAATAATAGGTTAAAGCCACTACATTAACTTTTGTATGATAAGAATGGGATAACTATGTCTAGTCAATTAGAACAACTTAAAGCAGTGACAACCGTTGTTGCTGACACGGGTGATTTTGAAGCAATCAACGAATATAAACCGCAAGATGCAACAACAAACCCATCACTAATCTTAAACGCGATTCAAATTGAGAAATATCGCCCACTTGCTGCCGAAGCCGTATCATGGGCAAAAGCACAAAGCAGTGACGCAGCTGAAGTTGTAACAAAAGCAGCCGACAAGCTAGCGGTATTAATTGGCTCTAAATTAATGGAGCAAGTGCCAGGTTTAGTTTCAACAGAAGTGGATGCGCGTTTATCATTTGATACTCAAGCAACTGTTGATAAAGCACTTGAGCTTGTTGCTTTATATAAAGAGCAAGGTATCGACACATCGCGCGTGTTAATCAAAATTGCTTCAACATGGGAAGGTATTCAAGCAGCCAAGGTACTTGAAGCACAAGGTATCCGTTGTAACCTAACGCTGGTATTTGCATTTGCTCAAGCACGTGCTTGTGCCGAAGTGGGTGCTTACCTAATTTCACCATTCGTTGGTCGTATTCTTGACTGGTACAAAGCACAAGATGCAAGCGCTGATTTCGACGGTGCTAACGATCCGGGCGTTAAGTCAGTAACGCATATCTACAACTACTTCAAAAAGCACGGCTACGAAACGATTGTAATGGGCGCAAGCTTCCGTAACATCGGTGAAATCCAAGAATTAGCAGGTTGTGACCGTTTAACTATCAGCCCTAAGTTACTTGCTGAACTAGCTGCAACTGACGCACCATTAACTCAAAAACTATTACCAGCAACAGAAAAAGCAGAAGCGCCAGCTGCAATGACTGAGCAAGCTTTCCGCTGGGAAATGAATGAAGATGCCATGGCTACTGAAAAACTAAGCCAAGGTATTCGTCAGTTCGCAATTGACCAAGAAAAACTAGAGTCAATCTTAAGCGAATTAGTTTAAACCGATTGTTTAAGCAGCAAAAAGCCCGCAAACCAAAGTTTGCGGGCTTTTTTATTGCCTGCACATCATCACAAAGGCAGGCTTATCGTGTTGCGATTACGATAATTTTTAGCCAGTCACATTATTCAGCAAGTAATGCGTTTGCTTTTGCAACTAGGTTTGCCACTGTGAAACCAAAGTGCTCAAGCAGTACTGCGCCAGGCGCTGATTCACCAAATGTGTCCATGCCTAGTACATCACCATCTTGGCCAACATACTTGAACCAGAAGTCACGGTGTGCAGCTTCAACAGCAATCTTAGGTGTACCCGCTGGTAACACGCTTTGACGGTATGCTTTATCTTGGCTATCAAACTGATTCGTTGATGGCATAGATACCACGCGAACTTGCTTGCCTTGTGCTTTTAGCTCAGCAGCAGCATTCACAGCTAACTCTACCTCAGAACCCGTTGCAATAAGGATAAGCTCTGCAGCTTGTTCGCTATCAACAAGTACATAACCCCCTTTTGCAATGTCAGCAACTTGCTGTGCATCACGTGCCATTGCTTTGGTACCCTGACGGCTGAAGATAAGTGAACTTGGGCCTGTCTCTTTTAATAACGATTGACGCCAAGCTACTGCTGTTTCAGTTTCATCACACGGACGCCATGCAGTCATATTTGGTGTCATACGAAGGTTAGCGATTTGCTCGATTGGTTGGTGAGTAGGACCATCTTCACCTTGACCGATTGAGTCATGGGTATACACAAAAATGCTTTGCGCTTTCATTAATGCTGCCATACGTACTGCATTACGTGCGTATTCCATAAACATTAAGAAAGTTGCGCCAAATGGGATAAAGCCACCATGCAATGCAATACCATTCATGATTGCGCTCATACCAAACTCACGTACGCCATAGAATACGTAGTTACCATCAGCTGCATCTTGTAAACCTTTTGCTTCTGGCCATAAGGTTAAGTTAGAACCGGCAAGGTCAGCAGAGCCACCCATTAATTCTGGAAGCTGGTTAGCAAAGAAGGTGATCGCATTTTGTGATGCTTTACGTGTCGCAATGTTTTGCATATCGGCTTGGCATTTAGCAATGTACTCATCAGCTAATTCAGCGAAGTTAGCTGGTAATGCTTTTTCAAGAACACGACGTGTATATTCTTTTGCAAGTTCAGGATGTGCTTTGCTATAAGCTGCAAATTTTTGCTGCCATGCACCTTCAAGCTCTTGGCCTTTCGCTTGATTATTCCACTCGTTATAAACTTCTTGTGGAACTTCAAATGCAGGGTGCGGCCAGTTTAGCTGCTCACGTACTGCTGCGATTTCGTCGTGACCCAGTGGTGCACCGTGACAGTCGTGGCTACCTGATTTATTTGGCGAGCCAAAACCAATCACTGTTTTACAACAGATTAGTGTTGGTTGCGTAGTGTTGCTTTGTGCCGCTTCGATTGCACCCGCAATTGCATTCATATCGTGACCATCAACATCACGGATAACTTGCCAACCGTAAGATTCAAAACGTGCAGGTGTATCGTCGGTGAACCAACCTTCTACTTCACCATCGATAGAGATGCCATTGTCATCCCAAAATGCGATTAGCTTGCCTAGGCCTAATGTACCTGCCAGCGAACATGCTTCGTGCGAGATACCTTCCATTAAACAGCCGTCACCCATAAAGCAGTAAGTGAAGTGATCAACAATATCAAACTTTGGCTTATTGAATTGTGCTGCTAAAGTTTTTTCAGCGATTGCCATACCAACTGCGTTAGCAATACCAGAACCTAATGGGCCCGTAGTTGTTTCAACACCCGGAGTATAACCATATTCTGGGTGACCCGGTGTTTTTGAGTGAAGCTGACGGAATTGCTTAATATCTTCGATGCTTACGTCGTAACCGCTTAGGTGTAACAATGCATATTGAAGCATTGAACCATGGCCATTTGATAACACAAAGCGGTCACGGTTAGACCAGTCTGGATTTAATGGGTTATGGCGGTGAAAGTTTTGCCACAATACCGCTGCAATATCAGCCATACCCATAGGCGCACCTGGGTGGCCAGAGTTAGCTTGTTGAACGGCATCGACAGCAAGTATGCGAATAGCATTTGCAGATTGAGAACTAGGCAGAGTCATCTTATTAGCTTCCTGTTAATATTATAATATAAATAATATCGCAAAAACTCACTCAAATAGCAACTTAATAAACCGCCATGCCAGTAATGACGTGTATTTAGGGCCATTTTGTACCGCTAAGCGCAGGTTTTAACACCATTTTATTGTTAATAATTTTTTCTAACTAAAGAAATGACGACACCGCTCAAAATAACCAAACCAAATTAGTGAAATATACTTATTTATCAAGCAATTTCCTTAACTAATTTAGGTTACAAAAACCAGACCTTGCTACAATTTGGTACATTATTTCATTGTTCAAGCCATTAATAACAACTTAATGTTAACAGGATTTTTCATTAAGGTTGTTTATTTGTGACTGTTCTAGGTAGTTGCTCACTTGGGCTACGAGTTTTATTTCTAATTAGTGCATTTTGCCTTTCACCAATGGCAAGCAGCACTGACTCTGCGTATTTAGCAGATGAAGGAGTAAGCCTTGGTTTAAGCTTAGGTTATGGCCAACTCGACAACCCGGTTTATAAAAAAGACGACATTCCTCTTTATGCCCTACCGCGCATTGAGGTATTTGCCGGTGACTTTTCATTTGCAAATACTCAGTTTGCTTGGACACCCGTGTGGGGCGATAACTATCAAGTGTCGTTATTCACCCAACTCAATGAAGATGGGCTGTATTTTGCTAAACACTCAGCAGCACTGACCGCGATTAGAACAACCGGCGGCCGCCCCTCAATGACACCGCCACCACCCGGTTCAGGTATCGAAACACCAGCGGTGACAAAGCGCCGCGGTGATATTACTAAAATATCAAAACGTAAACTGTCTGCCATGAGCGGTATTGAAGCTATCGTTGACTGGCAAAGCTGGCGTTTTAGCGCGCATTGGTCAATGGAGCTCACCAACTATCACAAAGGGTTACAAGGCGCATTATCAGCACAGCGCTTGTTTTTGTTTGATCAGCATCTAGTTTTGCTCGGCGCAGAAATACAACATTTAAGTGCTGGTTTAGTGGATTACTACTATGGCAGCGCACAACAAGAGATACGAGCCGGATTTAGCCCTTTTTTAGGTCACTCTAGTCAAAAGTACAATCTAAAAGCCAGTTACCAATATCAGTTTAATCAACAATGGCAATTTATCAGCGATATAAAATACCAACGCTTATCATCGGGTATTGCCGATAGCCCCCTTATCGATGACAGCAACTTACTGTCTTTTTATGCTGGCTTTGCATGGAATTACTGATGATGTTGCGTACGAAGCTTTTTTCACTCTTATTCATTTGTAGCCTCGCGTTTGTTGGCAGTACATTCGCACAAGCCGGTTATATCGAGGCAACACCAGAAAACTGTGTAACGATAGAGCAAGACTGCGTGATGGATGTATCGATTAATTGGTATACCGAAGTCAGCAAAACGGTGTGCATTCGCGTTACTGATCAACAAATTAGGCTGTTCTGCCAAAAGCCAAATCAAGGGCAGAACTTTGCAATCACAGTGCAAAACAATCGCAACATTGTATTAGAGCTACTTAGCGAACAGCTAGAGCCATTAGAAAGCACTGAAATTAGTTTATTCCACCAGCATGTTAAAAAACGCCGACGTGATATCGCATGGAGTATTTTTTGATGAGCCAGCATACTATTTTATACATTGAAGATGATTTAAAACTTGCCCAACTAGTCTCTAATTATTTAACTGATCATGGCTATACCATTGAACACTTTGAAAGTGGTTGCCATGCCTGTTACCAAGCAAGCTGCAAAAAATATGACCTAATTTTGCTTGATATCGGATTAGGATCAGAAGATGGCTTTGAGGTATTTAAAGAGCTAAAACAATATCAAGATACGCCAATTATTTTTATGACCGCAAGGCAAAGCCAAGTTGATCATATCACTGGCCTTGAGCTAGGCGCCGATGATTACCTTACCAAACCTGTTTCCCCGTCTATTTTATTAGCGCGAATTAACAATACCATTCGCCGCAGCCAGGCTGTTAAGCCAACAAGTACCACCCATAACGCCCATAATATTCGCTTTGGCTCTTTGAGTATTAATACAATTCAGCGCGAGGCTTATTTGCATAGCCAGCCACTAGAATTGACCAGTGCAGAGTTCGAAATACTGATCCAACTAGCTCAATCAGCGGGTCAGTTGGTCAGTCGAGACCAATTATTTGATGGCACCATTGGCCGTAAATACGATGGTCAAAGCCGCACTATCGATGGCCGCATTAGTCGCTTACGCAAAAAGCTCGGTGACGAAGCGGTGCCGGCACAAAAAATCGTCACTGTTTGGGGTAAAGGATATATTTTTTCTCCACAAGCGTGGGGTTAATGCAGTTTGCTACGCCTGTTTTGTTATTTGTATTTAACCCTCGCAGTTTGTCTAGGAAGTGCCGCTTGGTTACTAGAAACCTATTTTCCAAACCCACCGAGTTACAGTACAGAGCAGCAGTTAGCAGAAAACATCTTGAGTATTGCCCCCAATAACCCTGATATTAAACAAACACCTCTGGCGAACTTTTACCTTGGTGAACAATTACAGGCATCTCTTTTAGCAGGTCAGGTAATTAGTGTTAACGATGCCAATAACAACCTTTACTTTCATAAACTTGCCGATGATAGACAGACCTTATTAAGCATTGGCCCCTACAGCCAGCCTGCTGATCAGGGCTATCAGTCTTTAGTGAGCCTTCTATTTTACTCTAGCCTTGCCTTAGCTGTGGTGATTTTTACAGGCCCACTGCTGTTTGACTTAAATAAGCTACGCAAAGCCAGTAGTAAAATTTCAAATGCCGACTTTACAGCACAAGTCCACTTCACACGTTTTAGCTTGCTAAAGAGTATTGGCGATACTTTCGATAACATGGCATTAGCGCTTCATAACCGCAATCAAAGCCAACGCGAATTGATCAATGCTGTTTCTCATGACTTTTTAACGCCTATATCGCGGGCTAAATTCGCCCTCGAAGCAGTCGTTGATAACAACGCTTATCGGCACAGTGTGTTGCAAGACATTATTGAACTTGAGCTTTTAGTCGAAGAGTTTTTAACCTATGCCGAGCTTGAACAATGCGAACCCACCTTGTTAGTGAAAGACTACTGCCCAGAAGAGCTATTACAGCCCTGCATTACTAAGTTTCAAAGCTATAGCCCTTTGGCTATTCGCCTTGATTGCGAATTAACAACAATTTGCGTTGATAAACAAAGCTTTCAACGCTTATTGCAAAACTTACTCGGCAACGCGGTTCGCTTTGCTAAAACGCAAATTCATATCAGGCTTTCACAATACGAAAGCGGCACTTTGCTAGTGATTGAAGATGATGGCCCAGGGATCCCAGAACACATGCGCGCCAGCCTCATGCAACCATTTTCTAAAACCGCTTCGGTGCACCAAACAGGCTACCAAGGTGTTGGCCTTGGCTTATCAATCGTTAAGCAACTATGCCTATGGAATAACGCAAAATTTAGCTTAGATAACGCACAAACCTTAAGCGGAGCAAGAGCAAGCATCTTGTTTCGATAAACAGTTTTTCGGTAAAAATGTACCAAGCTGTAACAGTGTGTGCCAATTGTTTACATTTCATTGATGTTAAAGTCACAACTCAACACTATCCCTACTGATTAAACCGTTCGCCGTTAGCGCGAGCTCATAATTATAATCCTTCGAGGGAAGTTAGATCACATGTTCAATATGAAAAAAGTATCAGTGATGGTCGCATCTGCACTTTACTTAGGTGTAGGTACGTCTGCTGCTGCGCTAAATGACCAGGCATGGCCAGAACAGCCAGCAGGCTATGCGCCAAAGCAAACCGTTACCAATGAATTTGTGTGGGAAGACAAGGTTAATAACACAGTTAAAAAACAAAGCCGCGTTTTCACACCAGAGAAAGATATTAGTGGTATTCAAACTTATATCGTGCAACTGGACGATGCACCAATTTCGACTTACCAAGGTGGTGTTAAAGGGCTTGCGAGCACTAAAGATGTGGTAATGCAGACGCAACAAGCAACAACACGCTCAACGCTTAATATGGCGCAGCCTGCTATCGCAACTTACGCTAACCACCTAGCAAGTAAGCGCCAATCAGTACTGAGTACTGCGATGAGTCAACAAGGCTTACAGCTAAATGTTGAGCGCACATTCAATGTGACATTAAACGGTTTCACCACCCAAATGACACAAGATGAAGCGAAGCGCCTTGCTAAAGTGGCTGGTGTTAAGAAGATCACTCGCTCAAAAATCTACAGCCTAAATACTTTTAATACCATTGAGCAAACCGGTGCTTCTGCTCTTTGGAGCACAAGTGCTAGCAACCCGAGCAGCAACAAAGGTGAAGGCACGGTTGTCGGTATCATCGATACGGGTATCAATACCGATCACCCATCATTTGCAGCTGTAGGTGGCGATGGCTACACTCACACCAACCCTCTAGGCGACAAGTACCTAGGTGACTGTGCAACTGCTGAATTTGCTGATCTGTGTAACGACAAGCTAATTGGTGTGTACTCATACCCTGAGATCACCGCAGCTTATGTGGATTCTGTATTTGAAGAGACTCGCCCAGAAAATGGTGAAGACTATAATAGCCATGGTTCACACGTTGCAGGTACAGCGGCAGGTAATATCCTTTACGATATTCCTTACAAACTGACTGAGTATGAAAGCCAATCATCTGGTTTAGAAACCAATGTAACTTTCCCGCAAGTATCAGGTATGGCGCCACACGCTAATATCATTTCATACCAAGTATGTTGGCCGGGTGGTTCTGGTGACCCTTATGCAGGCTGTCCAACAAGCGCAATCTTAGCTGCTGTTGAACAAGCTGCTATAGATAATGTTGACGTACTGAATGCTTCATTAGGTGGCCTTGAAGAAGACCCATGGAGCGACCCAATTGAGCAAGCGTTCATGAATGCAGCTGAAACTGGTGTATTTGTGGCGGTAGCGGCAGGTAACAGCGGCCCTGAATATTCAACGGCTGACCACTCTTCACCTTGGGTAACCACAGTTGCAGCTCATACGCCTTCAACTAAAGTCAATTTTGGTAACAAACAACTTAAAAACCTAACTGGTGGCGATACTGCAGCGCCAGGACCATTTGCTGGTGCAGGTGTAAACTTTAACGAGCTAACAGGTTTAATCGTTGCCGCAACTGACTTTGAAAATCCAAATGAAAGCTCAAGCTATGCGCTTGCCAACTGTGACAAGCCATTCCCTGAAGGGACATTTGATTTAGTTGATGACCCAGCAACCGCTATCGACGAAAGTGCGCAAGATGTGATTGTCGTATGTAAACGTAGTTCTTACCCGCTGTACTCTAAATCGCTAAACGTAGAGGCAGGTGGTGCTGAAGGTTTAATTATTTATAACCATGTATCATTCTACGATCGCTACACGATTCCTTCAGTCACTTACCCTATCCCTACCATTCACATTAAAAACGTCGATGGTACGAGCTTACTTGACTGGCTAAGCACAGGCGACAGCCACATGGGTACCATTGAAGCAACCGAAGGTACTGTAGATGCTGTAGATAAAGACCGCATTGCTTACTTCTCTGGCCGTGGCCCATCATACTTTGGTTTTGACACCTTACTTGTAGACGTTGCGGCTCCGGGTGTTGATATCTATGCGCCATCATCTGACGATCAACCATTTACTAGCAACCCTGCAACTTCAGACTGGCAATCTATGTCTGGTACATCAATGGCAAGCCCACACGTTGCGGGTGCGGCAGCATTGTTAAAACAATCTCATCCTGATTGGACACCAATGCAAATTCAATCAGCATTGATGTTAACTGCAAACAATCAAGTTGCTTTAGCACAGTACCTAAACAACTACACCGATGATGGCTTTGATGCTGCCCTTGCTGAAATGGGTTCAGGTAAAATGCAAGTTGAGCGTGCTGATAAAGCAGGCCTATTGCTTGATGAAACCATTGCTAACATGAGTGCTGCTAACCCAAGCCTTGGTGGCCGTGAAAAAGCACTAAACACAGCTTACATGGTTGATAATGACTGTGGCTTTAAGTGTACGTTTATCAGAACCTTTACGGCGACAGAAGACGCAAGCTGGACACTTCATACAGAAAACTGGATTGGTAATAGCAAAATTAGTGTTGAGCCAAGCAACTTTGATATTAAAGCAGGTGAGACACAAAGCATTGTTGTTACGGTTGAAGCAAGCCAACAAGCAACACCACAAGAAATTGTTGATTACACAGGTAACCAAGGTCAAATCGTAATGACCTCAAGCAATCCTGAATCACCAATTTTAGAAATGCCTGTATGGACTTTCGCTGGTGATACCGGTTTACCTGAGTATATTCAAATTGATGCTCACCGCCGTTCTGCAACGATGAAAGTGGGTCCATTCAATACTGATGAAATTAGCAACCTAACCACACAATCGTACGGCTTAGTAAAAGGCCAAGTTGAAACAGTACACCTATTCAACGACACCACACCAGGCGACCCATTCGATAGCGTAGAGGTTGAAGGTGAAGGCGAAGCTGTGAACAACAACCACATACAGTGGACGACAGTGCCAGAAGGCGCAAAAATGCTAAGCGCAAGCGTGATGAACGACACGTCACGTGTACTTGTGTTCATGGGTAAAGATAGTAACGGTGATGGCATTGCGTCTTATGAAGAAACGCTATGTATGTCAACGAGCTACACCCTAACTAACTTCTGTAATATTGTTGACCCTGAAGCGGGTGAATACTTTACGTTATACATGAGCCTACAGACTCTATCGTATGGTGAAGTTGATGAAGGTATCGAGGTATCATTTGCGACAGCGGTGACCACTGAAGACAATGGCTCACTCACTGTAACAGGCCCAAGCAGCGTACCAGGTTATGACCAGCTTGAGCTTGACCTTGCTTATAACTTACCTGATATGGAAGTGGGCGATATCTACTTTGGTGGCTTTGATATTGGTAGCAACCCTGAAGATGCGGGTAATCTTGGTTTTGTGCCAGTGATCATCGAGCAAGTTGATAAAGACGTGACCTTTACAGCTAACAAAGACAAAGCATTTGTGGGTGATTTAGTTGACTTCGAAATCAGCGTTATTGCTAATAACGAAGATGAAGCGCGTCAATTTGCACTAAACACTGAGTTCCCTGCGGGCGTAGACATTGTTCCTGACAGCATTGTCGCATCTAACTCAACGCCAGTAACACCAATGTTAGATAACAACGCTCTAGCACTAGTTGGTGTTCAAGAGACGACTAAAAATGTTGAGCGTAATTATAACATTACCACCAACATCACAGACGAAATGTGTTCATTAACATCGGCGCATTCACCAGATCCTCACTACCTAGAACTACGTGAGCTTGGCTGGCGTACACTAGAAGGTGTTGAAGGTCGTTACTACAACGAGTTTGAGTACACATTTAAAGAAATCATGAACACTAATCTTGATGTGTCATTCCCATTCTTTAACAAGTACCACTTTGACTCAATTAAACTTAACCCAGCAGGCTTAGTCACATTTGGTTCGCAAGGCCGTACTACGCCATTCCACGTTGAACTGCCTGAGGGTTACACTCAGCCGCCACCGCCGCCTTACCTAATCGCACCTTTCTGGGTTGGTGACAACACTATCCCAGAGCGTGTTGACGGTGGTTACGGTAACTATGACGCCAACGCCGGTATCACACCAACTTACACGGTATCGCGTGAGTGGTTAGTACTTGAGTGGGATAATATCCAGCGTTCAAGAACTGAAGGCCAATCTGTTGATGTTGAAATGTTCATGCGTATGGGCATTGACTATGAGCCAGGTGAATACGAGCTACTATTTGCTTATGACAACCTAAGCTTAGTTGATGCACAAGGTTCTATCGGCTTGAAAGCTGCTGATGGTCGTGGCTTTATCAGTGGTGATATTCCAATCGATTTAAACATCGGTAACAAGTACGGCTTCGACAATATGGACGAAGTACTACACGACAAACTGGTTGTGTGTCTTGACTACACAGGTCCTGAGATTTCTAAGTTTGACGTGAAATTCCAAGCGTACATTGGTGAGCAAGCGGCGAATCAAACGCATCAACTATCACTTACAAATGGTTTAGTTGGCGCAGATGATGAAACCATCACCCTTGACCTAGAAGTTATCGGTAACCTAGAAATGGCAGCCTTAACTGATATGTCGGTGGCAGAGAACGAAACGATTAGTTTTGACGTGCTTTATGCTGACGAAAACCAAGTGAGCAACCAAATCGAAGTGTTAGGCGAAAACTTCACTTATGAAGTATCTGGTCACACATCAGGTAGCACTGTGACTATCACGCCAGCGGCGCACTTCCATGGTGATATTGATGTAACAGTAAAAGTTAGCGACAGCGTTAACCCAACTGATGCAGCAATGAGTTCATTTGTATTATCGGTGATGTCTGATGGTGAAGAGCTTGGCTGTACTGATAGCTCAGCAACTAACTATGATGAAAGCGCCAATACTGACGATGGTAGCTGTACTTTCCCTGAGGCAGTGATTCCAGAAGCAGAGATTGAAAAAGACAAGAAATCATCAAGCGGTTCATTCGGCTGGTTACTACTAGCAGTTGCCCCACTGATGGCACTTCGTCGTAAAAAACCTCGAATTAACTAAGGATTAGTTAATTAGGATAGTAAGTAGGTAATGCCGATATGCTTAGCATATCGGCATTTTTCGTTATAAATACTTTAACCAAGGCTTGTTAGCCTTACGCTTGTATTCACTAAACTTCTTGGTTGGCCAATAAAGCCCTACTGCCAACAACAAAGTAATAAACCAAATACCTGATATATCACTGACTCCTAAATATTGCCCTTGATTTGCCCCCCAGATCAGCATGCCTATTTGATACATAAATAGCAGTACATAGAGGTGGAAAATATAAAAGAACATAGGCACAGAGCCATATACACGTAGCCCATTAGTAAAGCGGTTTAATGGTCTTTCAAATAACCATAAGCCAACAAACATGCCTGCTAACGTGATCAGCAAAAAGCTCAGTGACGGTGGGTACTTAGTCACGTTAAACACCGACATCATGGTTTCGGTTGTAGTGCTAAACGTTTGCCACGGCAAGGTTTCACCATAGATATTAAAACCACGCAGCAGCGCAAATAATCCCACACATAACAGGGCTAACAGTAGTAATGCTCGTTTACGCGAATCTGCCGATTGAGTGTGTGCATATAAAGGACCTGCATAGTAACCCAACAAAATTACGCCAATCCAAGGCAGCACTGGGTAGCTAATTTTGACGTCGATTAAACCGCCTTGTGATAGATAGCCTCGGTCATGCAAAATCGTCCACAGCGAGTAACCAAACTCATCGGGCGTAAAGCTGATTGGAGTCAGTAAGTTGTGACCAAATACAATAACTAAACCAAGCACCAGCAATAGGTTGCGTGGCAGCTTAATCAATGCTGCTAACACCAGCATACAAAGGCCAATCGCCCACATCACTTGTAGCCAAATGGTGTGATAGTAACCCATCCACGAAAAACAAATCAGTGTCACTTCGAGGGCGATTAAAAAAAGCCCTCGCTTGATTAAAAAGCTTCGTGCTGAGCGCGCCACGCCACTTGCTGGGTGACTATAAAGCCACGCCGACAAACCGGTTAAAAAGATAAAGGTTGGTGCACAAAAGTGCGCGGCAAAGCGGCTCCAAAACAGCCCCGGCGAAGTTGTATCAACAACCATGGGATCGGCCACCTGCATGTGCAAGAAAAATCGCTCTCGCACATGATCAAGTAGCATCAGCAGAATAACGACACCACGCATGATGTCGATACTGTGAATACGGCTTTTAACTTGCTCAGAAGTCATAACTTACGCCAAGTTTAAATTGCGTCGGCGCCCCTGGGTAGGCCCACAATGCATTGTAAGAACTGGCGATATACTGTTCATCAAACACGTTATCAACATTCAATGATACCGTTGTACGTTCAGTCGCTCGCCATTTAGCAAATAAACCAACAGTTTGGTAACTCGGTAAACGAAAAGTGAGATCAGCTGGGTCACCTAAGCGATCAGACACATATTGATAATGACCACCAATCTTTATTTCTTGTGCGAATAGATTTAGGTCATGGTTTAAGCCTATCGAAAGGTTATTCTTTGGTACGTTCACAAGTGGGCTACCTTTAGGAATTGGCACTAACCAATCAACATTTAGACTGTCTGATGCAGTCTCGGCATCAACATAGGCATAAGATAGGTTGTACTCGGTATTGTCACCCAATGAACCTGTTAAATCTAACTCAAAACCTGTGCTATTTGCTTTACCTACAGGTGTTGAATAACCCACATTTACTGGATCTGCCACCAGCATGTTGCTCTTGCTTGCATCAAAATAAGCAAGCGTACCGCTGATATTGGCGTAGCTAAATTTAACACCCACTTCAAACGAGTCACTTTCTTCAAAACCGAATGGATTACCCTCGGCATCGGTGCCGCTCAGTGGTAAAAAGCCTTCTGAATAGCTTGAGTAAAGGTTAATATCGTCATTAAGTGCGTAAACCACACCAAAACGTGGACTAATGCGGTTTTCTTTGCTGTTTGATGCCACACCAGACTTAGTCTCAAAAATATCTTGTTCAATTTCATCAAAACGCAGACCTAACATCACTTTTAAGTTATCGGTTAGATCTAGTTGGTCTTGCAGGTAAATACCGTACGCATTTTGCTGTTCGTTATTTTCGTACTGCATGCCCACTTCAGGGCCTTCAGTAGTGCTGTACTCTGGCTCATAAATATCAATGGTGTAAGTGCCATTACCACCACGGTAGCGATAAAGCCCAGTGCGCAGCTCATAGTCGTAACCGTCAACACCAATCAATACATGGTTGGTGATACCGGCAACATCAAAGTGACCGCTTAATTCAAAACGCAGCGATAAATCATCAGACTCATAGTCACGGTATCTGTGCTGGCGAGTTAAAGTTCTGCCATCATCAAATAATGACTGACGCGATGGTGAAAGCTCAGCATCTGACGAATAACCCGTTAACGTTGCAGTACGGTAACTAGCACCTAATAACAAGCTCCAATCTTGGTTAAGGTCGTTGCTGTAATTTAATTGATGGCCGCGTGAGTGCACTTTGGTTGGTGCATCATTTGGGTTACCTAAAAAGCGTGACTCAGGCACGGTATCAAAATCACCATTTAACACCACAATACCGCGGTCATACATTTGCTGTTGATCAACATACTCAAACTCATAAGTCAGCGATGAGTTATCGTTGATTTGATAATAAAGCGAAGGCGTAATCACGAATTTGTCGTGGTGTACATAGTCTCTGAAGCTGTCACTATCTTGCCATGCGCCATTGATACGAAACGCTAAATCATCGCTTAAACCATTAGTGTAATCACCTTGAATACGCTTGTGATCATCGCTACCGAACTCAGCTTGAAGTTGCCCTTGCTGATAAAACTGTGGCTTTTTAGTAATAATGTTTACTGTACCACCTGGCTCCGAACGGCCATAGAGTGCTGAGCCAGGTCCTTTTAATACTTCGATGTATTCAATGTTTGATACATCACGTGGGCCTGCAAAGCCGCGACCACCACTAAAACCGTTAAGTAAGTACCCAGACGGCATATTTTCGTTACCTGACAAACCACGAATTGAATAGCTATCCCACAGCGCGCCACCATTATTCTTACGGGTAATACTGGCAGAAAAATCCAGTGCATCACGAAACTTAGTAATACCGTTATCAGTCATCATGTCTTTACTTAATGTGGTGATCGACTGCGGTAAATCTTTTGTTGGAATATCACCACGAAACGCCTGTTTATGTTCAATGGTGATCGTTTCGATATCGCTGTTATCAGCTGCATGTGAATTCGCTGCAAACGCCGCAGCTAAGGCTAAACTAAGAGTTGAGTACTTCATAAGGTCTGATTGTAAAAGTTAAGAGAAATGATTTGTTATAAAATAACACAAATAAAAAATAGGTTATAGTATAACAATACATTTATCCCTTAATTTTTAGCCAAGCCTCTAGTTTACAAAGATAATTTTTAACGCTAAATTGGAATAGATTAAAAAACAAACAAGTTAAGGAAGACTATGTATAAATCACTTTTAGCATTAACGCTCGTATGCGCATCAATCAGCTCATTCGCAAACCCTGATTTATCACGTAAATTTCCATTTGTTGATATTCAAGCACAGGTACTCGATACCACAACAGATAAGCCTAGCTGGCAACGGCTGCCACCAATGCACCATGTACAATACCCGACAGGGCTGCTAAATCGACAAGGCAGTGGCTGCGCAATTGTCAACTTTCAGGTAACGCCAGAAGGCAATGTGAAAAACTTAAATATTGAAAATTCAGCACCTAAGCGCTTTAGTAAAGACGTTAGAAAGGCAGCAAGGCAAATAGTGAGAGACTGGCAATGGCCAGAGCGCACGGATGAACAAGTGATTGAGTTAACCATGCGTTTCGACTACTGCTTAACGCACGACTTCGATAAAAAGAGTGAAGCCGTTGCCATGTGCGTTGAGCATTCAGTACAAGCCTGCGAGTAAACAATAAATTTGCCGTGTAGATACTTGAGCCAATGCCAGCTATTGCCTACAATGGCGCACAATTTATTCAATGCAGATCGCAACTATGACTGATACACAAAAACCAGAATTACCAAACCAACTTTCTATCAATCCACGTAGTAAATTTTATGTGGAAGAAGTTTTCGAGCATGAAATTGGTGTAAAACTTAACGGCAAAGAGCGTTTTGACGTTGAAGAATATAATATCAGCGAAGGCTGGATCAAAGTCGCTTCTCCAAAAGCCCTTGATCGCCGCGGCCAACCTTTACTATTAAAAGTAAAAGGCACTGTAGAAGTATTCTACAAGTAATTCAGTTTTGCTGAATTAGCTTGTTGGCCAACACAATGGTTGGTCAACAAGTTTATATCTTTACGAGCTTAGACACTCCTCAGTCCCTCGTTTTTTCCCACACAAGCGAAAGTTAAACCAGTGCCCGGTGACGACAAAGAGCGAACCCAATAAAGTAAGTACTTTTTCGCCAGCCTCACCAATAACATTTTCGCCAAGCAGCACCGCTGCAGACAACAACACCAGCCCTGCACCACCTAGCATCAATAATCGATAACGTTTATGTTTTTTACACCCTAAAAATAGTGCTAATAAGCTGCTTGGCAGTACCGCAACTAACATCCAAAAATGAAATTGCTCGTTACCTAAACCCAGTGCTGCAGCACTTGGTAATAAAACCAATAACACAGGCACAGCTAAACAGTGAATAGCACACATAGCTGATAACCCGATGGCAAACTTGTCCATTATTTCTTGTAATTTCACTGAATAATTCCTACAAAATTGAACACATGAATTATAAAAAGTGCATCAAGCAAGTTTTGCTTGGCACTCATTGCATACTCCCAGCATTTCAAATTGCTTTGTTTGTGAGGTAAAACCTGCATCATCAAAATGCGGGAAAAGCTTTGCAACGTCACTGTGTGAAACCGCTAAAGTCTCAACTTTTTGGCAGTGACGGCAAATCAAAAACAAAGAAGTCTCACGCTTAAAAACCTCACTGTCGGTACCGTAAGCGATATATTTGTTAGCACTATTAAGCCTGCGAACAAGGTTTACCGACTCCAAAAAACTCAAGATTCGATAAACAGACATAACAGATACACTTGAACTTGTGCGCAGCTTGTAGCAACTGGCCAATTCGTAGGCCGATAACGGCACGTCTGTGGTTAGTAATATTTGCAGTATTTGCTTGCGCTGAATGGTGAACTTTCTGCCATGCTCAAGGCAAACCTGCTTCGCTTTATTAAGTGTGCTGGTTAATCGCTGTTTATTCATAGCGGCCACTCAATATAAGGTTTTGTTGCTGTCAGCTCTGCTATCCCTTGC
Organism: Pseudoalteromonas sp. CH_XMU1449-3; assembly: GCF_037027245.1. Classification (NCBI taxonomy): domain Bacteria; kingdom Pseudomonadati; phylum Pseudomonadota; class Gammaproteobacteria; order Alteromonadales; family Pseudoalteromonadaceae; genus Pseudoalteromonas; species Pseudoalteromonas sp. CH_XMU1449-3. Next base: position 25,459 of record NZ_JAYMDY010000021.1, read on the forward strand.
GCTTGCTCTGTGATCCACTGTGCTTCGATAACAGATATTGCTTCAGCCCATGCAAATAAAGTAACTGTGACTTTAGAGACGGGCTTATCACAGTTAAACGAGTATTCAACTTCTAAGTCTTGATGTGAATCATGAGTGTGATGCTCAAATGGGTTTTCAAAATTTGCTTGAGTAAGCTTACATTCGCCGTTAAATGTCACTAGCTGCTGTGAATTTGCTAATTGGGCTAACGTTTGTTTAATGGTTTGCTTTTGCTCAGCTGTTTCGGGCTGATGCTCAAAGCCAAAAATATCTCCAGCCGGTAAAATGAATTTAACCTGCCACTTGTCTTGATCATGAACCACAAAAAGCACTCCCTCACCATGTGAATGATGATGGTGTTGATGCCCTTGAGCTGAAAAGATACATCCAACCATAAAGCATATCACTGCTAATTTTGCTGCTTTCATAACCCCAATCACTCCATTTACCTCACTTTAAACATGCTGTTACAAAAAAGAATAAAACTCATTCGTCGATTCACACTTGATACATTATAACAATTAAAGCACAATTGATATATTATAACATATCTATAATGGTGAATAATGAATAACATCTCAAGAGTGGCTGTCGTCATAGCAGCGTTATTACCAGCCAGTGTTTTGGCACAATCAATCAAAGGCGTTGTTTTAAATAACCAAGGTAAAGCGGTGGCTAATGCCACAGTTGACCTTGAAGGGTCTGATCAAAAAGTAACAACTAACGACAAAGGTGAGTTTGAAATCAGCGGCTTAAATAACGGCTTAAAAGAGCTACATATTTCAGCGCCAGGTTATGCTCACTTACATCGAGATATCACACTTGCCAATGACCAAGACCACAGCACAACTTTTAATCTAAAACGCTCACCGATTGAAGTGATTGATGTTGAAGCAACGCCGATTCATATGTCGGCAATGGAATCTGCCTCACCTGTTAGTGTGTTATCTGGCGAACAATTAAGACGCCAACAAGCATCAACGCTTGGCGATAGCCTCGAAAAGCTGCCGGGCGTTAACACAAACTTTCATGCCAAGGTTGCCAGTACGCCTGTGATCCGTGGTTTGAGCGGCCCACGTGTTTTAATTACGCAAAATGGCTTAGATGTAAGTGATGTGTCACGTGTTGGCCCTGATCACTCAGTGGCATCGGAAGCATCAACAGCGCAGCAAATTGAAGTATTACGTGGCCCAGCAACTCTTTTTTATGGCAGCGGTGCAATTGGTGGTGTCGTCAACGTAGTTGACAGTCGCGTACCAACAGACAGCACAACACGTGGTGAATGGAATCTAGAACATAACTCTGTAGATGAGCAAAAAGTTGCTTCGTTTAATGCCACCACAGGAACAGAGTCATTTGCCTTTTATGCTGATGCATTCTGGCGTGAATCAGACGATTACGAAGTACCTGTTGCCGCCGATATTGACGACACAGAGCACAGCTCAAAGTACGTAGTAGAAAACAGTAATGAAGACTCAGATGGCTTTACTGTAGGCACTAGCTACTTATTTGAGCAAGGTTACCTTGGTGTTGCGGTTGAGCAATTTAACCGCCAATACGGTATTCCTGGCCATACTCATGGTGAAGAAGAAGAGCATGATCACGAAGAAGAGCACAGCGAAGAAGAAGCTGTTTTTGCTGATCTTGAACAAACCAAAGTCCAGCTACTTGGTGAATACAATATCGACAGTGAGTGGCTAAGCAAAATTAACTTACGTGCAGGCCACACTGACTACGAACACGCTGAAATCGAGCACGGTGCTGTAGGCACAACTTTCAAAAATGAAACCAATGAGCTGCGCGTTGACATTTTGCATAGCCAATTTGATGAGTGGAATGGTGGCGTTAGCTTTCATTACAAAAAAAGTGATGTAGAAGCACAAGGCTCAGAAGCATTCACCCCTCCTTCTGTTACTGAAAGTATTGCTTTTGCAATTATGGAAGAAAAGCATTTTGGCGATTTTTTAGTGCAATTAGGTGGTCGTGTTGAGCGAGTTACTATTGATGCTAACAATGTGCTGTTACCTGAGATCGATGCCCATGCACATGATGAAGACGGTGATGAGCACGACCATGATCATGACCACGAAGAACCCGGTTACACACGTGTATTTGATGTTGCCCAAGAGTTTACACCGGTCAGTTTATCAACAGGTGTGGTATGGGATTTTACACCGGGTTATAACCTAGGTTTATCGGTATCGCGTTCTGAGCGCGCTCCGTCTGCTTCTGAGCTGTTATCTTTTGGCCCACACATTGGTACTGCAACTTATGAAGTTGGTGCGCTATTCGACACTCATGATGGTCATTTTGAGCTATCAGAAGAGGCTATCGACTTAGAAACAGCAAATAATATCGACCTGACATTCCGTAAAACCGACGGTGATATTGGCTTTATCTTCAATGCCTTTTACAACCAAGTAGATAACTATTATTACCAGATCAACACAGGCCTATACGCTGAAAGCGGTCATGATCACGACCATGGCGACGAACATGATCACGAAGAAGAGCACGATCATTCATCTGAACTACCGGTTTATTTATTTAAAACAGACGATGTGATTTTACATGGTTTTGAAGCGCAAGTTGCTTGGCAGCTAAGCGACGAATTTAAAGTCGACTTATTCTCTGATTATGTACGCGCGCGCCTAAAAGACGGCGGAGATTTACCACGTACTCCACCACTGCGTTTTGGTACTGAGTTTAGCTATCAAACAGAGAATCTAACGGCAAATATTCACGTTACGCGCTACCAAGAACAAGACCGCATAGCACAAGAAGAAACCACAACAGACGGCTACACCCTTGTTGATGCCAGTATTTCTTATGATTTATCGGTACTGAACCAAGACCTATCGCTTTATTTAAAAGGCACAAATTTAACGGACACAGAAGCCCGCGTTCATAGCTCATTCTTAAAAAATATTGCACCACGTCCTGGGCGCAGTTTTGCGCTTGGTGTTCGCGGCTACTTCTAAAACAAAATTACAAATAAAGGAAACCTACATGACACACTTATTTAGATTAAAACTATTGGCACTAGCAATTAGTAGCACCCTGATCACCGCATGTGGTGACGCAGAAACAAATATTGTTGAGAAAGACCCTATCGAGGTTCCTGACGACAGTGGTGATGACCATGATCATGATGACGGTTATACCATTGACTCAATGGGCCGTTTAGCGGTTTTAGCAGCTGATAGCAACGAAGCGAATATCTTTGATTTAGATGACGACTCATTACTAGAAACGTTTTCGCTTATCCATGATTCAAGCTCACTAAATGTTTCACCAAGCTACCGTTATGCAGTTATTGCTAACCGCAGCCAAGATTACTTAGGCTTTATCGATGGCGGTTTATGGCGTGAAGATCATGGCGAGCATTTACATGATTATAAACAAGGCCCTGCATTTAGTGACTACGAGCTAACAACGGGCAGCCGCCCTACTCACATAGTTAAACATGATGGTCAAATGGCCGTGTTTTACGATGGTAATGCCGATGCAGGTACGGTTGCCTCTGTAGAAGTGTTAACCGATAACGACATTGCTAACGAAACAGAGACGCTTGCTGGTATTCAGTACGACATCAATATGCATGGTGTTGCAGAGCCACGTGGCGAGCACCTAGTTGCAACATTGCGTCGTGCGGATAGCGAAAGCACTTCAAACGCTAAAATCCTGCCGGATCAGGTGGGTGTTTTCCACCTTCATGACGGTGAATATGAGCTTGAACAAACATTTGAAGTTACTTGCCCAGATTTACACGGTGCAGCGCAAAACCATAATTATGTAGCATTTGGTTGTGGTGACGGTGTACTGGTAGCCCACCAACATGACGATGAATACCATGCAGAAAAAATCGCAAATATTGAAGCGGTTGGCGATTTGAGGATCGGTACTTTATATGGTCATGAAGCAAGCGACAGCTTTATTGGCGTTGCATCAGGCCATGGTGGCGGAGCCGCAGTTTTTGTAAATATCAATCCAAGCGAAGCTGAAATGGAAGTACTTGAGTGGCAACTTGATGAAGGCGCAAGTGCTGTATCTTACTCATTCTCAGCAAGCGGTGAGCACTTTTTAGTACTTGATAGCTTAGGCTTTTTAAACGTGCTTGAAGCCCATGAGCACGACGGCCACATGCACTGGGAACTTGCCGGTAAAGTAGATATCACTGAAGAAGACGTAACAATGATGCCAGAGGGCATGAACTTCAGCATGACTGTGTCACAAAATAGTGAGTTTGCTTACGTTGCTGACCCTATCGCTCAGCACGTACTTAAAGTACATATCGAAGACCTTGAAATTGAAGGTGATCTTGAACTGACTTTTGCACCAAGCGCCATCACTTGGTTAGGTATCGCAGAAGAAAGTGACGATCACGACCACTAAGAAGTTATGTTTTATGGTATGACATAGCTCGCAAAGGTTGGCATTTACTGCCAACCTTTTTTTATTCATATTTTGTAACAGACTTTCATCGCATCAGCATCGCTATTTGAAACTGAATAGTTATGATGTAACAGTTCCCAAAATAGGATGTAATCCCATGAAAAAACTAACAACGTTGGCACTGGCCATGGCTGCGACACTGGCACCTTGGGCATCAGCTTACGAAACAAAAGACACACGCTTACTGCGTTTTCCAGATATTCATAACCAAAACGTTACCTTTGTGTACGGTGGCGATATTTACATTGCTAATACGCGAACAGGCGAGAGCAAACGCTTAACCGACCATATTGGCTTTGAAACCTTCCCTAAGTTTTCACCTGACGGTAAACGCATTGCCTTTGCAGCAGAGTACAATGGCAGCCGCCAAATTTACGTAATTAACAGCGATGGTTCTGGCTTAAAACAACTGACCTACTACAACGATGTTGGCCCAATGCCACCACGCGGCGGTTTTGATTATCGTGTTCTCGATTGGACACCAGATGGCAAAAATGTGGTATTTCGTGCTAACCGCACACCGTGGGGTAAACGTATGGGTCGTCCATACATGGTGCCTGCTGACGGTGGCCTTGAGCAGCCTCTGGCTATTCCAGAAACCGGCGGCGGTATGCTTTCGCCAGATGGTAGTAAATATGTTTACACGCCAATTGACCGTGAATTTCGTACTTGGAAGCGTACCCGTGGCGGTCGTGCACAAGATGTCTGGGTTTACGATCTAAAAAACAATACCTCAGAGCAGCTAACCACTAACCGCGCAACCGATCAGCAACCAACCTGGGTTGGCGACAACATTTACTTTGTGTCTGACCGTGATTACACCCTTAACCTGTATCAATACCAAAAAGGCGCTGAGCCGAAAAAGCTAACCAACCATAAAGACTTTGACGTACTGTGGCCATCAGCTGGCCCAAATGCTGTTGTTTATGAAAACGGTGGTTACCTTTATCGCTTTGATCCAAAAACTCAAAAAAGCAGCAAGCTAAGTATTAACATTGCTGGTGTGCGTCAATACGCAATGCCGTACACAAAAAATGTGAGTGACTTTATCGACTCAATGTCGATTTCTCATGATGGTAAACGTGCACTCTTTACTGCCCGCGGTGAGCTATTTAGCGTACCGGTTAAACAAGGCCCAACACGTAACTTATCTTACACAGCAAAAGGCCGCGAAATTGACGCAAGTTGGTCGCCAAATGGCCGTTATATTGCTTATATGAGCGATGAAAGCGGCGAATACGAAATTTACTTAAAAGATCGCAGCGACAACAATGCCACCAAGCAGCTAACCAGCAACGGAACTATTTGGCGTTTTACACCAATTTGGTCACCAGATAGCTCAAAACTGTTATTTGCAGATAAAAACCACACACTCTGGTGGATAGATGCAAAATCAGGTAAACAACACAAAATTGATACCAGCATCTACGATGAAGAAGGCATTCGCCAATATACTTGGTCGCCAAATAGCGAAGACATTGTGTATGTGAAAAACAATGAAAACCGCTATGCCTCGCTGTGGCACTACAATGTTGATAAAAAGAAAGTGACTCGCTTAACGGATGAAATGACCAATGAGCAAAACCCAACTTTCTCTCCTGATGGTCAATACCTGTATTTTAGTTCTGAGCGCGACTTTAACTTAGCCTTCAGCAGCTACGAGTTCGACTACATGTTTAATCGTGCAACGCGTATTTATGCCGCAGCCGTAAATGACAGCATCAAACCACTTATCGCACTACAAAGTGACGAAACAGCGATCGTCAGCGATAAACAAAAAGATGACGACAAGAAAGCGAAAAATACCCTGCAAAGCAGTGACTTTATGCAGCGCGTTACCGCTTTAAATGCACCAGCTGGAGATTATCGCGGTTTAACGGCAGTAAAAGGTGGCGTGCTAACACTGGCTAATGGTGGCCTTCAATTGATAGACACAGCTCACGACAGCGAGCTTGAAACCGTGGCTAAAGGGGTAAGCAGCTACACTATTTCGAGCAACGGTGAGCACCTGTTAGTGCATGCGGGTAACGATTACAGCTTAATTGAGCCTAAAGCAAAACAAGACCTAGCAGCGAATAAGCTAGATCTTAGTAACATGACCTTAAAAATTGAGCCGCAAATTGAATGGCAGCAAATGTATGTTGAAGGCTGGCGTACATTACGTGATTGGTTCTATGATGAAAACCATCACGGCCAAGATTGGGACGCAATTTTAGCTAAGTATCAACCTATGGCTGATGCAATCTCACACCGTAGTGACCTAGATTACATTCTCAGTGAAATCGCAGGTGAAATTAACTCAGGCCACATTTATGTACAGTCGGGTGATATGCCTAAAGCAGAGCGTAAAAAGCACGGCTTATTGGGTGCAAAACTTGCCAGCGATCCATCTGGATACGTAAAAATTGAGCAAATCTTCCAAGGTGAAAACTGGCATGAAGACTTCCGCTCACCACTTGGCACAACAGGGGTAAAAGCACATAACGGCGACTACATCATTGCCGTAAATGGCCGCTCAGTAAAAGACGTCGCTAACTTCTACGAATTACTAGAGAACACTCAAGGTGAGCAAGTTGAGCTAGTCCTTAACAGTAAGCCGCGCAGCAAAGGTGCATGGCAAGTTACCGTTAAGCCTGTAGCCAGCGAGCAAGGTTTGCGTTATTTAGACTGGGTTAACTCTCGTGCAGCCTACGTTGATAAGCTATCAAATGGCCGTATTGGTTATGTTCACTTACCAAATACAGCCTACGAAGGTAACCGCGCCATGTTCAAAAACTACATGCCGCAAACCACCAAAGACGCCATGATTATTGATGACCGATACAATGGCGGCGGCTTTATTCCTGAGCACATGATCACTTGGCTTGCTCGTAAACCGCTTAACTACTGGAAGCGCCGCGGTGTTGAGCCTACGAAAACACCACAATTTGCTCATGATGGTCCAAAAGCCATGCTGATCAATGGTTACTCAAGTTCAGGCGGTGACGCTATTCCTTACTACTTCCGCCAAGCGGGGTTAGGTAAGCTTATTGGTACCCGTACTTGGGGTGGATTAATTGGTATTTCGGGTAACCCAAGCCTAGTAGATGGCGGCCAAGTTATCGCGGCAACATTCCGCATTTTAGATAACGATGGCAACTGGATCATCGAAAACGAAGGTGTCACCCCAGACATCAAGGTGGTTGATCGCCCAGAGCTAATCTACCAAGGTAAAGATCCATCGATTGAACGTGCCGTAGAAGAGCTATTAAAAGAGCTAAAAGACAACCCGAAAAAGCCACTCACCGTGCCACCAGCGCCGACTGACTTTTAATTCTTAACTGGTTGTTAAAAAGCAAAAAAACCCCGCTGCAATGCGGGGTTTATTTTTAATCAAAAGAGCTACCATTTAACTTGTATATACAAGCAATCATCGACTGACTGCTTTAAAGTTTCAATGAGTGCCTCATCCATATATTGGTACTCATCGGGTATATCGAGTACCTGAATCGGCTTGTATTGTAATAAACGGCTAAACTGCGCTTTAAGGCGTTGTTTATGCTTATGTTCCATTACAAAAATTATATCTGCCCAATTAATATCAGCCGTTGTTACCGTGTGCCTTGCTCGTGGGCTTGTGCCTGCAGAGCGGGCTTTAATGCCATTGTATTGGTTGAATACCTTTTCTGCCGTTGGGCTACGCCACTGGTTACGGCTACATATAAACAGTAAGTTTTCCATGTCCTTTTCCTTTGTGAGTCTGGCTAAATTCAGGGCCCTTAAACGTACGAATAGGATTACCCCGTTGCAGCTCATTGTGTTGTTGCCACCGCGACTTTTGCTGCTGGCTTGCAGCCTGCTGAGCTTGCTCTGCCAGTTTTTGCATTAGCAAAGCTCGGGCTAAACGCTTATTCGCATGCTGACTTCTTTCACTCTCTACGCGAACAGTAATTCCTGTCGCAACATGGGTAGCACGAACAGCCGAATCAGTGGTGTTTACATGTTGGCCTCCCGCGCCACTTGCACGGCATTGCTGAAAGCGGATCTCGCTATCAAAAGTTTGCTCTGCTATTTCAAATAGTTGACCGCCAAAGTACCAGTTTTTACGCTTATGCCTTGCTCTGAATGGGCTTTGACAAACCCACAACATCGAGCCATGCCATTGCTGCGCAAACTGTTTTAAAATTTGCGGCTCAGCACCGGTTAATTCAAGCAATAACGATTTGTAGCAGCCTGAAAGCTCAGCTTGCTCTACTGCAAGAGTATTCACCTTAATAGCTAACGCTTTAGCATCACACTCAAGGCGCTTAACAGCCATTGCCACCGCTTTACAGCACTCTAAAGGACCCGCCCCTGACGATAATTGCACTAAGATCATCCGCACGTTCCTTGTGTTTTAAAGGTAAGCACAGGCTTTAATTTGGCAATTACAGTAACCAGCCCAGCATCAACAAGGTCATCAATAACTGTTTGGCAGTCTTTGTAAGCTTGTGGTGCTTCATCATAAAGCAGCGTTTTATCATTACAGATCACCCTGCTACCAAACGCAGTGCGATATAAATCTTCCTTTTTAAACTTGTGACTCAAACGGCCTTGGCATTCTCCACGCTTCCATTTGCGACCAGCGCCATGTGCAAGGGAGCGTAAGTTTACGTTTTGCTCAGCCGTTGGCTTAACTAAGTAACTGTAATCACCGCGAGAGCCAGGGATCATCACAGCCCCTTGATCGCTAGGTGTAGCGCCTTTTCGATGTAACCAGCCTGCTTGTCCTGCAATCTGTGATTGACTTACAAGGTTATGATTTACATCTAAAACCTCTTCGCCACCAGCGCGAATAGCTTGTAAAAAACGCCGTGCGATCAGTTCTCGGTTTAACTGAGCCCAACGCAGTGCTTCGTCATGTTTGGCCATATAATCTGTAAAGGCACCACTTTCTACCTCAAGGCCATCATGGTTATGCTCTGCAATATGCTTAACTAAAATAGCTTGTCCTAACCCTCTAGAGCCAGAATGCACCAATAGCTGCAATTGTTTAGATTGTAGGCCTAAAGCAAGTAACGCTTGTTGATCAAACACCTCTTCAATCGCCTGAAATTCAGCGAAATGATTGCCACCACCTATGGTGCCAAGGGCGCTATCAAAACCAGTTTGTGTGATAGCTAGTTCATGTTTTCGCTCGCTAATCAATGTGTGCCAACTTTCATCTAGCGGCAGTTCAACATCGCTTAAGCGTTTTGCGAGCTTATCTACATTTAACTTGGCTAACTTAGTATTGGTTTGCCAAAGCGACATACCGCAGCCAATATCATTCCCCACTAAAGCGGGGTAAATTCTACCTTCTGTAAAAAAGGCTGCCCCAATGGGGTAACCTCGACCTGGGTGTAAATCGGGCATACCCGCTACAGCGTACATACCAGGTAATTCAGAAGTTTTAATTAATTGTTGTATTGCTAGCCCTTCAATCCACGACTCTTTAGACGCAATAAGGCTAACGTTATCAGTAAGTTTTTGGACGGACTTGCCCATAATACCAATTCCTTTCTCTGCAATAGAAAAATGCTAACGAAAAATGATTTGGCAGGTCTTTGATTAATTGATCAGGCTTAGCTTTGAAAAGCTAATAAAGAAATAGCTTCGAGCTAGGCAAGAAAACGACCTGCAAAGGAACAAGTTGTATAAGTCATATTGTTTACTCCTCTACAGTGTGTGAATGGTTAAAATCGCGGCGATTGTAAACAGCTTAAAAAGTGAAAGCAACTAAAAAATAATCAATCGTTGTTATTTACGCCCTTTTTAAATGTTCATCACAACGTGAAAAATGTGCAATTAAGCGACTATGGGTTGTCATCTAGAGAAAATTTGAGCAATCTAAAAATGTCTTAAAAATAATAACAAGAGTGACTGCAAAGTTACTCAAAAAGGATGCCGCCATGCTCAAACACCGTATAGCTCGCTCACTCATCAGCTTACCACTGTTGATTGCTGCCCATGTCACTAGCGCAGCTGAACTACCAAAAGCGATTGATGCCGCCTTTCAATCGGCGGTGAGTGCGAAAACAGTACCGGGCATTACTGTCGCGGTGGCCGATAAATCAGGAATAATCGCGGCAAAGGGTTATGGTTTTGCCGATATCGAAAACCAAGTTTTAATGAGTCCCGAGCATAAGGTTCGCATTGGCAGTGTCTCTAAGCTTATTGCCACAGCTGCTATGATGCGCCTTTACGACAAGGGATTGATTAACTTAGACAAACCTGTAACCGACTATGTAACTAACTGGCCAGAAAAACACGCAGCTTTAACACTGCGCCAGCTCGCGTCACATACCGCAGGGATCCGCCATTACAAAAAAGGCGCCAATGAATTTTTACTCAACAAATGGTATGGCGATATTGATAGCGCTTTAGCCATGTTTAAAAATGATCCCCTACTGTTTGAGCCGGGCACCAAACAGCAGTATTCAACATTTGCTTGGACATTAGTTAGCGCTGCGATGGAAGGCGCTGATCAGAAACGCAACTTTCGACAAATTATCGAACAAGAAGTCTTCGCGCCACTCAAGTTAAACGACACATATTTTGATGAGCAGTTTACCCTGATCCCACATCGTGCAAGACCTTATAGCGTTGATCAGGGCCGTTTAATTAACTCACCGCAGACCGATCACAGCTATAAATGGGCAGGCGGTGGGTTTATTGCAACACCAAGTGATATCGTCAAGTTTGCAGTAGCTCACACGCAGGGCAATTATCTAAAAGCAGCCACAGTGGATGAAATGTTTACCCCAGCCACACTCAATAATGGTGAACAGGTCGATTTTGGTATTGGTTGGATGACAGGTTTCAAAAACTATCAACAAAGAGAAAAATACCAACATGATACTGAACTACAAGCCTTGATGGCCGACATGCCACACGCAGTGATGCATTCTGGCGGTAGTATGGGTGGCATTACCATGACCATTATGTGTGTTGATCATCAACGCGCGGTGACTGTGGTTAAAAACGTTAATGGTGATAACAGCGCAGATGTATTTGCGCTTGCCCTACAAACCCTAAGCTATTATCACCAAGACCATTGATTTGTTTAAGGCAGCTTAACTATAGCTGCCCTTGTAACCTCGTTTTTGTCTCTTTTAAGTAATCAGGGTAGGGATACGAGTCATCGGCAACAGCGATTGCAGCCTCAATTTGAACTAATGCTTGGCGAGTATTACCTTGCATTTCATAGCCATATGACAAAGCTGACAGTGCATACGCTGATTTTGGGTAGTTTTTGATATTGTACTTAAACACCTCAATAGCCCGCTCAAATTGCTGGTTATCCGTTAAGCTGTAACCCAGCAACCTAACAGCGCGGTCTGATGGCGCTATTTGCTCGCCCCATTGCTGAGATAAACGTTGATAATAAACATCAATTGATGAAACATCATCGCCTAGTGCACTCAAAGGCATATGTTTAGATAAAAATAAGCCATGGTACGCATTAAATGCCCCAGCAGCTGAGGTTAGGTTATGCGAAACGCCTGCAAAGGCGTCGCTCTTAAAGCGCAGATTTTGCACCTTACTATTTTGCATCGTTTGCTGCATATCATCGTATCTTTCGCGCATAATGCCGGCTTCTTCGCCGATATTCATATATACATAGCTGTTAATACTTTTGGCTTTAGTAACAAAGGTATTTAGACTCTTAGCAGGGGCGCCATAGTTCCACCATACCGCAGGGCTATAAGCAATGTGCGCTTGAAATAACTCAGGATCAGCTTGCATTGCGTAAAGAGCAAATACACCCGCAGCAGAGGCTCCTGCGATAACTCTATAATCATGAGTACGATACTGTTTATTAACCAAAGGCATCAGTTCTTGCTCTACGAAAGCTAAAAACTTTGCAGCACCACCGCCTTCACCAACAGGCCCTTGAGGTTCTTTGTTCACTGTAGGATAAAAATCTCTAAGTCGATTAGTGCTTTCAATTGCAACTACAATCACCTCTGGCGCTTGATCATTTTCTTGTAAGCGTTCAAGCACAGCATTAATCAATGGTAAATTACCGGCCCCATCTAAACGGTAAATAACGGGATACCTTTTGTTTGGATGTGTTTGATAGCTTTTTGGCAATTGCACAACGACAGTGCGTTGCTCACTAAGATTACTTGATTCGATAGTATGCGTATGTTGGTTGTAATGTGTAACCGCATCATCTGCAGCGGGTTGAGCCATTACATGACTAGTACAGAGTAAAAAACCACTAATACAGAGTAACTTAAATAGTCGCACGACTTATCCTTAAGAAATATTGGTAATTTTTTAAGCTAACAGAATTGCAGGTACAAACAAAGAAAAAAGAGCACCATTTACTGAGACTTAACCTCCAATCAACAACCAAAGTAGAGTTTTTTATAGAATTTATTCTCAGTTTGCAAAATCGGAAGTAATCCAGCCATTTTTACGATTCACTCACTCAGTACTTTTCTAAATAGTGAAATAAATCATGACAATAAAAAAAATACTCATCGGCTTTGCAGCTGCTTTGCTACTGCTAACTGCAATTGTGTTATTTCGCACTTGGCAATTCAAACCCGCAGCAATCACCCCAATACCTGCAGCAAATATTGCTGTAAACAGTCAGCAGATTGCTGAACACTTATCTCAAGCGGTGCAATTTAAAACGATTTCAAAAGAGCACCGTTCTGATATTGATTACCAGCAGTTTAGCGCATTTATATCTTGGCTAGAGCAAACATACCCCGATGTTCACCAACAACTTGAGTTAAAAAAGTTTAATGATTACACCTTGCTCTTTCGTTGGCGTGGTAGCGAGGCGAATAAAAAAGCGATTTTATTATCTGCCCACTATGATGTCGTTCCGGTCATTGCAGGCACAGAGTCACTATGGAGCCACCCTCCCTTTGCTGGCACCATTGATAGTGAACATGTTTGGGGACGCGGAACACTTGATGATAAAGGCTCTGCAATCACTCTCATGGAAGCAATCACTCATTTACTTGCACAAGACTATCGCCCCAAGCGAGATGTTTATATTGCGCTAACGCATGATGAAGAAATTGGCAGTAAATATGGTGCAGCAGCAATTGCTGATTACTTTGCTGATGCGGCTATTGCCCTTGAGTGGTCACTCGATGAAGGCTCATTTGTACTTGATGGTATGATCCCTGGTGTTGAGCCAAAAGTGGCAAGTATTAATGTCACCGAAAAAGGCTATTTAACCCTTGAGCTAATCGCACATGCTAAGGGTGGTCACAGCTCAATGCCCCCCTCAGAAACGGCTGTGAGTATCTTAGCGCAAGCCATTGTAAACTTAAAAAATGCCCCAGTGCCCGGTGGCCTTGAAGGTATTTCGGCGCAAATTTACGATAAAATGGCTCGCCACATGCCTTTTTCAAGCCGCCTGTTATTTGCTAACAAATGGTTATTTGGCTCACTTATCGAAAATAAAATGAGTGAAATGAACTCTGCTAATGCCATGCTCCGCACAACCACTGCACCGACTATGTTATCGGGCAGTGAGAAATCAAACGTATTACCCATCGAAGCTAAAGCAAAAGTTAACTTTCGAATTCATCCACGCGATTCCGTCGAGAGTATCGTTGCCTACGTTAATGCTGTGATTGATGACCCTCGTATTGAAATTGACATTGTTGAACAATTTGAACCATCACCTGTATCAAGCAGCGAAAGCCCTGCATTTAAACTACTTGCTAATGCAGCACAAAGCATTCATGGCGATCTGGTAGTTGTACCCGGGTTAACCGTTGGGGGAACAGACAGTCGTCGCTACCAACAAGTTGCTGACGATAGCTATCGCTTTTTACCCATGACGCTAACTTCACAAGAGCTAACCGGTTTCCATGGTACAAATGAAAAAATTAGCATCGAGAACTTAACTAAAGCAGTGCAATTTTATAGCTACTTAATCAAGCAAAGTGATCAAAACCTTTAATTAAGCGCTAAACCCATACTGTGGGTTTAGTTTTTTAAACTCACAGTAGTCGCACTATTATTGCTGCGATATTGTTTAGGCGTACAACCTTGATAGTTTTTAAAGTGACTGTAAAAGGTTGAAACCGAGTTAAAACCTGCCTCAAAACCAACTTCAGTCGCTGATAAATGTGCTTTATTAGGATCTTCTAAGATGCGAATAGCGGCTTCTATACGCTGCTTATTAATAAAATCGTAAAACGATAATCCTGCATGACCGTTAATGGTTTCGGATACATGACTCACTGAGACATCTAAACGCTTAGCTAAATCGCTCACCTTTAAACCCGCCTCTAAGTATGGCTTTTCAGTCACCATCAATTGCTGCAGTTGCTGCCAAAGTGAAGCAGCATCGACTTCAGTTAAGCTGCTTGTTTGGTACTTTTTATTGCTGCTCGATACGCTTTCTACTGGCTGGTTTTGAGGCTCTTCATTATCTTCAGCGTGGATTGTTACTTGTCTCACCCCATAATGAGCAATTAGAACGGTTGTCACCAGCATCGCAAGTTCATGCATATGACCACTATTAAATTCATTTCCTAAGAACTGACCAGCTTCAAATAGAATAGCCAAGAGAGTACCGATTATATAACACCAGCAAATCATGGTGACCCAGCGTAAATTGATCTCTTCGATATTAGAAAAACGTCTTTTAATTTGCACTTGGTAAGATTTAAGAATCCCAATGATGATAAAGCCATAAGCTAAATTGCTGACCCAAGCAGCCACCTTATGAAGGTAACGATTTTGTCGATACACATCGCATAACTCATTACTAAAACAAGGTAAAGCCAAGCTGTGATTAAGCTCAACGGGCATTTGCCAATGCCAAATGAGTGTAAAAATGAGTACCGGACTCAAATGCCATAAGTGTGTCGCTTGAAGAGTGAAATTAGGCCTTGTTTGAAACAACACATAAAAATACAGCAAAGGACCCGTTAGCATTTGAATACTGACGAGGTAATACACTTGCCCTCTGAGGGCTGGTATCTCAGCTTGCATGATGACAGCTAAAGCCAACATTGAAATCAATAAACTAACCAAGGCCATGGTATTTTTTGCTCCCGCAGAGCCGGGCCCTGCACGCCACAAAAAAAACGACAAACCAAAGCTAAAACACATACATGCGCCGATAAAAAGAGAGAACGGCTGAATAGTCAAAGGGCTAGATAAAAACGCATTTAATGCCATAGTGATACACTTTTATTATTCTTTTTATTTTAATCTCACAGCTGCCAAAGCAGCTAAATACGGGCTTTTTAATATTACGAATTTGCAAATCAGTAAAAGCTTTAAAACTAATTTCTCTTATTTTGCAAAGCCGGAAGCACTAACAAAACTTATCGCTTAAAAGATTAACTTACCAGAAAAAATAATAATTAATTGCTTCAAAAGGAGAGCTTGGTGGGTCATTTTAAAAAGCACAAACTTGCAAAAACAATAACCAGTTTATTAACCTTGTTGCCTATCGTGAGCCTAGCAGCTGAAACTCAGGATAGTGAACAACAAGAACAATTAGCGCTCGAAAAAATCATTGTGACAGCGCAAAAACGCGGTGAAAACTTACAAGAGGTTCCACTAGCAATATCGGTGCTCGGCAGTAAGCAAATGGACCGCGGAAATATTCAAAATATCCAAGATATTCAGCAGTCTGTTCCTAACTTGAGCATGGTCACCACTTCCCCATTCACAACCACTATCAACATGCGTGGTATTCCATCAAGTCCTAATGGCGTATTTAACTCTGGCACCAGCCCAGGCATGGGTATGTACGTAGATGGTGTGGTGTATTCGCGAGCAACAGGGTTCAACCAAGAGCTCAGTAATATTGAGCGAGTAGAAGTTTTGCGCGGCCCACAAGGCACTTTATTTGGTCAAAATACCAATTTAGGGGTTATTAATATCACAACCAAAAAGCCCTCAGATATGGTGGAAGGTAAAGTAAAAGTCGACTTAGGCAATTATGGCCTTCGTAAAACGAACCTGTATTTAACAGGGCCTCTGATCGAAGACGTACTCGCTGCGAGTATTTCTTTGTTTGATGTTTCTCGAGACGGTTATGTTGAAAATAGTGCCGATGGCAGCGAGTTTTCAACACAGGACCGTCATGGTGGTCGCGCGCAAGTTCGTTACACCCCAACAGATAAACTAACCCTTGATATCAGCGCTGAATATTTAAAAGACAAGAGTATTCCTCTTGCTAATAAACTCACTGACTATGAATTAGGTCTTGGCTATTTAGGTCTTTACCCAAGTGGCATGACACCAGAGGATTTTATTACCGATGATATTCATGAAGTGTTTGTAAACCCTGAGCGCTACTTTGTAAGCCGAGAAAACTGGGGCTTAGATACAACGCTCAGTTACCAATTTGATTCTGGGTTTGAGTTTAAATCCATCACGGCTAAAAAGGTGTACGACTCAACCATTGGTACAGACATGGACTCAACTCCCGTTGATATCGTATTCAGTACCGAAACCGAAAATAACGAACAATTCACGCAAGAGTTTCAGATATTATCCCCAACGGATCAGTCATTACGCTATGTAGCTGGTTTTTTCTATTTAGATAATGAAGCTGTAAATGACCAAAACTTTTTAAGTGGTACTGGGATTTATGGCATTCCAACAGGTTTACCAGAGCCATACCCACAGAGCCTTAACTTACAACCGGGTAGCGGCCCTATCAATGGCGGCACATTACAAACCAAAAGCAGCGCCATTTTTGCAAATGTTAATTATGATTTCACTCAAGCAATTAACGGCTTTTTAGGTTTACGATACTCAGATGTAGAAAAACAAATGAGCTTTTATCAACGCGGCTGGGAAACATCTTTGCCGGGTGTGTACTTGCTCAATTACATTGATATTCCAGCCACAAATCAGACCCTTAAAGATGACTTTTTATCATGGACTGTCGGCTTAAATGGCACAATAAACGACAACAACCACGTTTACGGTAAAGTATCAAAAGGCTATAAAGAAGGGGGGTATAGCTTCCGTCCACAATCTCTACAATCAATTGGTGGCGACCCTTTAAACCCACAGATGAGTTTTGACCGTGAAGCCGTTGTCAGTTACGAATTAGGCCTTAAAAGTGATTTATTTGATCACCGCATGCGTCTAAATATGGCTGCTTTTTACTTAGACTACTCAGATATTCAAACCCGCGTTATTGACGATAATGGCACCAACAGAGTCGTTAATGGCCCATCGGCAACCAGTCAAGGTGTTGAAGCTGAATTGAGCTATCGAGTAACGAAGCAATTAGCTGTGAATGCGGCTATTGGCTATGCTGATGCAACCTTTGATGAATTTGAAAACTGCCATGCCATTGACGACTGTACAGGTAACCAACTTCCGGGAGCCGCAAAATGGACGAACAGCGTCAGCCTAAACTATGAAAACACGCTCACTGAAAATTGGGATCTGTTTGCTGGGGTTGATTATTCGTACCGCGGTAAAGTTCAAAGCGATGCGCGTAACTTATCAGCCACCGAACTTGGTACCAGTAACCTAGTGAATAGCCAGATAGGTATTGTTTCTACAGATGGCACATGGGAAGTCATGTTATGGACTAAAAACCTGCTCGATGAAGAAATTGAGGTTAGTAAAGCAGATAAAGCAACGTCTGAACTGAGTTTCAGTGATGTCATGTATGCTCCCCCAAGAACATACGGTGTTTCATTCACTTATAACTTTTTTTAAACACAAAAAAGCCGGCGAAATAGCCGGCTTTATTATCATTCAATGATTAATAAACTAAAGCGTATGACGCAATATTTGCCCGGCGCTTTTACCCGTCATGCCATCCGGTGATTTAATGACTTGGCCATTAATAATGACGAACTCAATTCCTTCTGCGTACTTATGTGGTGCGCTAAACGTTGATTTATCAGCAACCGTTGCAGGGTCGAGTATGACAATATCAGCAGCATAGCCTTTTGCTATCACTCCTCGGTCAGTGAGGCCCATTCTTGCTGCAGGTAAACTGGTCATTTTACGTATTGCATCAGGTAACGAAATTACCCCTTGTTCACGCACATAATGACCAAGTACTCTGGGGAAGGTGCCGTATCCACGTGGATGGGGGTTGCCCTTACCAAGTTCTGAACCACCCGCATCGGTGGCGATTGCAGTAATTGGGTAAGCCATGATGTACTTAACATCATCTTCATTAATAGCGTGGAAGATCCCCTGAGCACCGCCATTTGCTTGAATTTCCATGGCAAGTTCAGCGGCTTCATCAATACTTTGCGCTCGCCCTTCACGTTTTAATACTTCAGCAAAGGTTAGCCCATCCCATGTTGGGTTTGCCGCATAATGCGCTATTTGCAGCCTTGCGGGGTCACCACCGCCTCTGTCTTCACGGATATTTTTGATCAAGCCTTGTTTTATTTTTTGCCTTAACTCTGGATCTTGTAGGCGCTTTTCAACTTCAGCTTGGCCACCAGCCAATGACCATGCAGGAAATAATATAGCAAATCGCGTAGAAGAAGCCGTGTAAGGATACTGATCGAGAGTGACATCTAAACCCGCTTTACGAGCATCGCGGATCATCTGAATAGTGCGCTTACTCTCACCCCAATTTGGATGACCAATCAGCTTATGATGAGAGATATGTACAGGAATACCGGTCTCTTTTGCAACATCGAGCACTTCATTCATCGCCGTAACAATCTCTGCGCCTTCATCCCGCATATGAGAGGCGAAAAATCCATGCTGAGCATGAGCGGTTTCGGCAAGCACCTTTACCTCAGCAAAGTTTGAGTACACACCTGGAACATATTTAAGCCCAGTCGATAAACCAAACGCCCCCTGCTGCATCGCTTTATCTACCAGTGCTTGCATTGCTTTTAACTCATCAGCAGTGGCAAGTCGTTGCTCTTCACCCATAACAGCTTTACGAACATCATTATGGCCAATTAATAAGGCTAAATTTGGCCCTAGAGGTGAACGCTCGGTTTGCGCAAAAAATTGCTTAAAGTCGACAGGAGAAAAACCACAGTTACCGCCCAAAATAGTGGTGATACCCTGCTGCACTAAATTATCGAGCCGAGGCAGCTCTGCAATTGAGCGCTCAGCATGGGAATGTAAATCGATAAAACCAGGGGCAACAACCTTGCCTTTGGCATCTATAACTTGTTTAGCTTTGTCAGCCTCCAAATCACCAATTTTATTGATCTTGCCACTTTCAATACCAAGATCAGCGCGAACCGCTTTGCCGCCACGACCATCGAGCAACATCGCGTTTTTGATGATGAGATCAAATGATTGTCCATAAGCAATCCCTGAGCTGAGTACTAATACAGACAATCCTATAGAGGTTAAAACACTGCGCTTTTTCATTGTTATTATCCTTCGCCTGAGTGTTTAACCATCCTAATCAATTGCAATACAAATTGCATCAGTGAACAGTAATCAAGCAAATTACAGGCACAAAAAAGCCGGCTAATTAGCCGGCTCTTGATGCTTTAACTTATTCAACCGTCACCGACTTTGCTAGGTTTCGAGGTTGGTCTACATCAGTGCCTTTAATAACCGCAACATAGTATGAAAGTAGCTGTAGCGGAATTGTATATACAACTGGAGCAATCACGTCATCTACATGGTTTACGTTGATTACACGCATTGTTTCGTCAGATTCAAACGCTGAGTCTTTATCTGCGAATACATAGATAATACCGCCACGGGCACGTACTTCTTCTACGTTTGATTTAAGCTTTTCTAGTAGCTCGTTGTTTGGTGCCACAACAATGATTGGCATATCAGCATCAATCAACGCAAGTGGGCCATGCTTAAGCTCACCCGCTGCGTATGCTTCTGCGTGAATGTACGAAATTTCTTTTAGCTTAAGCGCACCTTCCATCGCGATTGGGTATTGTGAACCACGACCTAAGAATAGTGAATGGTGCTTATCAGCAAACTCTTCAGCTAAATCTTCAATGCCCTCTGCAAGTAGTAATGCTTCTTCTAACTTGTTAGGAAGTGTTTTAATTGCATTTACAATCGCACCTTGCTCTAGGCCTTTTTCTTGGGCAATAGATGCTGTTAGCATTAACAAGCCAACAAGTTGTGTGGTGAAGGCTTTAGTTGATGCAACACCAATTTCAGCACCGGCTTTAGTCATAAAGGCTAAATCAGATTCACGTACTAATGATGAACCCGGCACGTTACAAATAGTCATTGACGCCATGTAACCTTGCTGTTTTGCAAGACGAAGTGCAGCAAGCGTATCAGCTGTTTCACCAGACTGAGAAATGGTCACAAGTAAGCTGTTTTCATGTACAAATGATTCGCGGTAACGGAACTCAGAAGCAATCTCAACGTTACAGCTCACGCCTGCGAACTGTTCAAGCCAGTAACGAGCAACCATACCTGAGTGGTATGAAGTACCGCAGGCAATAATTTGCACGTGTTTTACGTCTTTAAAGATTTGCTGAGCACTTTCACCAAAGGCATCAATCGCTACAGTGTCATTAACTAAACGGCCATCAAGGGTGTTACGTACAGCAAGCGGCTGCTCGTAAATTTCTTTCAGCATGTAGTGACGATATTCGCCTTTACCTGATGCATCTTGCGTAATGTTTGATTCAATCACTTCGCGCTCAACTGCATCACCATTTGCATCAAAGATTTCAACACTGTCACGGGTAATACGAGCAACATCGCCTTCTTCAAGGTAAATAAAACTGCGAGTAACAGGTAATAGAGCTAGTTGGTCAGAGGCAATAAAGTTCTCACCAAGACCTAAACCAATCACCAGTGGGCTACCTGAACGCGCTACGATGATTTCGTTATCGTTCGCTTTATCAAAAACAACCGTACCAAATGCACCTTCAAACTGCTTAACTGCAGCTTGCACAGCTGCTAAAAGTGTATCGTGTTGCTGGCGAAGTTGGTGAATAAGGTGCACCATAACTTCAGTATCTGTTTCTGATAAAAACTCATAACCATCGCCTTTTAGGGCATCGCGTAGGCTGGCATGGTTTTCGATAATGCCGTTATGAACGAGGGCAATTTCGCTATTCGAAACATGTGGGTGTGCATTCGCTTCAGTTACGCCACCATGGGTAGCCCAACGTGTATGTGCGATACCTGTAGTACCATTAACTGCTGCATTATTAAGTGCCGCTTCAAGGTTTGCAACCTTACCTACTGCTTTTACAGTGTTAAGCTCAGTACCTTTAAGTAAAGCCACACCTGCCGAGTCATAGCCACGGTATTCAAGGCGCTTAAGGCCTTCAACAAGTATTTTGTTTACTGGGCGTTCTGCAACAGCCCCAACGATTCCACACATAATTTCTCCTTTTGCACATGCCAAAGCGTTCTACTTTGGGTGGTATGTGTTGTCATAAATGATGCGTAATAAGGTGTTGTCGGTCTTATTACGGGTTATTCAATTTCTGCACAGATCAGCTGTACACCACATGCTGTTATCGCCTCGCGCTTATCTGCGCTTAGGTTGTTGTCTGTAATAACAGTGGTTACACGCTGCCAAGGCAGTTCTAAATTCGGTATTCTTCGGCCAATTTTTTCTGACTCAACCAGCACCACTACTTCACGGGCTGCTTCAGCCATCACTTGGCTAAGCCCCACTAATTCATTGAAGGTTGTAGTACCTCTATCAATATCAATGCCATCGGCACCAATAAAGAGCTGGTCAAAGTCGTAAGAGCGTAGAACATTCTCAGCAACTTGGCCCTGAAACGATTCTGAATGCGGATCCCAAGTTCCGCCGGTCATCAAAAGTGTTGGCTCATTTTCTAATGAAAGCAGTCGGTTAGCGACATTAATAGCATTTGTCATCACCACTAAACCGCGCTTTTTGGCAAGCTCAGGGATCATCGCCGCTGTAGTGCGACCGCTATCAATTATGATGCGGTTATGGTCTTTAATAAGCTTTGCAGCCGCCTGTGCGATTGCCATTTTGCGAAGCGAGTCGCTTTTCTCGTTGCTATTTGCAACGATTTCTTGCGGCAGTGCAATAGCACCACCGTAACGGCGTAGCAATAAGCCACTTTTTTCAAGGGCTGTCAGATCTTTACGTATCGTCACTTCAGAAGTTTGAAACTGCTCAGCTAACGCTTCAACAGCAACTTCACCAAGTTCATTCACTTGGCTTAAGATAGTATGGCGACGTTGTTGAGTGTTTCGTTTTGTCATAAAGTGAATTACATAAGTTTCGTTTCGAAAGTTTTGAGATTTTAAACGAAACAATATAAATGGCAAGTGAATGATCGTTAACCTACACAGCTTTATTTTGATCTTCATCACCAACACGCTAAGCTATTGGCAAATATAACCATGAAAATGCCCCATGAAAGAGTTTAATAGCCTCGACAAGTCCTTACTCGAACAACGAAAAAATGCCCATGAAATTTGCCGTTTATTTGCCAAAAGCCCAAGTAAAGGCAATTTAAAACGACTAAAAGGCATGTTTGCTCACTGTGGCGAGCAGGTTGTTATAGAAGCGGGTTTTCATTGTGATTACGGCAGTGGTATTAAAATAGGTGATCGAACCTTCATAAATATTAACTCTACTATGCTCGATGCACCGCTAACTGATGCGCAAATTACGATAGGCGATGACTGCTTAATAGGCCCTAATGTGCAAATACTCGCGGTATCGCATGCAGTAAACCCAACCGAACGTTTAGCAAAAGCTAACTTTGCAGCACCGATTAGCATCGGCAACAATGTATGGATTGGTGCAGGCGCTATTATACTTGCGGGTATTAAAGTTGCTGATAATGCCGTGATTGGCGCAGGGGCTATAGTTACCAAAGATGTCGCGGCAAATACTCTAGTAGCAGGTAACCCTGCGGTGAAAGTCAAAGACCTTTAACTCTCATACCGACGCGCTAAAGCACGTCCTACGTAGGTTGTCATTTATGGCGTCGTATTTAAAACTAAAAAAGCCCAGCTGTATTGCTGGGCTTATAGTTGGGAGTTAGTTAACTGTTATTCATATCGTAAGATAAGTGATGGTCTGGTGCTTGCGGCCTTAAAGGCTAAACTTGCAACAGTAACCCAGGTAATGGCGGCCACCGCGACAGCGGCAACTAAATACACCCATACAGCTTGTTCAATGCGGTCATTAAAGTTTGCTAACCAATCACCTACCAAGAAGTAAGTCACTGGATACGCAATAGCAATACTTACCGCCACCAGCACTAAGAACTCTTTAGCAATGATATTTACGATACTGATGCGTGATGCACCTAGAACTTTTCGAACGGCCACTTCTTTTTGACGACGCACTGTTGCGAACGAAGCCAAACCAAAGGTACCTAAACAAGTTAAGAACACAGCAAGACCGGTAAAGATTAAAACCACATTCGAAATTCGCTCATCACCTTTTAACAGAGTTTTGTAGTTGTCTGCGAGTAAGTTAATTTTTGGCTCATAGATATTGGCTGAGCTTGCTAATACTTCAGCGATCTGAGCTTTAATATAAGGCAAGTTTTGCTGATCAATCGTTAAAATTAATTCTGATACAGGTGATAAAAAGTTAAAGCCACATAAAAACATAATATTTGAGTTGGCATCTTTAGCATTACCTACCTTTACATCTTCAACCACACCCACAACACGCATATCTACGCCGCGACCTGAGTCTTTAATTACCTTACCGATAATGTCACTCATGTTAGTGTAACCCGCTTGCCTTGCAACAGATTCAGTCACAATGGTGCCCGTACTTGTTACTCCATTTGCACGGCTTGCCCAATCACCAGCAAATTCACGACTAAAGTCACGACCAGCAACCAGTTTTAATCCAAGTGTTTTTACAACATCGTAGCTTGCGCCAACAACAGGCGTTAAGCTGCCAGACGCTTCACCATTTGGCCACGTTGGCATAAGTGTATTATTGATTGAAACAGTTAAACGGGTATCAATAATTGTTGTTTGCTGTACGCCTTGAATTGCACTAATACGGTTAACTAAGGCATTTTTTTCTTTTGTGAATACTTCGCCTACAGGTAGCTCTGAAATAACCAATCTTTGTGTTGTTTCATAGCCTAAAGGTAAGCTTTGTAAGTAAGTTAATTGCTTTAACAAGGTAATAGAGGCAATGATTAAACCTATTGCTAGTGAAGCCTGTAAGGTTAGTAAGCTCTTACGAACCCATATTGCAGTATTACCTCGTTGTAAGTCTCCACTTAAAACGCGTTTTGCACTGAATGACGAAATAAAGAATGCAGGATAAAGCCCAGCTAATATGCCCACAGCAATTGCGACCACAATAATTGCAATGCCAAATTCAGAGGCATAATTCACGACCAATTCGCGGTCTACTAGTTGGTTAAAGCTTGGTAAAAATAGTTCCACTAAAGCACATGCAATCACCATTGAAAGCATTGATACCAACACAGATTCAGATAAAAACTGCGTTACTAATTGACCTTTACTTGCACCAAGCGCTTTACGCACACCCACTTCTTTTGCACGTTTAGTCGATTGAGCGACGGTCATATTGATAAAGTTAAAACCTGCAATAAGAATAAGTAACACGCTTAAACCAACACAGATCATCACCACTTGTTTAGCACCACCCGCTTTCATCTCAAACGGTGATTTAGCTGTTAGGTGCAAATCAAGTAATGGATGCAGCTCTAAACTAACTTGCTCCAACATAGAACCGCTAAAAAAGCGCTCTGTTAAGGTTTTAGCTAATGCATCTGTATCGGTGCCCTCAGCTACACGCATATAAACATAACTACTGTTGATATCTATTTCGCTTGGATCATGCTTAACATAAACAAGATTTTTAAAGGCAAAGTGAGTGTTGTCTGTTAAGTCTGCAAACACGGCACGCACTGTATACTGTCCTTGTTCATGCGTAAGTGTTTCACCAACTACATCGGTGCGACCAAAAATGCGCAGTGCTTCTGATTCACTTAAAGCGAGGCTATCTGGTGTACTCATTGCTGTTGTTAAGTCACCCGCAATCGTCTTCATAGCAATAAAGTTTTCAATATTTGCTGTTGCACCATATAAGGCATTTAACTTATAGCCTTGGTTGCGGTAACTCACATCCACCATGGCTTCACGGGTCAGCTCGACCATAGTTAATCCGAACACTTCTTCAACTTGGCTGTAATCTTCAGCCTGCTTTGACTGCACATAATTAAAAATAGGCACCACAGCTAAACCAAGTTTTGAGAAGTCTTGGCCAACGCGATAAACACGCTCCGCATGAGGCTGTTGGCTATCGTACGAAAGCTCATTTTTTGCAAACAAAGCAACTAGAATTGCCGCAGCTAAGCCCACACTTAAACCCAGAACATTTAAAATAAAGTGCTGCTTTTGGTTTTTAAACGCACGCAGCGCGGTGATCAAATAACTTAAAATCATGTTATGCCACCTCTGCTGTTTGTTGAACACGGTTAGCTTTATCTACCATCACTTGGCCATCAAGTAAGCGCACTAAACGGTCAGCATAGTTGCCTTCTTTTTCTGAGTGGGTAACCACAATTACCGTGGTACCTTCACGATTTAGCTCACGCAGCATCGCCATGACTTCATCACCATTTTTTGAATCAAGGTTACCCGTAGGCTCATCCGCTAAGATTAGCTTTGGATTAATCACCAGTGCTCTGGCTACTGCTACACGTTGCTGCTGACCACCCGATAGCTGCTGTGGTAAGTGATCTGCTCTATGGTCGATTGCAACACGTTTTAAAATTTCTTCTACTCGCTGTTTACGTTCACTTTTTGAGATATTTTGATACTGTAATGGCAGCTCAACGTTTTCAAATACTGTTAATTCATCAATTAAGTTAAAGCTTTGGAAAACAAATCCAATTGACGCTTTTCTAAGTGCCGCTAATTGCTTTTCACCAAACCCTGCGATGTCTTCACCTAAAAATTCAAAACTGCCTGCCGATGGCGAATCCAACATACCTAAAATAGAGAGTAATGTTGATTTACCACAGCCTGATGGCCCCATAATGGCAAGAAACTCGCCTTCGTTTACATGTAAGTTAATGCTATTAAGCGCTGTTGTTTCAACATCTTGAGTACGGAATACGCGTGATAAGTTAGTTAATTTAATCATTGTTTTTATCCTTAAAATTGTAGTTGTTGTGCTTTATCAAAGTTGCTGTAGCTAGAGGTGATCACGCGATCTCCGGCGCTTAGGCCACTTAACACTTCATAATAGTTTTGATTCTTTTTGCCAAGCCGAATGTCTTTTCGTACTGCACGGTTGCCATCTTTTTCCATGACATAAACCCAGTTACCCCCTGAGCTGGTAAAAAATGCGCCGCGTTCAAGTAATAAAGCAGTGCCTTTGCTATCACCTAGCATCAGTTGCACATCAAGGCTTTGCCCACGTTTTATGTTGCTCGTGCCATTGGGTAAATCGACTTCAACCTGAAACTGTGATTGCTGAACACGGCTATCAATTTTGCTAACTGTTGCCGCAATTTCGCCTTGCTCGTGTTCAATAAGCACTTGCATACCTGTTTGAACTTGGCTCAGGTAAAACTCATCTAGTCTCACAACTAGCTTGTATTCATTAGGAATATCAATCTGCCCTAGGCGAGCACCACGGCCTTTTGATTCACCAATTTCAACATCAAGTTCACTTAAATAACCATCAGCAGGTGCTGTTACGAGTAGGTTTTCAAGGTTCTTACGCGCAAACTGAAGGTTTTTCTCTAACATGTCGGCACTGTCTTTTAACTGGGCTACTTGAACTTCACGAATGCTGTTTTCTTGCTTTTGACGCTCAAGGGTTAGTTCTTTTCGAGCTTTGTAATACGCTAAGTCTTCTTGAATTTCAGATAATTGCTCTTGTGCTAACACACCCGTTTTCACTAGCGGCTGAGTTTGTTTTAAGCGACGCGATAAATGCGTAATTTTAAGATCGATTTCAAGCAAATCACGACGTAAGTTTAAACGGCTGGTTTCCATATTCATTTGCGTGTTACGTAAAAAGTTAAGCTGCTCAGTCACCTGTGCTTCACGGCTCATGACATCAAGCTGCAAATTGGTATTGCTTAAACGCACAAGTGGTTGGCCTTTTTTAACAAATTCACCCTGCTCAACAAGTCGCTCTTCAACTTGGCCTCCGGCAATAGTGTCGAGGTAAATAGTAGTACGAGGCATAACCTGACCACGAAGACTTAAAGCATCAACAAATTCACCTTGTTGTACTGTGCTAATCGTTAAGCTTGTCGCGGTTACTTGCTGACTACGACCTGTTTGCTCAGTTTGTGTGAAACCATAAGCTGCTGCCGCAACAGCTAAACATGCTGCTGCAATTACTGATTTCTTAAAAAATGCTTTGTTATTTGAGCGTGTAATTTTCTTATCCATGTTGACGCCTTTAAGTTATCTAGGTGCTAATTACCTATAGATAAAACAACTCTTGTGCCAACTTTTATTTTCATTAAATTACAGCAACTTACATTAAAGCGAATAAAGATACATATAATCAAGTGTCCGCTTATAGAACACTTCACAGTCCATATATCGTCCATAAATGGACACTGTTACTATTTTCAATTAGTCTTAGTGTTCCCATAAAGGAATAATAATAAATAGCTATGAAACAAGCAGGATCAATTCTTATCGTCGATGATAACCCCGACGTACTTATCGCCGCACGATTACTTTTAAAGCAGCATTATCAGGTTGTAAAAACCACAGATAACCCCTTTGATATCGAAGCTATCATTAACGCACAGCATGAAGCGGATCAGGCCATAGATGTTGTGTTACTCGATATGAACTTCACGCAAGACTCAATTAGTGGCAAAGAAGGATTCTACTGGCTAAAAAAAATCATGAGTCAAGACGCTAACATTGCGGTACTGCTTATGACGGCCTACAGCGATATTCAGCTAGCGGTCGAAGCAATTAAGGCCGGTGCCTCTGACTTTATTGCTAAGCCTTGGCAAAATGAGCAATTACTCGGAGCTGTAGCGGCGGCATTTTCACACGCTAAAGACAAACAGCAAGTTGGTAAGCTCACAAAACAAAAGCAGGCCTTGCAGCAGTCAATCGGCAATCAACCATTTGAGTTTTTAGGCCAAAGTGATGCCATGCAGCAGGTTTTTTCGGTTATCGACAAAGCAGCCAACACAGATGCCAACATATTGATTAGTGGCGAAAGTGGCACAGGTAAAGAACTCACTGCCCATGCAATCCACAATGCAAGCCAGCGCCAAAGCCAACCCTTCATAAGCCTAGACATGGGTTCACTAGCCGAAAGCCTGTTTGAAAGCGAACTATTTGGCCATAAAAAAGGTGCGTTTACTGGCGCGAAAGAAGATCGCATTGGCCGATTTGAGCTGGCCCATGGTGGTAGTTTATTTTTAGACGAGCTAGGTAATTTACCGCTTAACCAACAAGTTAAACTGCTCGCAGCACTACAAAACAGGCAAATAACACCGGTTGGTGGTTCAAAAGTCATCGATATTGATATTCGTTTGATCTGTGCAACGAATGAAAACCTCGAACAAGCAGTTACTGAAGGCAAATTTAGACAAGACTTACTGTACCGTGTTAATACCGTAGAGATCCGTTTGCCAGCTCTGCGCGAGCGCAGTGAAGACATTCCATTACTGTGTAACTACTACTTGCAGCACTTTGCACATAAATACAAACGTGAGCTCTCGATTGCGGCATCTGATATGACACGTTTAAGTCAGTATCATTGGCCAGGCAATGTCCGTGAACTTGCCCATGCAATTGAGCGAGCAGTCATCCTCTCAGAAGGCTCAGAGCTCGATATAAGCTCAGTGATAAGCTCACCAAGTGCTGCTGTTAGTACAAGTGAGCTCTCTTCAAGCGCCACTGACTACGACACTTTTGATCTCGAAATCATCGAGCAGAGAACCGTTCGTGCAGCTTTAAAGCATTTTCAAGGGAACGTGAGTCATGCAGCAAAAGCGCTCGGCCTAACACGCGGAGCCATGTATCGTCGTTTAGAAAAATACGGACTGTAATCGATGCGAAATTTTATTAGCTTAGCCTGCCTATTAGCTGCATTAATCGGTTTATCAATTGCTTTGTTTTGGCAAGTAGAGCAAAGCGGGTTTTCTGCAATTTCGGCACTTTTAGTTATTTTAAATTTGGTATGTGCTGCGCAAATTTTTAATTTATTTAAACGCCAAACAAGGCGTGAAGATATGGTATTTCGCGCTTTAGCGAATGGAGACAGCACATTAGGCTTTGGCGACCAACACCCTATGCAGCAGCAATTTGAGCAGGTTAAACAACAAATTCAGGCTGCGCGTTTTAATGCAGAGCAACAAGCCCAGTTCTTACAAGCGCTATTAATTCATATCGATTTAGCAGTATTAGTATGTGACGAACAAGGCACTATTATTGAAAGCAATCCGGCGGTCAGCCGTTTACTTGGAAAAGCTGTAAAGCACATCGATGATTTAGGTGTAATAGCCAACCTAGTCCAAGACGCAAAGCAAAATAGCCGTAATACCGTGCCATGGCAAAATGGTGAGCAGCACGATACGTTATCTGTGCAGATCAGTATTGCAGAAATCCAAGGTAAAGTTCGTAAAGTGATCAGTTTGCAATCGATTCATGATCAGCTGCAATTAAAAGAGCAACAAGCTTATAAGCGACTTACCAAAGTACTAACCCATGAAATCGCTAATTCGATTACGCCACTTTCTTCTTTAGCACAAACTTGTACGGCACTGCTGCCAACTGAGCTTAGTTTTGATGATCAGGAAGATAAACAAGACTTGCAACTCGCCCTAACAACACTCGCATCACGAACCGAGCATTTAGGGGAATTTATAGCGCAATTTAAAAAGGTTAGTAGCTTACCCGCCCCACACTTACAGCCACATATTCTGGCAGATCTTGCCAAGCAAGTTGTCGCTCTGCACTCACAACAAGCTAAGCAGCTTAATATTACGTTGAATTTATCGGTGCAAAGCCAACAGCTAGTAATGATAGATAGAGGCCAAGTTGAACAAGTAATAATAAACCTGCTTACCAATGCCATTGATGTCCTTAAGCAGCTAAACAATCCAGAGTCAGCAAAGTACATTGAGGTTAGCATTGCACAAAATGCTAATCAGCAACTGTATTTAGAGGTCAGCGACAATGGTACAGGTATCAGCGATCATGTGATTGAGATGATTTTCGTGCCATTTTTTACTACCAAGCAACAAGGCTCAGGAATAGGCTTAAGTTTATCGCGCCAGATCATGCTCAATCATGGCGGCGATCTGGTTTATATCAAACGCCAGCAAGGAGCCTGCTTTCGCTGCGTGTTCGGTTAGCTTACATAGTTAGAACAATTACTTACAATTTGCTAAGGCGCCGTTTGGTATCATGTACCCATTAACGTTTAATGGACTAATCAATATGCGATACCTTGCCTTAGCACTGTTTTCATCACTTGCCTTCATTCCTGCTACAAGCTTTGCTGGTATTTATGACAGCCCTAATATGAACCTGTTTGTTAAATCAGAGCATAATAGTACTGATTCAATCACCTCAGCCGGCATCGAAGTTATGGCTAAAAATAACTACAGTAATTTCGGCGCAGCATTTACAACGGCACTAGGCTCAGCAGAAGTATTTACTAAAAAAGGTGATCGGGAGACATTTCTCACCTTAGATAGCGGCATCAAATTTGGTTATTTCAGCGACTTTTTTGTCTATGGCGAAGTGGGCTTAGATTTAATTGAGCTTGCTGTATACGACGACCGCGATGACCACGACTACAGAGACCGCTATGATGACGACCACAATAATATTGATGGCTATGTTGGTGTAGGCATGGGCGTGGACTCAAAGCCATTCAGAATAGAGATCTATGCCAGAGCCCGAGAAATAGACAGCCGCTATTGGGAAGCACAAAACCATGGTTATGCTGGGTTACAAGTTAGTATTTCGTTTTAATTTCAATTGGGTGAGTAAGTTAGCGAGCTGTTAATCTAATGGTCATTTTTAGCTCACCCTATGTTAAGCTTAGGCGCTTTAGTTTACCCGCACCTAAGTTAACGGAGTATTTTAATACGTGTTTTTAAATCGATTTTTAGGCCTTGTTGTTGTTTCTCTTATTGTAACAGGCTGTCAGACTGCCCCTGAGTCACTTCCCGAAAAGAAGCCTACCATCAAAGCCAATCCAGGCACTGTGGTTGCAGAAGCTAAAACAGCACAAGTAGACGCGGTGACACCGCTCAAACCAAGTGAACTTGATGACGTATGGCAGCGTATTCGCATTCAACTACAGTTTAGCGATTCAAGTCACCCAGATGTGCAAAAGCGCATTGCTTGGTACCTTACTCATCCTAATTACATGGAAGAAATAAGCCGCCGTGCAGAGCCGTATTTGTATCATATCGTTACAGAAGTAGAAAACCGTGACTTACCAATAGAACTCGCTCTAATGCCGCTTATAGAGAGCGATTTTGATGCCAGTGCCTATTCGCACAAACATGCATCGGGTTTATGGCAACTCACCCCCTCAATCGCCAAATACTTTAAAGTAAAAATTACCCCTTGGTATGATGGTCGCCAAGATGTGATCGACAGCACCCGCGCAGCTTTGGATTTTATGGAATACCTTTATAAACGCTTTGATGGCGATTGGTATCATGCTATTGCTGCCTACAATATTGGTGAAGGGCGTGTATTACAGGCAATTGCTCGTAATAAAAAACAAGGTAAGTCGACGGACTTCTTTAGCTTAAAGCTACCATCGCAAACCAAACAATACGTGCCTAAGCTACTGGCCGCAGCACAATTATTAAAACACCAAAAAATGATATTCCCTGCGATTAAGAATGAGCAGGCTATTGCGACCTTACCAGTAACTGGTGCAGTGATCTTGGCAGACAAAGCGAAATGGCAAGAGCTAGAAGAGCTGAACTATGGCGTTATCCGATATCCCGCGGTGATTGATGCGCCACATATTGTGGTCCCAAAAGATCAGCAGGCAAGTTATCAAACTCTATTAGCTAACCAAAAAAGCAATGATTATAGCCAGTGGCAACATTACACAGTAAAGCGCGGTGATAGCTTAAGTGTGATTGCAAAGAACTATAAAGTAACAGTTAGCCAGCTGAAAACCTTCAATAACCTAACAACAAACACCATTCGTATTGGTCAAAAACTGATATTGCCGCAATTGGCTGATCAACAAATCGAGTATAAGGTTAAATCTGGCGATAGCCTTTGGAAGATAGCAAAGCAATACAAAGTCAGTATCACTAAACTCAAACAATGGAATAACCTTTCAAGAGATAGCTTAAGAGTGGGTGAAAAGCTCACCGTATTTATCTCAAATAGTTAATACCAAATCAGGGAGTTTTACTCCCTGTCTCTTTTATCTATCCAATTAAAGTTGTATCTTTATTAGTCTATAAAAACAACAATTAAAAATTATGGATAATCAGCAACAGGACGTAAGCTGTTCAACCGTTAAATCAGAGCAAGACCCCAACGTTGAAGAGCAAACAAAGACTACCCAACAAAGCACTCAGCCTGCTAGCAACCAGCGAAAGGCATGGTTTACCAACGAGCGGCTAAACCTATTTCTCGCACTCTGCGCCATTATAATTTCAGCAGCCTCCTTTTATGCCACTTACTTGCAAGCCAGCGCCGCAGAACGACAAGTAAAAGCCACAACCTGGCCATGGCTCGAAGTGATGACGGGGAATTTCAATGAAGAAAAAAATCAATCTGAAATCACCTTTGTACTCACTAATTCAGGCTCAGGACCTGCGATAGTAAAGTATGTGAAGTATCATTATAACGACCAATCATATTTAGATATCTATAAAGTAATTTCTGCATGCTGTTTTGATACACAAGCATATGAAACACAGCTACAAACTCTGCAAGATGACTCTCCCGACATAAATATTTTCGAAGCATTTGGCTGGATTATGACGAGTGCCAGTGATAACCGGTTACTGGCATCTGGCAGTAAACTTAAACTTTTTGGTTTCAAGCGAACGGGATTTAATGAAACTCAATGGGACAAAGTAAACAAGCAACGTAATAGCATCAAAACCGAGATCTGCTATTGCTCTTTACTAGAACAATGCTACCTAAGTGATGGCCGTGGTGATGTGAGAGAAATACAGCAGTGTGAGTGAGTTAGAAAGAGTAAAGTTAGCGAGGGGAAAGTTGCAAGAGTAAAGTTTGGAAATCTTGCGTAGGTTGGGTAGAGCGAAGCGAAACCCAACACAGAGCTTTCAGCTTTCAGCCGTCAGCGATCAGCCGCGCGGTGTGGGTGTTTGGTGCTGCGTCTTCCTCTGCCCGAGGTTCTAGGTAAAGTGTACTTGTAGGAGTGGCTTTAGCCATGAATATATTTTTTGGTCTAGATTCGGCACTGAAGTGCCTCCTACAGTGGTTTGTTGCTGAGGGTGACACTGTACTAAACAACCAAACAGTTCAACTTTACCCTTGCTAACTAGCAACTCGCTAACTATTTAGCCGTGAATG
This sequence comes from Pseudoalteromonas sp. CH_XMU1449-3, assembly GCF_037027245.1. NCBI lineage: Bacteria > Pseudomonadati > Pseudomonadota > Gammaproteobacteria > Alteromonadales > Pseudoalteromonadaceae > Pseudoalteromonas > Pseudoalteromonas sp. CH_XMU1449-3. The sequence goes on from NZ_JAYMDY010000021.1 coordinate 59,359, forward strand.
TGTTTGTTATGGTCTAGATTCGGCACTGAAGTGCCTCCTACGGGGGGTGTTGCTGAGGGTGACTCTGTACTAAACAACCCCACAATTCAACTTTACCCTTGCTAACTTGTAACTCGCTAACTCATGTTGGGTTTCGCTCCGCTCTACCCAACCTACCTGGAGGGTAAGCAAGGAGAGTGCTGAGGGAATCTCTGTACTAAACAACCCCACAGTTCAGCTGACGTCTGAAGGCTGAAAGCTGACAGCTCCAAATACAAAAAAGCCCGACTCTTTCGAATCGGGCTTTCTCTTATTTGGAGCCTGGCGATGACCTACTTTCACATAGCAGCTGCTACACTATCATCGGCGCTGTTTCGTTTCACTACTGAGTTCGGCATGGGGTCAGGTGGGTCCAA
>NZ_JAYMDY010000014.1:0-89799 GCF_037027245.1 Pseudoalteromonas sp. CH_XMU1449-3
CCCACCTGACCCCATGCCGAACTCAGTAGTGAAACGAAACAGCGCCGATGATAGTGTAGCAGCTGCTATGTGAAAGTAGGTCATCGCCAGGCTCCAAATAAGAGAAAGCCCGATTCGAAAGAGTCGGGCTTTTTTGCGTTTGAAGCTGTCAGCTTTCAGCCGTCAGACGTCAGTTGAACTGTGGGGTTGTCCTGTACAGAATCATCCTCAGCAACAAAACCCCGTAGGAGGCACTTCAGTGTCGAATTCAGACCTTAACAAACACATTCACGGCTTAGCCATTCCTACAAGTACACTTTGTCTAGAACCTAGAACCTAGAACCTAGAACCTCGGGCAGAGGAAGACGCAGCACCAAACACCCACACCGCGCGGCTGATCGCTGACGGCTGAAAGCTGATAGCTCTGTGATGTGTTGGGTTTCGCTCCGCTCTACCCAACCTACGCCAGACCTTAAAACTTTCCCCTCGCTAACTTTCCCCTCGCTAACTTATGTAACCTACCAACCCAATTTACCCTTTGTTGCAATTTTAATCTTGGTTTAGTACCTGAGCTATGTAAAACTATTTGCGTTTTTAAACCACAATCAGGTGACATGAATGTCTCAAATAAAAGCTTGGAAACTTATTAGCCTGTTTTGTTTGGTAAGCTTGCTTATGGGCTGTGAGTCGAAAGAAGAGCAGCTGAAACAAACAATACAACAATCCATAGAAAAAGCTGAAGTTGAATTAAATCAACTCGGTACAGCGCTTGATAATGGCTCTTTGCGTAATGCGACGATACTTAAACAATACGGCAAGGTGCTTGCTGAGCAGCAACCGCAACTTTCTGAGATCGCCCGTGTAATTAGTCTTGATGCCACTCGTGAAGGGGCTATTTATTCAGGTCTTACACAACGCTTAGCTGATGTTAAGTCTACTTATCTAATACCCCCTTATGAAGATACTCTTCATCAACTTGATCTCATTCGTGATGCTGCCAAGCCATCTTTATTTCAAGATGCGCTTACCGATCCTATTAATATGCTTGCTGATATGTCGCAGGGGTCACTAGCACGGGTTGGCGCAATTAGTGAGGCCGCTGAAGGTGAAAGTGTTGGTAACCAGTTAGTTGGTAATCCTAACTATGGGCAATGGCAAACGAATAGCAGCGGTACCAGTTTTTGGGTTTGGTACGGGATGTATCGCATGTTGGGCGATGTATTCGACCGAGTTGAGTATGGTCGCTGGAGCCGCCACAGAAAGTACAGCTATTACAATGACTATGGCCGTTACCGTTATTCGAGCCCAAAACAGATTAAAGCACAACAAACGGTAGAGACACGTACTCGTCAGTCTTATCAACGCCAAGGTAAACAATTCACTAGTCCGTATGCCACTAAGCGCAGTGGCGCATCTGGATTAAGCCGTAGCAGCTATACGCCGCCACGCACACGCAGTAGCTATGCTTCTAGCAGTAGTTACAGTAGAAGCTCTGGGTCATTACGTAACAGCTCGAGCAGAACATCACGTGGCATTAGCCGCGGTAAGTAGTGAAAAGAATAACCACCGGAGTTACAACACATGTATGAATTTAATGGAATAACAACTTGGTCGTTGCAAGCTTTAGCAATCGACTTTGCAATCATTATCGCTTTATTTGTCAGCCTAAAATTTATCAAAGGCTGGGTATCTAACTTACACGCTAATGATGAAATAACTGAGCGTGACAATTTTGCTTTTGGTATTAGCTTTGCGGCTGGGCTTGTGGCACTGGCTATTGTTCTTAGTGGCGTGAGTAGCGGCTCATTTGCACCGACTTTACAACAAGAAGCATTACAAATGCTAGGTTATGGTGTGATGGCGATTGTGCTTATCAAGCTAGGTCACTTCTTCCAAGACAAGGTAGCGCTTCGTAAAGTGAGCCTGCATGACGAAATCGTAAAAGGTAATGCGACTGCTGCACTCATTGATTTTGGCCATGTGGTGAGTGTGGCTATTGTTATTCGCTCAGCTTTATTTTGGGTGGCAACCGAAGGCTGGCATGGTATTCCAATTGTGATCGCAGCTTTTGCCATTGGCAGTATTGCGATGCTACTGATCAGTCAATATAGAGTGCAGTTATTCAAGCGTACTAATCGCAGTGGTGATTGCTTACAGCAAGCGGTTATTGACGGTAACTTAGCAGTAGGTATTCGTTATGCTGGCTTTTTAGTGGGTAGTGCATTGGCATTAACGGCTGCATCAGGTATTGCTCCTTATGCGGCTGACAACATTGTTGCTAGTTTAGGATACTGGGCATTAAGTGCAGCAGTGAGTTTAGTTGCTTTCATTTTACTACACTTAGTGACTATCAAAATCATCCTATCTGGTTGTGATATTTCAGATGAAGTGAACCGCCAGAAGAACGTGGGTGTAGCAGCTATCTCTGCAGCAATCTCATTTGCGATTGGTTCGACTATGGCAACCTTGTTAGGTGCCTAATTAAGTGTCTACTACAACAAGCGCCCCAAGTAGAGCCAATCTACTTGGGCATGATTTCCTATTAATAACTGTTATGGCCGTACTCGCTGGGTGCGGCCTTATTTATGAGTACCTGCTATCTCATTATGCAGGTCGTGTCTTAGGCTCGGTCGAGAGTGCCATTTATGCCATGATCGGCACCATGATTGTCGCTATGGGTATCGGTGCATTTTTAGCACGTTGGTTTAAAGATGCATTTACTGCTTTCGCGTGGCTAGAGAGTATTATTGCCTTGGTCGGCATGGGCTGTATTTTAGCGATAGCGAGTGTTATCGCTGTCAGTTATTCATTGCCGCATATCTTCTCCGAAATTTTTAACTTGCCTGCAGATACCGTACTTAATGGCTATGTATTTGAAAAGCTACAAGAGTGGTCACGTTTCTTACCCTATGTGTTTGGTCTGTTACTCGGGCTATTAATTGGTATGGAGATCCCGCTGATTGCGCGTATTCGCCAGCAAGTTTATGGCCGCTTTTTAGAAAATAATGCGGGAACTATTTACGGGGCGGATTATATCGGTGCCGGTGTCGGTGCTGCTATTTGGGTGAGCATTATGCTTGCGATGCCAATTATGCAAGCAGCAGCTTGGACGGCGTTGTTTAATATTATTGCTGGCCTCGTGTTTTTATGGCGCTATCATCAACATGTTCGCTTCGCTAAGTTACTGCTAGTTTGCCATGTGCTGTTGTTGGTATTTTTTGCGTTTGTGCTTGTGTTTGGCACCAGCTGGATGAAAAACTTAAGTAATGTTTTATACAAAGATAAAGTTATCTACTCGCAAGCAACTAAGTATCAGCACCTAGTCTTAACTGAGCGTCTGAGCCGTAATCAGCCCAATGCAATTACCGATCTTTACCTCAATGGCCGTTTACAATTCTCAAGTGTGGATGAGCAAATTTATCATTCTATGCTTGTCTATCCTGCTATGTTGGCTTCAAATCGTCATGACCGCGTGTTGATCATCGGGGGCGGTGATGGACTTGCATTGCGTGATGTTTTGAAGTGGCCAGTAGAGCATGTCACTCTGGTTGACTTAGATGGTCAGCTGTTAAACTTATTTGGTAATGATGTTGGCGACTATGATGCGCCAGAGAAAATCAGAACACGTTTAACAGCGCTAAATAAACATTCTATGAGCGATCCCCGCGCTGATATTCGCATTGCAGATGCCTTTTTAGAGGTCGAAGCTATGCTTGCTAAAGGCGAGCGCTTTGACACTATTTTAATTGACCTACCAGACCCTAATCACCCTGATCTTAATAAGATGTACAGTGATTATTTTTATAATCATGTGCGTCAGTTGTTGGCGCCTGATGGGGCTGTGGCCGTGCAATCAACATCCCCTTATCATGCGAAGAAAGCATTTTTAAGTATTGCTAAAACAATGAAAGCTGCTGGCTTTGGTTATGTTGAGCAATACCAACAAAATATCCCTTCGTTTGGTCAATGGGGTTGGACTATCGCGACCACCGCTGGCAAATCAGCAAGTCAGCGAATTCGCGAAACTAACGAATTACCCGTGCCATCTCGTTGGGTAAGCAAAGAATATTTATTGGCTTCTTTTGTGTTTCCGAGTCATTTTTTTGAACAAGTAAACACGATTGAAGTCAATAGATTAGGTTCTGGAACCTTATATGATTATTACCGCCAAGCGTGGCAAGTTGAAACCGAATTGTACAAAAATTGATATTTTATAGTTGACATAATATGTCGGCTATGCAAATCTTAACTCAGACATAATATGTCAAAACGTGAAAAGGTGAGACATGGAATTAAATGAACTATCAATCAAACTGGCTTCTTTTGAAACAGAAGGTGTGAGCTTTGAGTCTTTCTTGATTGCCAACGAAGGTGAACAAGATGTGTTACAAGTTATCGTCGATGGGAATGATGAGTTACCTATCTTTGTTACTCAAACAGAAGAGCAATTACTGTGTATTAGCTACCTGTTTGCTGAAAACGAAGTACAAGCAGATATGCGTAATGAGTTAAACGAAACGTTACTACGTTTAAATGTACCAATCCCATTAAGCGCATTTGCAAAAATTGATGATAAATACGCTATTTTTGGCGCGTTATCGGTTAATTCATCGTTTGATGATATTACCCATGAGTTGGTAACACTGGCAGACAATGCGATTGATGCACTTGAAGCCGTGACCATTTATTTAAACGATTAATTAGCAATTTCTGGAGTTAAGATTATGAGTATTTTAAAGAAACTATTTACAGCTGTACGTGGTGGCGCTCGTGAAGCAGGACAAGCAATTGTTGATGCAAACGGTATCCGTATCTTTGAACAAGAAATTGCTGATGCACAAAATGCCCTACAACGCGCTAAAAAAAGCCTGACTGAAGTAATGGCAAAAGAGATGCAAACGAAGCGTAAAATTAGCGCACTAGATGCATCAATTGCTGAACATGAAGCGTATGCAGGCCAAGCACTTGAAAAAGGTAACGAAGCTCTTGCATTAGAAATCGCAGAAAAAATCGGTGATTTTGAAGCTGAAAAAGCAGAGCACGAAGAAGTGTTAGCTGGTTTTAGTAACCACATTGTGCAACTAAAGCAGCAAGTTAAAGAAGCTGAAAAGTCGATTAAAGAAAACCAACGTCAATTAACAATGGTTAAAACGACTGAGAGTGTGCAGCAAGCAACAATGGCTGTAAACAGCACGCTAAATACTAATAGCTCATCAATGACATCAGCACGTGAGTCTCTAGAGCGTATTAAGCAGCGTCAGCAAGACCGTCAAGACCAGTTAGGTGCGGCTAAGCAACTAGAAGCTGATACTAATGGCGATGATTTAAAAGCGAAAATGGCTGAAGCGGGTATTGGTGATACCAATCCGAAAAGCGCGGATATTCTGGCGCGTATTAAAGCAAAACAAAATAGCTAATCAGTTAACGGAAAGACAAAAGGTAACCCACGCACTGGGTTACCTTTTTTGCTTCAACAAGGAGTCAGCCAATGTTTAACTTTTTCAAATCTAAAAAAGCCCCAGAGCGTCAGCTTACTGATCCAAGCCAATTACTCGTTGGTGATATGCTGACGGTGATTGATTCGTTCGCTTACCCAAGCTGGTTAAAAGGACAAACACTGCGTGTTATTGATGTGCAAACGTATCAGTACCAACGTAGTGCAGAGTATGAGTTGGTACTCGAGAGTGAATCTGGCCAAGTGGTGTTTTTGCAAATTGAATCAGATGATGGTGAGCAATGGGCAAACTTTGCGATCAAAATTCAACGCGATGATGTTGATGAGATTTTTACCCTTGATGAGTTCGCTCGTATTTTTGATGAAGACGAATTAACGGCAATTAATGTACAAAATAGTCCGGAGCGTTTTAGTCACTTTTTAGCATCGAGCTACAAGCAATCAGAAGCGCCTTATGTGTGTTATTTCCATAATAAGGACTACCGCAATAAGCCTTTACCTCGTTATGAAGATGAAGGCGGTGAACCGTGTGAAATGATCTGTTTAAGTTCTGATGATGAATCGCATAATTTAAATATTGAGATTTGGGAAGGCGGTGAAACAGAGGTATCACTGACGTTAACCAGACCAATTAGCGATATTGTTGACTTATTTCCTGGGGATGCCAAGTGAGTGATGCAAAAGCCAAATGGCAGCGTCAGGAGCAAGCCGTTAGAGCCACGCAAATGGCGTTTGATTTAAGCTCTGAAGTGCAAAAATCAATTAAGAAGCAAGCCATTGACCAAGAGCTTACGCCATCAGATATGATCCGTAAGATTTTGGATCTCGACGTTAAGTCAAAAAAAACCAGACAGCGTTTATCGTTTAACTTAAATGATGAAGAGATTGCTTTATTGGCTGAGCGTTTTGGCGTTGCAGCCGATGATAAGCGTGCTGTGAAGCAGCGCGTGGCTGAATTACTCATTGAACACAGTAAAAAAAGCTAAGGTTTTGCCTTTACTTCTTTAAGCCCTTACACTGAGACTAGATGTTTTAAAGAAGTGGCATGACTGTGGATATTATTTTACTTGCGTATTTAGTTATTTTTGCATTATTTGGCACTGCTGCAAGTTACTTTGTTCGCTACATTTATGCTTACTGGGTGCATAATACAATGCAGGTTAAGTACATATATAAGGCCGGGATTTGTATCATCAGCGTGGTGATTGTTTCCGGCCTTATTGCATTATTTACTTAATCTCGATTGCTTGGCACTGCTTTGAAATACACAGTGATTGTACAGGCAGAACTGGTGAGCAATCGTTAACGGTTAATGCTTGATCAGATGACTTTTCAGCTGCTGTAATTCGCTCCGCAAGTTGTTCAGCTTGCTCTTGTGCGTTGTTTAACGTTGAATAGACCACATAGCGACTTGGGCCACCACATGCTCGCTCACCAACTTCTAACACCTTACATTGAAAGCTCGCAGTACAGCTATTATTACTAACGATATCGTTCAGCTGATCATTTAAATCACCTAGATCAACGCGCGCAGAACTAGCCGACGTTGTTGTTTCGCAACCGCTTAAAGCAATGCTTGCTAACACAGTTGTGGTGATAAAAAGTTTCTTGAAAGTCGATGAACGAACCATTATTGCTTATTCCTTAGTATACACTTGCCGCTGAGCCTTCGATTCTAACACAAGTATTCTCAGAACACTGCGCACCTGGTGCGGTTAGATGCTGACAAATACTCATCATGTCGTTTGCTGCGTTAAATTGCTTTTCAAGGGCGGTGATATCTTTTGCAAGTTTTTCAACCTCAGCCGTGTCAGCTGTTTTGGTTGAATACACAATGAAACTACTTGGGCCGCCACAGGCACGACTACCAACAGGTAATACTTTACATTGGGTACTGTTGTCACAGCTTGGATCATCGATTAATTGTTTAAGTTGCTCATGGGCAGAGCTAATAGTGGCTTTATCTGGGGCTGCTTTGGTCACTTCCTCAGCGTTTTTTATTTCAACGGCTTTTGGTGCCTCGACAAGTTTATTGCTGGTTGCCGTTGATTCGGCTTGCTCATTAGTTGCAGCGTCCGAGCACGCAGTTAATAACACAGGAAATAAAATTGCCAATAGTGGATAGCGCATAACATACCTAAAAATCGTTGAATAAGTACTCACTATCATACACATTGCTCAAAGTGGAGCAATAAAAACGTTAGCTTTCAGTAAGTAGCTCTGTATTCACAGAGCTACAGTAAGATAAAAGTTTTACAGCTATCTGCAATAAATAGGTATTACAAACCACCTTGGGTTAGTTTGGCAGGGTTCAGTAACTCGCTCAGTTCTTCGCGCGAAATATCCGTATGCTCAGCAGCAACATCAATAATAGGACGACCTTCTTGATAAGCTAATTTGGCAATTTTTGCGGCTTTGCTATAGCCGATCACCGGATTAAGTGCAGTAACCAGAATTGGGTTTTTAGCGAGCGCTTTATCAACATTGCTTTGGTTTACTTTAAAGCTGGCAATCGCTTTATCTGCCAGTGCTTCACTGCTATTCGCCAGCAGTTCGATACTTTGCAAAATGTTTAAGGCAATCACAGGTAGCATTACATTAAGCTCAAAGTTACCCGCTTGACCAGCCACTGTAATGGTAGCGTCATTGCCAATGACTTGTGCGCTGACCATCGCTGCCGCTTCAGGGATCACAGGGTTTACTTTACCCGGCATAATTGATGAACCTGGCTGTAGAGCTTCAAGTTCAATTTCACCAAGACCTGCAAGTGGGCCTGAGTTCATCCAGCGCAAGTCATTGGCTATTTTCATTTGTGCTACAGCAAGTACCTTTAGCTGGCCTGACAGCGCAACAATGGCGTCTTGTGAGCCGATGTTATAAAAGAAGTTTTTGCTTGGGCTAAAGCGAATACCTACATTCTCACTCAAGTGTTGGCAAAACTCACCGGCAAACGCTGGATCGGCATTTATGCCGGTACCAACTGCTGTGCCACCTTGTGCAAGTTCACAAACTCGCTCAAGAGCTTGGCGAATACCTGCCATTGCATGATCCACTTGTAACTGCCATGCAGCCAGTGTTTGTGCAAAACTCACAGGCATTGCATCCATTAAATGAGTGCGACCGGTTTTAACAATATGGCCTACTTCGGCTTGTTTGCTTTGTAGGCTTTGACTGAGTTTATCGAGTTTAGGAAACAGCTCATAAATGATGTTAATAGCGCTACTTACAGCAATCGCAGTGGGGATCACATCATTTGAGCTTTGTCCCATGTTCACATCATCGTTGGGGTGAATGGTTTCTCCTGCAAATTGGCTCGCCAGCGTTGCAATGACTTCATTGGCATTCATATTTGAGCTAGTGCCAGAGCCTGTCTGAAATACATCAACCGGAAACTCTGAAAAATGCTTACCATCGATGACCTCCTGGCATGCTTGCTCAATGGCTTTGGCTTTACCTTGGCTCAAATGGCCTAAAGCAGCATTACTTTGAGCGGCAGCTTGCTTAATGTAGGCGAGGGCGGTGATAAATTGCTTAGGCATGGCTAAGCCACTAATTTGAAAATTGTTGATAGCGCGTTGCGTTTGAGCTTGATACAACGCATTCGCAGGGACTTGTAGCTCACCCATGCTATCTGATTCGGTTCTAAATTGGCTCATAAACACTCCTAAATCGGGTTAAATTCTTGGCTGAGAAGGCACGCTTCTCGCTCCAAACTGAAATACTTTTCAATACAGTTATGAGTTTTGTAGTAACGCTTTAGCGCAAGTTGCGGTTTATAAAGCTGAGCCAAACATTGTTTACGAATTGCATTATGCACTAATGAATCACACATCTTTTCAAGTAGTTCATGAAAGGTGCGTCTTAGATACAGCTCTTGCAAAATAAAGTTGTGATGCTTTTCGTAATAGCGTGCAATGTTTAAACCCGCTTCAACATAGTTCGCAACAAGTGCAGGGGCATGTAGCCCAGGTCTTTGGCAAACACATTTCATTTGCCGCTGATAATGGAGCATAGCATTGTGAGAGTGCATAGAAAAACCGATTAACTGTAATGATAATTGTTATCATTACAGTTAATCGGTTTTAGTGCAAGTCTTATATAATGAAGCTAAGACTGAATGGATTAACTGTGTGTGATTAATTGTAGCCGAGAATAAAAATCTGGTCTGTTTCATGTTTTTTCGGCGCCTGTACATTTTCTTTGTTACATTGAGAAAGAAGATCGATCACGGTTGCTCTGTCGTCACAACTTGTTAAGGCGGCTTTTTCGCTTTCAGCACGTTCGCTGGCTGCAAGTGCTGCATCTACAGCGGTGTAGGGTGAGATATACATAATATTGCTCCTATTGGTTAACTCACTTAGGAAATAGCATAAGCTGTACCAATATTTATCAATAAATTTAACTTGTTGAAAATAATGGTTTTATATTTTTAACTAATAAATTCACCGCGACTTTATTATTTATTTTTGCTTTACTGTTGTGCACTAATTACCAAACATGGTGCACTAATTTGTATGGATAAACCCTTCTCTCAAGCCTGTGAAAACAACAAATTACCTATTTTAAACGTATTAGCAGAGTTCTTTTCTGATGTGACGGATGTATTAGAAGTCGGCTCAGGTACTGGGCAACATAGTGTGCATTTTGCAACGCATTTAGCACATTTGCAGTGGCATTGTAGTGATCGCGAGGTTAATCACCCGGGGATTTTACAATGGCATCAAGAAGCTGCATTAACTAACTTGCATGCGCCACTGACACTCGACCTTAATGATCCTTGGCCGGTTGAAACTGTGAATGCCATTTTCACCGCGAACACAATGCACATTATTAGCTGGCCACTGGTGGAACGCTTTTTCAAAGGTGTAGCAAAGCATTTAGCGCCAAAAGGTAAGTTGTGTATTTATGGACCATTTAAGTACCAAGGTAAGTTTACCAGTGCTAGTAATGCTGAATTCGATGCTTTTTTAAAACAGCAAGATGCAAATAGTGCGATTCGTGATTTTGAAGCGATTTGCCAACTTGCAGAGCAAGCTGGCTTATCCTTTGTTGAAGATGTGCAAATGCCAGCGAATAACCAATTATTGCTGTTTAAAAGGCAGTAAGCTTTCGCATTGGGCTTTATAGAGCGCCATATGTTGGCGTTCTCTAGTAATAAAATCACTAATGGCAACTGCAAACTCAGTGTGCTGAATATGATGCAATGAATAGGTATTTACGGGCTTAAAACCGCGACTTATTTTATGCTCACCTTGTGCGCCAGAATGGAACTGTTTAAGTTTGTTGGCAATGCAGTATTCAATGCCTTGGTAATAGCAAAGCTCAAAGTGCAAACTATCGAGCTCATAGTTCGTTCCCCAGTATCGACCATATAAACAGTTCTGATCTTTAAAACTGAGTGTGGCGGCAATCACCTCTCCTTGATATTTAGCGAACATTAAAACCAGTTTGTCGGCCATGCTTTGCTGTAATAACTCAAAAAAAGCGGTATTCAAATAACCATTGTGGCCTGAGCGCTTTAAATACGTTTGGCGGTAAAAATGACTAAATTGCTGCATGTGCTGTTTGCTGATGTCAGCACCTTCGATCCATTCTACGGCTATCTGCTGTTCAGTTATTTTAGCGCGTTCTTTTTTGAGCGATTTACGCTTTCTTGCGGTGAGTGAAGCTAAAAAGTCCTCAAAGCAATTATAGCCTTCATTAAACCACTGAAACTGCACACCATGACGTTGCATTACGGTTTCGCTAGTTAATGCAGTCGCTTGCTGTTGGTGGCAAAAATTTATATGCCAACCTGACCAGCCTAACTGCGCTGCTGTTGCTGTGAGTATGTGCTGAATATACGCATAGACTTCAGCGGGCTTATTGTGATTTATACTAATTCGTTGCCCTGCAATAGGTGTGAAGGGTACGCCACACAGCCATTTAGGGTAATACTCTAGGCCATGTTGTTGATAGGCTTCAGCCCAAGCCCAGTCAAATACATATTCACCATAAGAGTGGTGTTTTAGATACCCGGGTAGTAAGGCTATGACCTGTTCTTGCTGGTAAATTGCTAGGTGCATAGGTTGCCAACCCGACTCTTCACTCACACAGCCCGTTTGTTCTAAAGCCGCTAAAAAAGCGTGATCAGTAAAGGGCGTATCATCAAAAAATGACTGCCAAAGAGCGGCATCAATCTCGCTTATTTGATTAAACCAGCGGTGGCTAAGCTCACTCATTGTGCAGCCGATTCAATATCTTTGATGAAACCCTTGATATGCATAGCAAGCTTATCGAAATAAGGGTTAAACGTGAGTCGTGCAAAGGGTTTGTGCGCTTGTAAATTTTCGGCTGTTCGTTCACCCATCACAACGTCTTTTTGGTATTTGCAGGCTGAATAAAGCTTGTCGTCATCTAAGTAGCTTCCGCAATTGCGATACAATGCTGTGCGACCGTAGTAAGGGTTGCTGGGTTTATTAACAATACCAATATGTGACATTCCTTTGATTTTTTTACAGTCATCGGTGTCGCAGTCATCACGAATTATTTGGTAATCAGCTGGAAAGCTAGCGGGGATGTTTTTGTCATCCCCATAGTATACAAGGCGATCAAGCTGGTTATTTTTGCGCGTTTTTGGGTCGTGCAGCTTAGTTAAAATTTTAAAGGTTGCTTGGTTATCTATTGTGGTGTCAACATCACTAAAAGTGCTAAATATCGCTACATTAGGGAGTTGGCGATGACGAAGCTCATCAAGGCTAATACGGCTCATTGCTTCGTGACTAGCTGAGGCTGCACTAAATGGAAACGACTCATACTTGGCAAAATCAAGGTCCGCGTCTTTATCAATCCAATTCACAAATGGAATCGCATCGACCCATTTCGCCAGCCAACCGTTTTTATTGTGTGGCTCGCTTGCAGGTGAAAACAGCATAGCAGCAGTAATCTTATTATCGACCGGGCCTTGAGTTAAGTAATCAATAACTAGTGCAGCACCGGTTGAGTACCCCCCTAATATCACCTGATCAAAATCTTTTAATGTGCGCTCAATGGCATACACGCTAGCCTTTTGCCAATCATCGGCATCTATGTCTCTAAGTGCTGCAGGAGCGGTACCATGCCCAGGTAGTAAAATTGTGCGTACCGTATACCCTTGTTGATAATACACTTGTGCAAGGTCGTGATAGGTAAAGGGTGAGTCGGTTAAACCGTGGATCAAGAGCACTGCTTTACGGCTATTGGCCTGTTTAAGTTCAAATGGGCTTATTAAATCGGCAACAGTCGCGTTAGCTGGTCGAGCGCCTTGTGCAACAAGCTGCTGATAGGTGTCTGTGTAAACAGGGCATGGCAAACTAGCACGCGGGTTTTCGCTACTAATTTGCAAGTAGGCAGCGGTTAAATAGTCACTAAATGCTTGCTCGATATTATAGCTAAAGGTGCTATGGGTGCGTGGTAATGGCTCTCTAAATAGTCCTTCGCGCTTACTTTTCATCATCAGTTTTTGGTCTTCAAGCTGAGTAAGGCAGGTTTGTTGCTGCGCCATTAATGAGCTGCTAAATAGCCCACTGATGGCCCAAGAGATAGCAACTAAGTTGATGAATTTCATATTTAAGCATCCTTTTAAAGCCTGTTTTTAGCTTATCGAGTTATGTTTTATTTGCAAGCAAGGTGCGTCAAGCGAGCGGTAAATGACGCTTAGTGAACGCTTGTTTTAAGACCACTGTCGATTCGATGTTAGCAATACAATCAATACTACCTAATTTATGTTTCACAAAGCTTTCATAGCTTTCTAAATCAGCGGCAACGATCTTCAGCAGGTAATCATAACTGCCTGAAATAACAGAACACTCAAGTACATGGTCAAGCTTCTCAACCTGCTGTTCAAATTGCTCAGCAGCGGCAACAGAGTTCTGGTTTAAGCGAACAAAGGCATACACAGACACATTTAAATCAACTGCTTTAGGATTGATGGCAGCATGGTAACCACTGATCACATTTGCTGATTCGAGCTTTTTAATGCGGCGTAGGCAAGGGGTATCGGACAGGCTAACCGAGTGTGCCAGCTCTGAGACAGAAGTTCTCGCATTATCCTGTAAAGCATTAAGTAATTGTTGGTCTTTTTTATCTAATTTCATTTTTATTTGAGTGATTTTCACTAATCTAGATGGATTCTAGTCTATATTTTGGCGATTAGCACTCATTGAACTCTGTTAACATTATCGCAATATAATTATTTTGGAGTGAGCCTGTGACTGAGAACACTAAGGCATTTGATAGCTGGCTTCGCACCCGTTTTGTTGAGATCAACAGCGAATTAGAAAAACTATATTGGCAACAAGACGATAAAGCGAATGTAGAGGGTGTCGGTGAGCACCTTAAACGTCAATTAGAGCAAGAAGGTAATGAGCATATTCGTGCTTTACTGGCTGAGGGCAATACCGATGAAGGCTTTGATAACGCCTTCGATTTATTAGGTAATGTTGGTTTGTATATGGCGGCATGCCGTCGTCATGAGATCACTGAGCCTTCTCGTGAAACAAGTTCACCTCTTGTTGAAGCTTCTGCGTTGGCAATGCACATTGGTGCATCTATTGGTGTAACCCCGCGTTTTGCAACGGCGCATTTAACCACCCACAACAAAGCGGTTGATGGTTTGTATAAGCGTTTTACTGACCTTGAAGATGAGAAAATCTTTATCGATTACAATACCAAGGGCATTTTAGCGTATAAGCGCGCGGCGGATGCTTTATTAAAAATTCAGCCGTTAGGGATATCACATCCTATCGCGGCAGATTTACTCGCAGTAGCAAAACAAGCATTGCTTGATGTGATTGAGTCGAACAATACGTTATACAACAAGCTCGATACAGACCGCTTTTTCTATTGTGTACGCCCGTATTACAAGCCGTATCGAGTAGGTAAAGAGGTATATCGTGGCGCGAATGCTGGTGATTTTGCGGGCATTAATGTCATCGATTTATTGCTTGGTCTTTGTTTTGCTAACGAACCTAGTTACTCGCAAATGCTGGTGGATAAATTCTTGTATATGATGCCTGAAGATCAGCAGATCCTGCGTGAAAGCATGCGTATGACAAGCATTATGGATGACTTTTTAGCAGCAGAAGCTGAGCGCGATAGCGAATGGTTACAAACTAACTTAAAGCTGTTCATTCAAGTGTGTAAACTGCATGGTGATACAGCCATTGGCCACCATAATCAATTAGTCAGTAAATACATTGCGCAGCCTTCACAGCAAATGCAGCAACAACATATGGATAAAGTCACAGCCAGTGGGCCGCCTTTGCATGTGTTACTTAACTCATTAGAGCAGTTACGTGATCGCCGTGCGGCAGCAAAACGGGATGATATTCGTACTCGGTTTGATGATTTAACTAAGTTAAAGCAGTGGATTAAGTAATGAGTAAAGACGATTTTGTAATTCCACAAGGCAGCTATTTGCTTAACCACTCTGTTGGGCGCCCCTTAAAATCTGCTGAGCAGCATTTTCATCAGCAGTTTTTTGCCGCTTGGCAAAATGAAAATAAAGAACCATGGCAACAGTGGTTGCAAGGTGTTGAAGCATTTACGAGTAGTCTCGCTAAACTATTTAACTCGCAAAGTGAGTTATTTTGTCCACAAGTTAACTTATCGAGTGGTTTAACCAAGCTGTTGATGTCGCACCCGCGACTGCAACAAGAAAATTGCAAAGTGTTAATGGCAGAAAGTGACTTTCCAAGCATGGGTTTTGCGATGCAAAAAGCCCTACCTGAAAGTGCTGAAATCGTGTTTATTGGTAAGCATGAAGATTTAACTGATGCGCAGATTTGGCAGTCATATTTAGCGAAAAATGATATTGATTTAGTCTTTATTAGCCATGTTTATTCAAACACGGGTCAGCAAGCGCCTATTCATGAAATTATAAATATCGCGAAACAACACAACACATTGAGCTTACTAGATGTTGCGCAGTCTGCGGGTATTTTAGAGGTCGACTTAACTAAGCTTGATGCCGATTTTATGTTGGGCTCGAGTGTTAAATGGCTATGTGGTGGACCGGGTGCTGCTTATTTATGGGTTAACAGCAAGCAGCTATCACTTTGTCAGCCACAAGATGTTGGCTGGTTTTCTCATCAAAATCCGTTTGAGTTTGATATTAAGCACTTTGCTTATCATCAAACCGCGTTACGCTTTTGGGGCGGTACTCCTTCAGTTGCACCTTATATTTTAGCTTCGCATAGTATTAATTACTTTGCTGATCTTGGTATTGAGAAAGTACGCGCTCATAACTTAGCAATGCTCGCTCAGTTTCATGATCAATTAGCTGATTATATGCGCTCACCAATACAGGCTGACAAATGCTCTGGTACGGCTATTATGCATTTTGGCGAGCAACAAGCGGCTGTTAAAGCTGCGCTTATTGCAGCGAATATTGCGGTTGATGAACGTCACTTAGGCTTAAGAGTCTCTGCTCATATTTATAATGATCAGCAGGATATAGATACTTTTATCACGACTGTGAAAAGCGCCTTAAATTAAGAGCTTGTCGAGCTTTTGCTTTGACGGAACGCCAGTGCGTCATTGGTTTTTCGGGGACCAGCGCTAAAATTTGCTCAAAGTCGATGTCATCAATACTGACTTCGTTGCTGTGGGCAAACATAATCCGTTTTGGTTGTAGCGCTTTTAGCATCAACAAAGAGCTTAAATACAGCTTCGGGTAAAAAACAGGAAAGGGTGGTACAAGCTGCCCTTTTACTTTCACTAGTAAATCAGCAATGTAAATTCGCTCGCTAGGAATATGATACAGGCTAATATCTCGGTCAGTGTGACCTGGGCTATGTAGTGCTTGCCAATCGTCAAAGCCGGGTAAGGTTGCATCAGTAGCAAGGTAATAATCTGCATCTAGATGGCGGCTGTACCAAAGGTTGTGCCGTTTTTTATTTAACCTACCGGCGACCCACCAAGCCAAAGCGATATCGGTTAAATGCATTAAGAAACCGTCAATGCCTCTATACCATTGACCTGGAGCATTCGACGTCGCTATTTTGCCGCCGCTTAACTTTCTTAGTGCATGCGCTCCACCGGCATGATCTGGGTGCATATGGGTGACAACAATCAGTTTTAAGTCAGTGATGGGACGCTTTAGTTGTTCGGTAATATAGTCAAATACTGTATCAACATCAGCACGGCAACACCCATCAAGCAGCATCAATTTATCTGGATATTCAACTAAATAGATATTTTGAATATAACCTTCGAGCGTGTGAATGTGCAAAACAATTGATCCCTAAACTAAATCAGCAAATGTTGTTATATCATGTCTGACCAGTTTTGGTAAGTTAAGCTAATTGGATTGCGTGCCTCGCTCTTTGAGCTGCTTTTTGTTTTCTTCTAACTGTGCTACCTGTTTTTCGAGGATGCTGATTTGGCTCTTATAGTAAGCGTTAATACGCTCACTTTGTTTGCTGATAGCATCATCAATAGACGTTGCGCCTAACCTATTTGCGGCATCTTGCGTCATATTATTGAGTTTATCGATGCGCTCACTTTGTTGTTTTTGTAGTTCTTTAATTTCTAGCTGAAGGCGCTCTATTTCACGATCGGCTTTTTGAATTTTTAAATAATCTTCAACACTTAAGTCGGCAGGCTTTTGTGGTTTTTGCGGTTGCTCTGTAGCTGGTGTTTGGCTAGTTGCTGGTGGCGGTGCAATTTTCACGATTACTGCATCTTTTCCACAAGGCTGCTCCGTAAAAGTGGCAACCCCGTCAATCATGCACTTATAAATAGTGGCTTTACTGTTGGCGCAGGCAAGTAGGGCAAGAGTAAAAAATGCAAAACGAAACATAGCATCACTTTGTGTAGCAAATAGATACTTAGCATGCATGAAATATAATGAAGTGTGCAAGTTTTCGGGCATAAAAAAACCGCTTAAAAGCGGTTTTTAATAATAAAATGGTGGAGAAGGAGGGATTCGAACCCTCGATAGAGCTACAAACCCTATACTCCCTTAGCAGGGGAGCGCCTTCGGCCACTCGGCCACCTCTCCAGCGCATAATTCTGATTGTAATTTGCTGAAATTAATCAACAAATAAAAATAAGTGGTGGAGAGATAGGGATTTGAACCCTAGAGGGGCTACAAACCCCTGCCGGTTTTCAAGACCGGTGCATTCGACCACTCTGCCATCTCTCCACATCGTGATGCGAGAATAATACTTAGCTGAATCGGCTGTGTAAATAGGAAAAAGTTTGTTTGCTTGTTTTTTGAGCGTAAAGAGGGAGTTTTTTGTAAAAAGGTTTAATTAATTGCTGTTTTTAACTTAAAAGAAAGGGGTTGGAGCAGTAAACGGAGGAGCTAAAGAAGGATCTTCGTTAGTGGTTGGGTGTTTACTGCACCGATAAAGTAACCATGGTTGGGGATTACTTGTGTTGTACTGCGCCGCCAAGAGCTAACTTTTTGCCGTAGCGATTTAGTTTTGCCAACATTTTTGCTTTGCGGTTTGTTGGTTTTACGGCAACATGAGTTGCAGCGTTTTGGTTTAATGTATTAATTGGGTTCATTACTTTGCTCCGGGTTGTGTTTGGTTGAAAATGTGAGTATTTTGCAATCAAACTGAACAAAAATAAAACGATAAAAATTGAGTCTGTCGGATAACTTTTTCTAATCCAAAAACCTTTTATTAACATGGGGTTAAGTTTTTACCTTAGTGGTATCTTGCATTCTTATGCAGTTTGTTTGACGCTGAAGTGTAGGTAAATAAAGGTTTTTAGTTTTTATTCTTTTTATTTATGCGTTTTTAGAGTGAGAAAGTGACTAAATATTCAGATTAATATAATTTGAACGAGTGTGGTGTTTTTACCATGCAAGAAAAGAAGTAACCGTTGATGTTGATAATAATAAAGCCAAGTGACAAAAAAAATCATAAAAACAGTGTTGATTGGCTACTAAAAGAATGTAAAAAAAGACAGATTGAGCCTGAACTGTATTTAACCACAGGCAAGTTTGAGAATGATTGCGCTGATATAGCGCTTTTGGCTAAAAACCAAACTCAAGTTGTGGTGATTGGTGGTGATGGGACGCTGCATTTAGCTGTTAATGCATTAATGATGAGTCGCTGCTCTATCGCGTTAATTCCGGCAGGCACAGGAAATGATTTTGCTCGTGGCTTTGCGTGTAAACAACAGGCTTGGTATGACGCTGTTTTTAATAGCCGTACTGAGTTAATCGATGTTGGACAAATCAATCAGCGCTATTTTATTAATGTGGCGGGAATAGGTTTTGACGCTGAAGTCGTGACTCAACTAAATAAAGCCGGAAGTTTTAGCTCGTTTGGCTACACTTGGCAGGGCATCAAGCAGCTATTTTCATTTAAGGCACAGTCACTTCAGGGTGAGTTTAATGGCAAAGCACTCAGCTACAGTAATTTAGCGACGATTTTTGCTAATCATCATTACTTTGGTGGTGGCTTAAAGATTGCCCCTCGGGCAAAGTTAAATGATGGTCAGCTTGATTGCTACTGCATGCCAGCTGGCGGTTTGTTGAAAAACCTGATCAGCTTTTTGTATTTACTGCTCGTAAAGCATCATGGTTTGCAAGCGCTAGAATATACCCAGTTAACAACTGCAGAGGTCACCACGAAAGGGTTGGCTATAGAGGCCGATGGTGAGCTTGTTGGTTTTACTCCGGCTAAAGTTAAGATTCACAAACAAGCACTTCGTTTTCATATGCCATAAAAAAGCGCCGGCAAAATTTGCCAGCGCTTGGTGTTAGAGGCGACATAGTCACTTCTAACTGGGGACGGAGCTTTTTTGCTGCAAGTTACGCGCAGCAAAAAATGCTTTAATTTGTCGAGTAGGAGTCAGCACGATAGCATTACCGAATAACACTAGGCTAAAACCCATAAAGGTATTCGCTTGCCATTCAAATCCTTCAAATAAAGTACTTAACACCACTGCAACCAGTGGGAATAATACGATTACATAGCTTGCGCGCTCAGGGCCGATGTTTTTAAGTAGCGCGAAGTAACAAGCAAATGCGATTACGGTACCAAACACTGCTAAGTAGAAAAGCGACACCCAATAGCTACTCGGGGCGTTCAACGTGAGCTCAACATCACTTACTAAAACATAAGCTGCTAGACCTAAAGCGCTGTATAACATACCCCAGGCATTGCCTTGAAGTACGCCAATGTTACGTTGTGAATTTCGAACACTGACCATATTCCCCAATGAAGCCACAAAGGTTCCAGATAGCGCAAGTAGTAACCCGACCAACGCACCATTACTCAAGTCGAATTGCTGAATTTGTGGCCAAAACAAGCTGGCAATACCCATTACGCCGAGTAGAGCGCCAAAGTAAATTCGTTTCGCAATTGGCTTTGCGAAGAACAAGCGGGTATTAATAATGTTCATCAATAGCAACATAGAAAACGCAATTGAGGCCATTGCTGAGGTGAGATAGTTCTGAGCCCAATACAGCACTAAGTAATTTAAACCAAAGTTAAATAAGGCTAATAAAGCAAAAAATCCGTGATCACGCAGTGAATAATGCATAGGTAGCTTTTTCATGAGCACAAAGGCCCACATTAAAATAGCTGCAATGGCAAAGCGGTAAAATAAAGAGACCTCAACAGCGACATCACCTAGTTGAAACTCAATAGCTAGCCAAGTCGATCCCCAGATCAGCACTGTAGCAAGGTAGAGAGCGGCGCTTTTCATAGTTAGTACCCAAAAATTGAAAGTATGTTCATTTTAATCCTCTTCTGTATACTTAACATATACAGAAAACTAGAAATGCAACCTATACAGTTTGGTGGGCTATGTCACAAGTTATCAGTCGTAGTAACAGTGAGTTCTTATATCAACAAGTTATTCAGCTAGTTAGAGATCTTTGCTTGCAAGGATCGTTATTACCGGGCGAAAAATTACCTTCGCTCAGAAAAATGGCAGACAAGCTCAACATCAGTATTCCTACTGTAAAACAAGCGTATCAATTACTTGAAGGGCAAGGATTGATTGAAGCAAGAGAAAAGTCAGGGTACTTTTTAAAGTCTTCACAGTTAAATCAGTCACGACCAAAGCGAGTTAGGCTCAGTCGAGAGCCGACCACAGTCAATAAGCAAGGCTTGATTGAGCAAGTCTACAGCGCTATCCATAAAGCTAATGTGGTGCCATTTGGTATCGCCAACCCTGTAGCCGCTGCACCGACAGATAAAGCACTGGCACGAACAATGCGCCGAGTAATGACATTAGCGGGCGCATCGGCAATTAATTACGGCCCGATGGATGGCTTTGCACCACTTAAAAAACAACTCATTCATCGCTATCTGGATTTTGGCATTGGGGTTGATAGCGATGAATTAGTGATCACCAATGGTGCTCAAGAAGCGTTGGCGATTGCCCTTAAGTGTGTCGCTAAACCCGGTGATGTTATTGCTATCGAGTCGCCTTGTTATTTTGGCATTATCGAATTAATTGAAAGCTTAGGCTTAAAGGCACTGGAAATACCGCTATGCCCCGATGAAGGAATATGGCTAGATGATTTGGCTCAAGCACTCGATGAGCATGATATAAAAGCCTGTGTGTTTTCAACCTCATTAAATAATCCTGTTGGCAGTTTTATGCCTGATGCCAAGCGTGAGCAATTAGTGGCACTTTTAGAGCAGCGTGACGTGGTGCTTATTGAGGATGATGTTTATGGCGACTTACATTTTACAGCTAAGCGTGCCACTCCTGCACAAGCTTATTCAAAAAAGGGCTTAGTGATCACCTGCGCGTCGTTTTCAAAAACAGCCGCACCTAGTTACCGCATTGGTTGGATCATTGCCGGTAAGTTTGCAGAGCAAGCAAGGCGACACAAACGTGCGCTTAGTTGCTCAGCGCCACTTATAAACCAGTGGACCTTGTATGAGTTTATAGCTAGCGGTGAGTACGACCGTAACATTCGTTTGCTTAGACAGCGCTTAAGTACCAATAAAGAACGTATGATTTGGTGCCTGCAGCAATATATGCCAAGTTGTGCGCGTATAAGTAACCCGCAAGGGGGCTGTGTTATCTGGGTTGACCTTGGTAGCCAATATGATGCGGTAAAGTTATTCCACTTGGCATTAGAGGCGGGGATCAGCATTACTCCAGGGTTGATATTCTCAGCGGGTAAAAAGTACCGTAGCTGTTTTCGCTTAAGTTATGGCTTGCCTTGGTCTGAAAACTTAGAGCAGGCGATTAAAACGTTATCGCAACTGACTGTGCTGGCCAAAAAATAAAAAGCGCAGAGCAAGCTCTGCGCGAAAGGACCAAGTGTTTTGGTTCAGGGATGTTAATTCATTACTCTGCGTTCTGTTTAAAAGTAAATAGTTGATACTCTTTTAGCTCTGGTACTAGAACCACTAGCTCTTGCTCTTTATGAGCGATATCAGCAAAGCTGCCGCATAATGCATCTGCACGCTCTTCAAGTTGAGCTGCTTGAGTTTCTACGCGCGCTTCGATTTGTGCGCCCATGTTTTCCATACGTTGCTCAAACTCATCCATGTCGCCACCTGAACCTAAAAGTTCAGAGCCTAGCGCCACTAAAATACTGCCCATCGATTGCATCATGGCTGACTCGACAGCCGATTCGATTTGCTCATCGAATTGGTCTTCAAAGTTTTGGCCAAATTTTTCGAAATTTTGCTGACCCATGGTGAACGCACCTTGCTGATAGAAAGCGTTTTGTACTTCTACGCTGATATCGTCCATTAATTCTGAAATGTCGCTTAGGCCATCAATATTGAAAGCATTTGAGACTTCTTCGATGGCTACACCAGCTATTTTTACACCATCAAGTGCGATATTTGCTACTTCAGGAAGTTGGCTGCGTAAGCTGTCTGAGTAATCTGCAATTGCTTGCTGTTGTGAAGCATCAAGCGACACGCTTTGACCATCGATATATAAAGTGTGTTGATCGATGATTTTCATAGTGCGATTATCGGCTGTGTATACTTCTAACTCGCTTGGTGTAATGCGTACATCATTTATAAATTCAACATCACACTGCTCACCGCTGAATGAAATATTTGTATCATTATCGTTATGAGCCATTGCGCCGGTAGCGATAAATAAAGAACTTACTAACAATAACTTTTTCATTTTTTTCTTTCCTGTTTGAAATGACACAAATACATAATCAAATTGAATGCCAAAATTCATAAATTCAATTAATTCAATAGTTTGTTGTGTTTTAAGGCTTTTTCAAAAATAGCGGGGAATAATTTTTTAACCATTTTTTAGTCAAATTAACTAAAAAATACACATGCATAAATGACTTTTATCGAAACGATAAAAAACTCTCACTTTTCAGAAATCAAATTTAGCGCTATTTATTCACAATATTGACATATGACCTATTTAGCATGGGTGTATGGCTTTATTTTGGTGGTTTTTTAGATACTAAATTACTACCGAGCTTTTTAATCTTTGCCAATTCATCGAGCAAATTTTAATCTCAAGAATTGGTCTCAAACACTTTATGGAGTGGGTTGTGGGTAAGACATTTAGTTATGACGCGCTAGATGACGATTTTGTTGAAGACGAGTACGAAATGGTCGGGCGTAATCAACACGACAAGAAAAAGCAACGCGTAAAGAAGAAGTTGGAAGACTATCTTGAACAAAAACGCTTGCGCAGAAACTTAGGCGATGACGACTTTGACGAGTACTTGAACGACTAAGCATAAATTTAGATAAAGAGGCAATTTGCCTCTTTATTGCTTTTAGGCTTTGTTATTTGCCCAGTGCAGCTGCGATGTCTGACTCGAGCTGTTCAGGTTTTGTCAGTGGCGCATAGCGCTTAATTGCCTTGCCATCTTTACCAATTAAAAATTTGGTGAAGTTCCATTTTATTTTGCGGGTGATAAATCCCGGTAACTCTGATTTTAGGTATCTAAAAACAGGGTGAGCATGTTCGCCATTCACATCGACTTTGCTCATCATTAAAAAGCTAACGCCGTAGTTAATTAGGCAGCCTTCTTTAATTTCTTTTGCATCACCTGGTTCTTGTTTTCCAAATTGGTTACATGGAAAACCAATTATTACTAAGCCTTGCTCATGATACTTTTCATGCAGTGCTTGTAAGCCTTCATATTGTGGAGTGAAACCGCATTTACTTGCTGTATTTACAACAAGTACGACCTTGTTTTCAAAATCAGAAAAGTCAACGGTTTGGCCTTGTAGGCTGGTGGCAGAAAGTTGGTGAAATTCGCTCATAATGATAACTTTTTATTATTGTTGCATTGATTCTAACTTGCTTGGAGTTTTTCTAAAAGGGTAAATTTTAATCAGCGGTTTTTCTTACTTGGCGTTAAGTATCGCAGCTAACTTAAAATTATAAATAATCCCATCCCTGCCAGTGTTGTGTAGTATATGTTATGTGTTTTATAGGCCACGATAACAGACACAACAGCAGCACTTAGGTAAGGGTTTTGCCAATCTAGATTTATCCCTTCGTCATTAATAAACACAATGGGCACCCAAATCGCGGTGAGTACGGCAGGGGCGCTAAAACTTAAAAATTGCTGCATTTTCGGACCGACTTTGAATGGTAATGCGCGGTGCAAAAATAAGTAACGTGTGAAGAAGGTAATACACGCCATTAATAAAATGGTGATCATCATAGCGTATGCTCCTCTTTTGCTTGCCAGCGAATAATTAGATAACCAACCGTCATAGCGATAAGAGCCGCGGTGACAAGCCAAAGTTGAAAGCCCTGATTTTTTAATAGCGTTGCAACAACGCCAGCGGTGATCACAGTAGCTAGTGTTGCAAGGTTTTTTACACCCGGAATAACTAAAGCGATAAACGTGGCTGCGATGGCGAAATCAAGCCCTAGGTGTGTTAAATCGGGAAGGAGGCTTCCTGCGACAATACCTAGCAAGGTCCAGATATTCCAAGCAATATAAAAACTAAACCCGGCACTGAGTGCGTAAATAAGGCGCACTTTTGTGCGATAGGCTTTGCGATGATGCGAAAAAGCAAATAATTCATCCGTCAGTACAAAACTCACAGGCAGGCGCCAACGAAAGGGTTGATCTATGACTTTGTGGCGAATAGCTAAACCATATAAAAAGTGCCGTGAGCTAATAATGAGAGTGGTAAATAAGATAGTTAAAAGCGGGGTATTGCCGGCCATTAATTCAATCGCAACGAGTTGTGCTGATCCTGCAAATACCAACAACGACATAGCTTGTGTTTCTAAAGCACTGAAGCCATTTTGAACGGCTAACGAGCCACATAAAATCCCCCAAGGTAACACCGCAAGACATAAGGGGAGCATGTCGAAAAACCCTTTTAGCAAGGCTCTTATTGTTGATTTATGCATCTTATCGCTCATGTTTGTTGTTATGGCTCAGATCAAAACAGCTGAAATAGAGGTGTGTCAAAATAACTGAAGTTTGCAATAATGTATAGCCGAACCCATTGCTGAAATTTCATATCTGCAAGTTATAAGCGTCTTTAAAGGGAAAGTTACAATGTCTAAAGTTAAAGTATGGGATGGCTTTATAAGAAGCTTCCATTGGTTATTAGTTGCGGCCATCGCAACCCTCTATTTTAGTGCTGAAGAAGGTATGTTGGAGCTGCACTTTGCTGCAGGCTACTTCACTCTAGCGCTTATTATTACACGTCTTGTTTGGGGCCTTATTGGTAGTAAAACGGCAAAGCTGTCTGCGCTTATTCACTCACCTGTTGCTGCAATTAAGTCATTTACAAGCAATGAACATAAGGCGGGTCACGGCGCGGCGGGTAGTTATATGGTGATAGCCTTTTTTGCGTTACTCATTGTGCAGCTAACCTCTGGCTTAATGACTAGTGACGATATATTAACGGATGGTCCACTCGTCGAGCATGTATCCTCAGATACCGTAGAGTTTGCCGGTTGGTTACATCATTTAAACTTTGATATTTTGTTGTATGCCATTGTGTTGCATGTAATAGCGATTGTGATTTACCGCATTAAAGGAAAAAACTTAGTGAAACCTATGCTTACGGGTAATAGTGAGCAAGTTGCGGTTACTGAGCCTGTCACTAAATCACCGTTGATAGCTTTTGTTATTTTTGCAGTGTGCTTAGTGGTGCTATTTACGACTTGGGGTGCAGAGCCGCTCAGCTATTTGCTTGGGTAGCAACTTCAAAACATGAAAAAAAGGCGCTAATAAGCGCCTTTTTAGTTTAAATCATAACTAGACTAGTCTTTGAAAGACTTATGGCAATCTTTACAGCCTTTAGCCCAAGCGCCAAATGCTTTGCCGATTACTTTCTTATCGCCACTTTGTGCTGCTACTGCTAGCTCATCAGCATATTGTTGGAAAGCAACTGCTTTTTTCATAAAGGTTTCGTTGTCGCTCCATACAGCTGCAAGTGCAGATGTATCACCCTTGTCAGAACCCGCTACGAAAGCTTCCCAAGGCATTTTAGATAATGCCGCTGCATTGTCGGCACGCTTTTGAAAACGTTCTGCATCAAAAGGTACTTTTCCTTTTAGCATATCGCCCATGTCACCAATTTGTACGCGGATCATTGAAAATGCTGCTTGACGATACTCGATTGCATCGCTTGGCTCTTCAAATACAGAATTTGCTGAAGCGCCTAGTGCCATTGTTGAAAGCATTGCACCCACTACTAATTGTTTTAATTTCATTCCTTTTGCCCCTTAAGATGTCATAAAAGTAAACTAACTGAGTTTTATCTTAGCTCAATATAATATTCAAGTGTATCGCGGTTAATCTTAACTTAAGTTTAATTTAATCATTTATATCAATATCAGCGAAGATCATGCCGCGGCGCATGCTTCTTGTTGCTAAGAAAACCTCGCATAGTAAAGATAAAAATCCACATATCAAAAGCGCCATAGCAGCCACAAAGCAGCTAGCAATTGTCACGCTCAAGTTGATAGATTGAATATGCGATAAAAATAGACACATAACCACAGCACATACTAATAAGGCACTGAGTACACTTAGACTAAATGCAATATGGATGCAGCGAGAGCGTTTCAACAGTGCCCTTAGCTCCGTTGTTAATGACTTATTGAAGTCTTCATCCGTACTGACTTTAAGTTTACGTTCTAACTGTCTCGCTCGATCGGTAATACGCGCTAAGCGGTTTGAAAGCACGCCTAACGTTGCAGCAATACCGGTAATTAAAAAGACGGGTGCAACAGCCGTTTGAATCACCTTTGCCATGGTAAGAATGTTGATTACTTCTGAATTCATTTTCAATACTCTATTTACTAAAACTCAACACACTGTTCATTTACAAATATTTACAACTCTAGCTTGTATCTTTAAATCATTTTAAAACAATATGTTACTTAAACTCAGTGTTCTTTGTTTTAGCTGAATGTAATTCTTATGTAACAGAAATGTTGTTCTTGCTAGGGTTTCCGTTTTATATTGGTTCTGAAACTTTGTTTCAATCACTATTTAGACGATAACATAACATATCCCAGGGGAACCCATGTCTAAAAATCTAATAAAAAGAACTGCAGTTGCTTTGGCTGTAACCAGTGCAATGTGCGCTAGTGCACAAGCCAATGACTTTTCTAAATATAATCTTGCCGGCAAAAAATTAATCCAATCGAGCGCGGTAACTAAAAAAGAACAAAAAGCTCATCGCGAAGCTACAAGCTGGTTAATTAAGTTAAATGCTCCAGCATCAGTTAATGCTAAAACAATGGGCGCGGATGTAGCGTCAATTCAAGCGCAAGCAAAAGTAGCGCAAGCAAGCGTAGAGCAAGCAATCAATAGTATGGACTTGCCTGTACAAGTTGTCGCTAAAACATCAACACTAGTAAGCTCAATCGTAGTCAATGGTAATAAGCAAGATGTTGCTAAGTTACTATCGAACTCTCAAGTTGAGGGCATTTACCCAGTATACGATTATGAATTGCATGTTGCTGACAGCGCTGACTATATTGAAGCAACTCCTTTAGTATCTAATGGTTTAGCAACAGGTGAAGGTGTTCGCGTTGCTGTGCTTGATACAGGTATTGACTACACTCATACCGCTTTTGGTGGTGCGGGGACTGATGAAGCCTATGCGGCAGCTATTGCTGATCCTGCGTCAGTTGATTGGCCACAAGGTAAAGTATTAGGTGGTTATGATTACATTAACGATGATGCCGATCCTATTGATGTAGATACAAACCACGGTACACACGTTTCTCACTCTGTTAACGGTATTGCACCAAGCGTAGATTTATTTGTTTACTCTGTATGTAATAGTGGCTGTCCAGGCCTTGCACAACTTTTAGCTCTTGAAAGTGCAATGGATCCGAATGGTGACGGTGATATGAGCGACCGTGTTGATGTTGTAAATATGTCACTTGGTGGCGATTACGGTGATATTGCAAACGATGCTGTAGGCTTATTCATCAACCAAGCAGTTAAACTTGGTACAAACGTTGTTATCTCTGCTGGTAATGATGGTGCTTATCCATTCATCGTAGGTGGCCCAAGTACAACTGAAAACGCTCTTTCAGTGGGTGCGATGACTCACCCTACCGGTGAAGAATCAGTTGGTAGTGGTACAGTTAATGGTGAAGAAGCTGTTGTGCAGCCAGCCAGCTTTGGTCCACAGATGGCATTTAGCTACACTAATGAAAACTTGGAACTTGTGTACCCAGATGCAAATCAAACGGCTTGTGAAGCGTTTGCTGACGACGTAGATTTTACAGGTAAAGGCGTTATCATCGACCGTGGTGCATGTGCATTTACAGTTAAAGTATTAGCAGCACAAGCTAAAGGCGCAGAGTTTGTTATTATTGCAAACAATAATGACGATGGCACGCCAGCACCTATGGGCGGTTCAGATCCAACTGTTACTATCCCTTCTGTAGGCGTAACGTTTGCAGCTGGTACAGCTCTAAAAGCGGGCGGTACGTTTAACCTAACAGTTGAGCGTCTTGTTATGTCTGGCGCGATTGCTGATTTCACATCGCGTGGTCCTTCAATGGGCGGGCTGTTAAAACCAGAGATTACAGCACCAGGTGTAAACATCATGACTGCTCATCCTGGTCTTGGTGATGGTCTTACTGGCGCAACAGGTACTTCATTCTCGGGCCCAATTACTGCTGGTGCGGTGAGCTTATTAAAAGAAGCGCTGCCAGAGCGTAACGCGTTTGAAATTAAAGCGACATTAATGAACACGGCAAACCTAAATGTAACTATGGAGCCGTTAGCGATTAACCCAGACGCTGAGCTTGCACCAATTAGTTATATCGGTGCGGGTCTTGTTGATGTTAACAAAGCGGCTAACTTACCCGTTGCTGCATGGGCTGCAGATACCAAACAAGCTGCGCTTTCGTTTGGTTTAGTAAACGCATCAGAAACAGTTGAGCTTACTAAAACAGTTCAAGTTAAGAACTTCTCTAACGAAGACCAAGTGTACACACTTTCTCTTGAACAACGTTATGCAGACGATGTTGAGCGTGGTTCATTCTCACTTGACTACCCAGAGTCAATTACAGTGCCAGCAGGTCAAACAATGTCATTTGACGTGACAGCAACAATTGATCCTGCAACTCTACCTGAGTGGACCTTAACTGAGGAAAATATTGGTTCTCAAGATGCCACGGCTGACTTAACTAACCTAGAGCTTGATGGTGCGCTAATCTTCTCTGATGGCAGCGATGAAGCATTCCACCTTGTATACCACGTATTACCAAAAGCAAATGCGGCAATGAGCTTCATGCCAGTTGTGACTGATAACGGCGTTGCACATGAAGTAACAAACACAGGTGCGGTAGCACTTGATCCTGTATTTGCCCCTACAGTAATGACTGATGATATTGATGAAGACCAACGTTTTGACTTAGTAGGCGCATCAATCGAAACATTTGCTGTATCAGCTGAAATTTGTGAAAGCGGTTATGTAACACTTACTACATTAGTGCTAAACGAGGGAATTACTCACTCTTACGTGGGTGGTTTCATGGCTGACTTCGATATGGACCAAGATGGTGTTTACGATGTTACAGTACAAAATGGTAAGTTAGAGTGGTTCTACGATGTTGAGCCGGGCACTGCAATTACCTTTACTCACGGCTATGGTAGTGCTTCTGGTTTCTTAGATAATTATTACCAAATTATCGGTAACAACCACCTCACAATGCAAAGCTGTATTGAAGCATTTGGCCTAACAGCCGATGACATTGGTCGAGCAACTGTAGATGTTCGTTTCCGTACAGAAGAAGAAACATGGACACCAATTGCAACTGAAGAAGGTGATGTTGCAATGGGTACTTACACATTCACAGATGCATCAAGTGATGTATATGCAATGTTTGTAGATGAAGCTGGTGAAGCTGTTAGCTCAATTGAACCAGGTGCTTCAGCTACTTTATACAATGCAGGTGAAGACTTCATGATTCTTTCAGACTCGGGTTCTAAAGCGTATGCTGCAACACCTGAATCAGACTCGAATACTCCACCAGTTATTGTTGATACTGAGTTCTCTGTTGATGAAAACACTGAAAATGGTACGGTAATTGGTACGCTAGAAGCAACTTATGGTGCTGATTTAGCAAGCCCTGTTACAGAGTTCATTGTAATTAGCTCAAGTTCAACAGCTATTTCAGTAACATCTTCAGGTGATGTTGTAGTTATGAATCAAGACGTACTTGATTATGACGCTGGTTTAACATCAATTGAACTAGAAGTTGTTGCAACTGACAGATCAGGTAATGTTTCAGAGTCTGCTATGGTAACTGTTACAGTTAACAACCTAGCTGATGAAGCGTCTGAGCAACCAGTTGTAGTTGAAGAACCAGAGAAGAAAAAATCTTCTTCAGGTTCACTAGCATGGTTAACATTACTTGCTGCACCGTTCGCATTTATGCGTCGTCGCAAGCAAAAGTAATTACTTGATAAGTAAGTGATAAAAGGGAGCTTCGGCTCCCTTTTTACATTGCTTCACAAAGGCTACTTATATATTGCAGTTTTTTTACTTATATTGGAGACAGAATAATAAAACGAAAACAGGAACCCCATGAAAGTTGGCCATTCACTTTGCCTAGCGGCACTCTCTTTAGCTGTTCTATCAGCGTGTAATAAAGTCCCAGATAATAAAGAAAAAGCTGTTATCACAGAGCAAGTTCAGATTGCAGCACCCGTCGCCAAAAAAATACCTCATGAAATGACCATTCATGGAGACACTCGTGTCGATAACTACTATTGGATGCGTGATGATAAGCGCAAAGATGCCGCTGTTATTGCTCATTTGAATGCTGAAAATGCGTATGTTGAAAGTAAGTTAGCGCATACTCAAACGCTACAAAACACCTTGTTCGAAGAACTTAAAGGGCGTATTGAGAAGGATGACGATACGGTACCAACAAAAAAAGGGGAATATTACTATTTCTCACAAACGCGCGGTGATGACGAATACCCGGTTTATGTGCGTAGCAAAGATAGCCAAGGAGAAGGTAAGCAGGTTATCTTAAATGTGAATGAGCTTGCTAAAAATCATGACTATTTTGCCGTAACCGGTTTAGCTGTCAGCCCAAATGGCAACTTGCTGGCTTATGGTGAAGACACTGTGAGTCGTCGTATTTACACAATTAAAGTAAAAGATTTAACCACAGGTAAAATGCTCACAGAAAGCCTTGAAGGTACAGAAGGTGATGTCGTGTGGGCTAATGACAACAAAACCTTTTACTACATCAAAAAAGACCTACAAACGCTGTTAGGCTACCAAGTATATCGCCATACGCTAGGCACCCCGCAAGCCGACGACGAACTCGTTTACGAAGAGAAAAACACTAGTTATTACACCGGTATTTACAAGAGTAAAGACCAACAAGAAATCTATATTAGCCATGGCAGCACCAGTGCATCGGGCGTCTCGGTTATTGATGCCAATGATGTCAAAGCAATGCCAAAACGTTTTATTGAACGCGAAGCAGGGCTTGAATATGACATCAAAAAGTTAGGCGATTGGTATTACATCGTTACTAATTTAAATGCTGTTAACTTCCAACTGATGAAAGTGCACCGCGATAAGGCTCATGATAAAGCTAACTGGCAAACGCTAATTGCTGGTCGTGATAACGTGAAACTTGAAGGCATTGAGCTATTTAATAATCACTTGGTGTATGAAGAGCGAGAAATGGGGCAAACCCGAATCACTATTCGTGACCTTCGTAACCAACAAGAGCAAGTCGTTGCATTTAATGACCCAACTTACATGGTCTTTAGTTATGGTAATGGTGAGTTAGATAACCCTAACTTACGTGTTTACTATTCAAGTATGACGACGCCAGGCAGCAGCTACGATATCAACCTAGAAAGTGGTGAAAAAAACCTGCTTAAACAGCGTAAAGTGTTAGGTGACTTTAATCCTGACAATTATGCCTCTGAGCGAGTTTACGTGACCACCCGAGATGGTGTCGATGTTCCTGTGAGCCTTGTTTATCGTAAAGACATGTTCAAAAAAGACGGCTCTAATCCGCTTATGCAATATGGTTATGGTTCGTATGGTGCGACCATGGATCCGAGCTTTTCTAGCTCTCGATTAAGCTTACTTGATCGTGGTTTTGTGTTTGCGATTGCGCATATACGTGGCTCACAAATGCTGGGTCGTCCTTGGTACGAAGACGGCAAGCTGCTGAAAAAACAAAACACCTTTAATGACTTTGTTGATGTGACTAAATCATTAGCAGCTCAAAAGTATGGTGATAAGGATAATATTTTTGCCATGGGTGGCAGTGCAGGTGGCTTACTAATGGGGGCTGTTGTGAATCAAGCGCCTGAACTTTATAAAGGGGTGATTGCAGCAGTGCCTTTTGTTGATGTAGTCACGACCATGTTAGATGCCAGCTTACCACTGACAACGAATGAGTATGACGAGTGGGGCAACCCGAACGATAAAGTCTATTACGATTACATGCTGTCATATTCGCCGTATGACCAAGTTAAGAAGCAGGCTTACCCAAATATGTTAGTCACCACCGGTTTACACGACTCTCAAGTTCAGTATTTTGAGCCTGCAAAATGGGTTGCTAAGCTACGTGAATATAAAACCGATGATAACCTGTTGCTGTTCAAAACCGACATGGAAGCAGGGCACGGCGGCGCTTCTGGGCGCTTTAAAAGCTTGCAAGATACCGCTTTATATTACGCCTTTATGCTCGATTTAGCGGGTATCGAAAAATAATAACAACACAGGCATCCGTGATTAAGCGGATGCCTGCATCGCTAAATTAAAACGAAATTCACTGCCTTTTCCTAAGGTACTTTTTACGTTTATTTCACTATCCATTAGGTTGAGCAGTTGCTTGCAAATAGCAAGTCCCAAGCCTGTTGAGCCTCGTTTTATACTATTACGCGCCTGATAGTGAGGTTCGAAAATCGCATTGAGTTCATCCTCATGAATACCAACCCCGGTATCAGACACTGCCACGTATAACTGATCACTTTGCTGGCTAACTTTAACGGCTATTTCACCGCCATTTGGGGTGTGCCGAATGGCATTTTCGATTAAGTTTGTAAGCACCCGCTCTAATTTTGCAATATCTGCTGTCACGGTAAAATCGCAAATTTCGGGAATAACCTTGAGCGAAATCCCAGCTGATTGCGCTGTTAGAGCAAGCTTTGCCACACAATCATAAATCAACTCGCCCAAATTAAAGGTCTCGGATTGTATTTTCACTTGGCCGCACTCTAAATTAGCCAGCTCAAAAATTTGTTCAATCAGCTGTTTTAGTTGCTGGCAGTTATCCATTGCAAGGTTGAGATAATGACGTTGCTCGGGCTCGTTTAAGTGGCTATCCGGTTTATTGATCACCTCTAGAAAGCCGTGCAGTGAAGAGAGCGGCGTACGTAAATCGTGTGATAAATGAGTGAGTAACTCTCGGCGTTGCTTATCAGCGTGCTGTAATGACTGAAACTGCTCATCAATACGCGCCAGCATGGCATTGACGCCTTTGCTTAAATTGCCAATTTCATCATCAGCTGTATAGCTAGAGTCCAATGACATTTTGGTTAGGCTGTAGTTAGCCGCTTCTATTTTATTAAGCTCTTTATTGAGTTTTTTGAGCGGTAAGGTGAAAAACCGAAATAACAGCAACATCGCAATAAAGAGCGCAACTAAGGCGGCTACAAACCACATTGCGGCTAGCCAAAGGTTATCATTGGCTTTTATGTTTTTAAGGGTTGTATCGTAAGCTTGCCCGCCAATTATCACGTACAAATAGCCTTGCAGTTGTTGCTGATTATAAACTGGTGCGGTCGAAAAAATTTTTACGCCATCCTTGCTACGTGGATCGTCACCATAAATTGGCGTGGCAGTGGGGTTGTCGAGTAGCTGCTGTATTGGGCTTAAGTTTATTTGTTGCCTTACGACTTGCCCCGGTTTGGCTGAATAAGTCAGTAAATGACCTTCTGGGTCTACAAAATAAAACTCAAAAGCCGGACCAAGTATCATCAGCGTGTGAAATAAGTTTTCTAGTGCCTTATAGTCATACACACCTTGCTGGATCAGTGGGTTATCATGCACTAAATGTTCGGCTAATTGAAGGTGCAAGTTTTGCTGAGCATGGTGTACCGAGCTTTGCTCTAGCTGCTTACTCCAATTTAAGACGAGTGCGCACAACAGGCTAAAAATAAGCACTAATGACCAAGCGAGTTTTTGATAAAGCGTCATTGATTTCATTAGTTTGCACTCAATTGACCGGGGTTTAATTTATAGCCTACACCCCAAACTGTTTCGATAAAGTTGGCTGGGTGATGTTGCTCAAACTTACTGCGTAAACGGTTTATATGGGAATTAACCGTATGCTCGTAGCCGCTGTGTTGATAGCCCCATACTTGGTCTAGTAATTGTTGGCGGCTAAAAACATGGTTTGGGTGTTTAGCAAAATAGACCAGTAAATCGAATTCGGTGGCGGTTAAGTTAATTGCTTGGTCAGCTAAAAATGCTTGGTGGCTGGCAAATTCAATGTGTAGTTCTCCAAGTTGAATTGCCGCTTGAGCGCTATCTTCATGATGTGATTGAGCTGCCATAAGTTGTGACCTATGCCGTAATTGTGTTTTTATTCGTGCTTGTAATTCTCTGGCGAAGAAAGGCTTGCAAATATAGTCATCAGCGCCCATTTCCAAACCAATCACTCTGTCCATATCGCTACTGAGTGCGGTCAGTAAAATAACGGCAATACTTGGGTAGTGCTCTTTAATTTTGCGGCATAAGCTCAAGCCATCCATTTGTGGCAGGTTAATATCAAGCAGTACTAAGCCGTAACTTGAGCTGGCAAGCTTCTTTATTGCAGCTTCAGCGCTCGAGGCTTCATCAATATGTAAGTTTAGGCAGTGCAATTGTGTGCTGATAAGTTGGCGGATTGCTCTATCATCTTCGACGATTAATAATTTTTCTTGGCGCATGGCTCACTCCAAATCACAGAGGCACATCCTTATGACCTCGGTGTAAGGAGTGCGATTATTATTGCGTCCGCGTTATCGTGATCCGAGCAACCGGGTTATCAAACTTATGCTGGCTTGTGAGCACAGAGTTTGTCAGGCCATCATCTTGACTAACCACACCTGGGTGCATTGCAACACGGTTAATATCGTCACGCATTTCGTTGTAGCCTTCGCCTGAGTCGGCAGGACCAGGGATCGTGCCTTGTGCTTCAGAGTTAGCCTCTGTGCCTGCATCATAGGCAAAACTAGTACGAGACAGTGACTCATTAACCGCTAACGAAGACACGTCTATAGCATTAAGACCGGTAAACGCGTCATTTGTATTCACCAACATGGTCGCTAAGCTAATTTTTAATGAATCAAGCTCTCCCGTTGTCAGGGTCAACGTGACTTGCTCACCTGGTGGTAATGGGCTTTCTGCTGAAGCTGCTTGCATTGTCATTTCTGCTGCGAGTAGCTCGCTGTTATCGCCGCCTTCAGCCATAATTTCAAGTGCTTCAGATGCTGGCTCGCCAATTTTCCAAAGCATGCCATCGGTGTGAGCAATCACAGCAACAGGGGAGAAAGGTTGAGCAGCGGTGAGATTGACTACCTCCACCATAAATTGATGATTTGTTGCCATCTCACCCATTTCCATTGTCATTTCTTCCAGCGCTTCATCCATGTTGTCTGATGATTTATCTGAATCCCCACAGGCCGCAAGGCCGGCACTCAATGCGAGGATAATTAAGCTTTTTGAAAAGCGCATAATAACCTCCTATTTAACCGTAACTGTTAGCATCGCAACTGGGTTTAACCATCTGTGTACGGTGTTATCGAGGTCACTCATACCTGCTTCTAAATCGTCGTCACCTAAATTACCCGGATGAATATGCACCATCATATTGGTTTCGTTACTGGTGACGCCGCTGCCATTCATACCCGCATTACCACCTGGTGCGGCAGGAATGCCTGGCGTGCCCGGCATACCTGAACCCTCAACAACAAGCTCATCATTGGCTTCGGTTCCTGCATCATACGCATTGAGATAAACAGTGTAGGTACCAGCTTCGGTTGGGATCATCCAACTATCTAAACCTACAAAGCCATCATTGGTAGGCAGTAGCATTGCTGTTAGAGATAAGTAGTTATTGCCATCCTTGGTGGATAAGCTCGCCATCGTTGAGCTTGCTGGGGCTAATAAACCTTCAGCTGGGTTGGCAACCATGTCGCTGTTTGCGGCTGTGGCTTCAGTCATTAATGGCTCGAGATTGCCACCTTCAGCCATAGTCTGTAGGGCTGTAGAAGCAGGCATAGCAACGCTGAAAAGTTTGCCATCACTGTTATGGGCAGTAATGAGAATAGGGGTAAAGTGTAAACCTTGCGTGAGGTTAGTTAGTTTTATATCAAGCTCAGCAGCTTGGCTTGCAAGGCTAGTTACTGCGCATGCAGCGAATAAAGTTAAAGGTAAAGCTTTCATGTGAGATTCCTGTTTTTGATGATTCAAAACCAGTATCGAATAGCAATATCCAGAAACCCTCACGAAGTTATCACATTTTTATCACAACGTTGATTACAGCCTTTTTTGCTGGTTGAGAGTTTTAAATTTAACCAATTTAACTAGGGTAAAAGGTCATTACGGTTTATAGTAGAGATACAAACAGACCCATAACAAGGAATTTAAAATGGATGATAATCAAAAAGTTGAAATAATTGTGGCAGATAAAGAGCAGCGCACATGGGCAATGTTTTGTCACTTAAGTGCCTTAGCTGGCTTGCTTTTCCCGTTTGGTTCGGTGATTGGGCCTTTGATTGTTTGGCTTGTAAAAAAAGAAGAAATGCCACTTGTTGCTGAGCATGGTCGCAAATCATTAAACTTTCAATTAACCATGATGATTGCTTACATTGTGTGCTTTATGCTGATGTTTGTTGTCGTTGGAGTCATCCTGCTACCATTAGTAGCGCTATTCTCATTGATTATGGTGGTCGTATCGGCGATTAAAGCCAACGATGGTAAAGAAGTTAAATACCCTATGGCGATAGAATTTATAAAGTAAACTAATTGCCATATACTAAAAGCTCAGCCATTTGCTGAGCTTTTTTATGTGATGTTTATGGCCTACTTATCGTTATTTTTCAGCGCGTTTATTTCCGCAACCTTATTACCTAGCTCTTCAGAATTAGTAATGACAGCTATGATAGCCAGTGGTGACTATCTACTTTGGTTGTTATGGTTAAGTGCAACTGTAGGCAATGTGCTTGGGAGTTGTGTGAATTATTGGCTGGGCACGCAAGTCATGCGATTTAAAGAGCGTAAATGGTTTCCCGTTTCACAAAAGTCGATAGACAAAGCCGAACAGCAATTTAATAAATACGGTATTTACAGTTTGCTATTTGCTTGGCTGCCTATTGTCGGCGACCCTTTAACGGTTGTTGGCGGAATTTTTAGGGTTAAGTTTTCAATCTTTTTGTTACTCGTGACCCTAGGCAAAGGCGCACGTTATTTAGCTGTGCTTGCCTTTGCAGTAGGACTAGGGCGTGTTTACCTTTTATGATTAATTTTGCAGCAGTGTGTTTGGTATTTAGGCAAGGCAGAGCCTATGTAGTGTGGTTGTTCCACATAAATAGGTGATAACGCAGCATCAATGCCAAACACGCGCTGCCCTTCGGGTTCTTCCTAGGGGCGATTAACTCTTTGTTGCTCGATTTTTACTTAGCCCACTAGGTTACAAATCTCGCGCCGCGATTAAATCGCCCCTAGAGTGAACAAATTTTAATCCACAAAGGTGAACACGCCCTTATTCTAGCTTTTTTGCCAATCTAGGGTCAGTGATACTGAATCAGCAAAGCGCAGCGCATGAGGTTTATCGACGCGTACTTTGGCATAGTGAACACTTTGATGCTGGTGGCAAATTGCTAAAATTTCAGCAACCAGTTTTTCTAACAGCAAAAAGTGGCCTTCTTCGACAAGGCTGATCACTTCTTTAGTAATGGTCTTGTAGTTTAGTGCTTTATCGACTGCGTCAGTTTCACAAGCTTGATCAGCTGGGTAATGAATTTCTAAATTAATCACCACATCTTGTTTTTTCTCACGTTCCTCAGGGTTAAAACCTATAAAGGTCCGTAGCCTGAGGTTAGTGACATTAATAATTGCGTTGGCCATCATTACCCTCTAACTAGTTGTAAGAACTCGTTACGGGTTTTTGGATCGGCTCTGAAGTTACCTAACATAACCGAAGTACGCATGCTTGAGTTTTGCTTTTCAACACCGCGCATCATCATACACATATGTTTTGCTTCAACTATTACACCAACACCTTTCGCGCCAGTTACTTCTTCAACCGCTTTAGCAATTTGATGGGTTAATTGCTCTTGAATTTGAAAACGACGTGCGAACATGTCAACAATTCGCGCAAACTTAGATAAACCAAGCACTTTGCCATCAGGAATATAAGCAATATGGCAGCGGCCAACAAATGGCAGCAAGTGGTGCTCACACATAGAGTAAAGCTCAATGTCTTGGATCAATACCATGTCATCGGCATCTGAAGTGAATACCGCATTGTTGGTGATTTCATCTAATGTTTGACGATAGCCT
The DNA here is from genome assembly GCF_037027245.1 of Pseudoalteromonas sp. CH_XMU1449-3. Classification (NCBI taxonomy): domain Bacteria; kingdom Pseudomonadati; phylum Pseudomonadota; class Gammaproteobacteria; order Alteromonadales; family Pseudoalteromonadaceae; genus Pseudoalteromonas; species Pseudoalteromonas sp. CH_XMU1449-3. Next base: position 38,428 of record NZ_JAYMDY010000014.1, read on the forward strand.
TTAGTCAGATACTCCATCGCTTTTGCTGCGCGTTTTGGTGTGTCGAGTAATCCTTCACGAGCAGGATCTTCACCTACTGCGGTAATTATTTGTTGGTAACTATTTTTTAAATCATCGTGCATAGCTTTCTCAGTAATTCGTTATTTTAAATGTCTGCCACCATCAACAGGCATAGAACGACCTGTGATGTAGTGACTGCTTAGTAATAGTTCTACGCTGTTAATAATCTCGGCGCAGCCGGGCTCAATGCCCATTAGCGATTTCTTTAATGTTTTGGCTTTGTATTCGTCGCTATCGTGTTCATTAAAGATAATTAACGAAGGAGCGATAGCATTCACTTTAATGTCTGGTGCAAATTTAGCGGCAAACGACTTAGTTAAATTATCAAGCGCCGCTTTACTTGCTGCATAAGCAAGGTGCTTAGGGCTGCCTTTTTCAACCACATAATCGGTTAAGTGAATAATATCTGCGGCTTGGCCACTGTTTTGCTGATAATGTAGTAACAAATCAGAAGCTGCTAAATTAATTAAATAGGGCGCTTTGGCGTGGATACGCATCATGTTATCAAACAGGTCTGCGTAATCGTGGTTATTTGCTTCGCAATCCCAGCTAGACGCATTATGGATAATTGCTTTGAGCTGGTTGGTATGGGTTTTTAATTCTTCGATAAAATGCCCGATAGCTTGGTCACTATTAAAATCAGCATGGATGCAAATAGCGCCTTTACCAGCAAGCACATCAATTGCTTCATGGCGGGTGCGGTAAGTGACTATGATTTCTTGCCCTTGCGCTAAAAAGTGCTCGGCCAGAGCGAGTCCAATACGTTGGCCTGCGCCAGTAATTAAAATGGGCGATGACATAAACTAATATAAAACCTTAGATTTTTGATTTGAAATGTAATGTATTTAACTGTAACAACTATAAACCAAATTACAGAACTATTTCATCTTTACTGCAATCATGTTGCTAACTTTTACGTCAAGCATAGCGCTCTAGATCATTTAGCGCGGCCGATAATGAGTGATTGAAGGTTTTGAATATTGCTAAGGGACTGTACGAGGAAGGAAAAAGGGCAATTATTATTGCCCTTTTAGTGTTTTAACCGTTTTTAAAGCTCGTCGTATACCGTTGGGATCGCTTGGCGCTTATGTTGAGTACGTAAGTAAATTGCTGTTAGCTTTTCTTCGACTTCATTGCTGACTTCTTTACCTTCTAAGAAATCATCAATTTGATCGTAAGTGAGGCCAAGCGCTTCTTCGTCAGTTAGACCTGGGCGATCACACTCTAAGTCGGCCGTTGGGGCTTTATGTACAAGGACAGCTGGCGCTCCCAAGTGCTCAGCAAGCGCACGAACTTGACGCTTTGATAAGCCAAATAAAGGTGCTAAGTCACATGCTCCATCACCAAACTTTGTGTAAAAGCCAGTGATGTTTTCAGCACTGTGATCGGTACCAACAACTAAGCCTTGGCTGAAACCGGCAATTTCATACTGCGCAACCATGCGTTGGCGTGCTTTTACATTACCTTTGATAAAGTCGATTTTAGCTTGCTCTGGTAATTCAGCACCACCACCAACAACCGCTGCCATTGCTTGTTCATGCATGCCATCGACAGCCGCTTTAATATTAACCGTCATACGCTTACTTGGTTGAATAAAATCTACGGCTAGTTGTGCTTCGTCTTCATCTGCTTGTACGCCGTAAGGTAAGCGCACAGCAATAAATTGATATTCGTTGGTGTTATGTTCTTGGTTTAATTCATCAACCGCTAATTGGCATAAACGGCCACAGGTTGATGAGTCAACACCGCCACTGATCCCTAATACAAGTGAGCGAGAGTGCGCAGCAATAAGTCGGCTTTTAAGAAAGTTAACACGACGGGTGATTTCCGCTTTTACATCAATAGTTGGTTGGACTTTCATTTCCGCCAGAATGTCGGCACGCATGGTAGAGCTCCTATTTTTCGTTGTGGTTGTCAGCGTCTTGTACATTATGTTACGGGCGCGGTTTTTATTAAAGACCTAAATGCGCTTTTATTGCGTTAATTTGTTGCTTAAGTTCTTCGATTTCACTTCGTAATTGCTGCACTTCACTACTATTATCCTGCATTGGCTCATTAGCAGCCATATCCTCAGTAATGCTGTCTGGGTCAACAAATAAGTGCATGTAGCGGCTCTCTCGTTTGCCGGGCTCTCGTGCTAAGCGTGCCACATGTTCTTGTGCAATGAGTGCGTTTAATGCGGCTTCGACTTCATTGACGTTACTGAACTCAGCGAGGCGGTTGCTGCGAGTTCTCAGTTCGCCTGGTGTTTGCGGGCCACGTAACAGTAACAAACAAATAATGGCGCGTTGCTGCTCAGTAAATTGCAAACTACCAAATTCGGTATTGCAAAAGCGGTGAGCGTATTTATTTACACGCCCAGATAGCCCTTCATCAACCGTTACTAAGCGTGATGCAATAAGCTCATCGAGGGTATCTTGTACTTGCGCTTCAGTGAGAGACAATACAGGTTCACGGTTAGACTTTTGATTACATGCATTAGTCAATGAATTTAAAGATAACGGGTAATGTTCGGGTGTTGTACTTTGCTTTTCGAGTAAACAGCCAATAACACGTTGTTGAATTGATGATAATTGCATGGTTTTACTCTCTTTTTATTCTTCAGTGCTTAGCCACACTGTTAACTTTTTATTGAGCGAGTCAAATTTAAGGGGTTTGGTGACATAGTCGTTCATACCTGCGTTTAAACAACGTTCTTTGTCACCTTGCATCGCATTTGCAGTGAGTGCGACGATATTAACCCCCTGATGAGCTGCGCCTGCTTCACCTGCCCGAATGGCTCGCGTTGCTTGGTAACCATCCATTTCTGGCATTTGGCAATCCATTAACACTAATTGGTAGGGGCTTTGCTCGCGGCTTGAAAGCTTTGCAATCGCTTCAAGGCCATTTTCAGCGATATCAAAACTAATGCCTGCTTGTTTTAGCAACGAACCTGCCACCATCTGATTCACTTTATTATCTTCAACCAGTAAGACTTGCGATTCAGCGCTATCGCTACTGGTCACGACCTTAGTTATTAAGGTTTCTTTATTAACCTGCTGCTGTTCAATGTACTTGTCGTTTGCCAGAGAATTAAATAAATCAGACTGCGTTAATGGTTTAAAGATAATACTCTCAACTTTTAATGTTTGTCTCGTTTGTTTTTCAGTAAGACTCATTGGGGCCATCAAAATCCGTTTACAGCTGGTGGCATTAAAGTATTTTAAGAATGATTGTTGGTGCTCTTTTGTTGCGCTGCTATAAAAAAGATAATCCACTAAAATTGCATCGCAGCCATTATCGGTTGGCATTGCAGCACGATTGAGTAAGCTTGGCATATCACTATAGGTCTCGACCTCTGCTCCCCATAGCTGCAATTGTTTTTTGGCAATATTGCTACTGAGCTTACAATTATCAGCAATTAAAATATGCTTTTTATCTATAATGTGGCTTGGCTCTGGCGCTTGCTTTGTATGATCACGTTTAACTTTTACAGTAAAATTAAAGGTGCTGCCTTCCCCGTACGAACTAACCACACTGACATCACCATCCATTAACTGACACAGCTGTTTTACTATTGCAAGGCCAAGCCCTGTACCGCCGTATTGGCGTGTAGTTGATGCATCCGCTTGCGTGAATGAGTCAAATAAAGTGGCTTGCTTTTCGGGCTTGATACCTACACCCGAATCAATAACAGAGCAGTTCAAGAACAATTCTTCGTTGTTTGTTTCGAGTTTGGCGATGACGATAATCTCACCATCTTTTGTGAATTTAACCGCATTGCTAACTAGGTTATTGATAATTTGCCTAATCCGGTTTGGGTCGCTAATGATAAAGCCGTGATTAAGGTGTGTGGTATCTAGCAGCAACTTGGTATTGTTTTGTTCTGCTTTAATGGCAAACGATTCGATAGTATCGCCAAGTAGTTTTGATACATTAAAGCTAACATTTTCAATATCGAGCTTACCGGCCTCAATTTTAGAGAAATCTAAAATATCGTTAATGATATGCAATAGTGATTCAGCCGATGATTGCGCCAAATCTATATGGTGGTTTTGCTGGGTGTCTAGTTTGGTTTGTTTGATGATATTGAGCATCCCGATCACGCCATTCATAGGGGTGCGGATCTCATGACTCATGCTTGCTAAAAATTCACTTTTGGCTTTTACTGCTTGTTCAGCAGCTTCTTTTGCTTGAACGAGTTGTTGTTCGGTCTCTATACGGCGCTGACTTGCGTGTAAACTACCAATGAGTGCCGCAACTGCGATTAAAAAGCTTTCTTCATTTTTACTCCAATGTCTGCGGTTATGACATTTTTCGGCGCACACAACCCCCATTGTTTTGCTACCTGTGGGGATTATCACAGTCAGCATTGAGCGTATATTAAACCAATCAAGATAGTTGCTACGTAGGTCACTAGTCAGTGGATGTTGCTGTGCATCACTGGCATTAATTACAGCGTGATTGTTAATAGCATCAAAATAATTTTGAAATTCAAACTGCTGGAGTGAAATCGGCTCACTAAATTCAGGCTGACTTTGGTCGTGAATAGCAAAGGTATTGAGCGATTGGCGATCGTCACTAAATAGCCAAATACTAGCGCGATCAATATCAAAAGCGTGACAAATTGCTTGCACAATAACATGTTTAGATAAGTTAAGGTTACCCGTCAGTACCGCATCATTAACGGTAAGAGAGGCTAAAATCTCATTATGTAAGGCTATTTTGTTGTTTTCTAGCTCATCTCGCTTACGGGTATCAATATTTTGTAGTGAACCAAAAAGTTTTATACAACGGCCATTTTTATGCTCGGCTTCACCATGTAGCAGCACCCAAACTTCATCACCTTCAGCAGTTATGATTTGCACTTGAGTCTCAAAACTCTCACCATACTTGATTGCACGCTCGTTAAGGCGACGAATTTTATCCCGGCTTTCACCAGCCTTAAAAAGTGTAAAGTTAGCAGGCCACTCTGGCTGTACATTAAGAGGAAACTTAAAAATTTGCTTGGTCATATCAGACCAATAGACGGTTCTTGTCTCTAGATTAAAAGACCAAGCGCCGACTTTAGCAAGACTACTCATAGTTTCTAACATACGTTCGCTTTTGTACTGTCTTTCGACCATGCGTAAAAAGAATACAGAGGCGCCAGCAAATAAAATACAAAATAGAATAATGGCCAGTCTAAGCGGCCAAATAGCAGAACTTGGTGGCTGCCATCCAGATTTTGGTGTGGCGTACATCTGCCACTCACCACCTGGAAAGTTAATTCTAAAGCTCAAAGGGTTGGTATTGAGCACGTCTTGTGAACCGTAGAAAAAATCACCTTTAGCACCAAGGCCATTTCTGCCTTGCAGGGCAACATCATAATGCTGACTCAGTGCGATTAACCCCGAGTTTGTATAGATTTTATCTATATCGAGGACAACAGAGAGTAACCCCCAAAAAGTGAGCTCTGGTGGAGTGAATACGGGCATTCTTGCTATCAATGCTTGACCACCTTGCACCAACTCTAATGGGCCGGCCATAACAATACGGTTTTCATCCCGTGCTCTAATTGCGTCGTCACGCTGCGCTGGGTTTTCTAAAAAGTTGAGCCCAATAGATTTCTCATTACCCACAAGAGGATAAGTCATCTGAATAACCATATCCGGTGCTGCGCCGATGTTCCTAAGCTCTGAAGACGTTGAAAATAGGGGGCTGGCAATTTGCGTGAAGCGGGCTTGGTCTAAATTGGGTTCAGCCGCAACGGCAACCGCCAAGCCGCGTACAAGTTGAATGTTAGATATTAAGGTGGCTTCGAGCTCTGCACGATAGGCACTTACTTTTGCCAGCTCCTGTGCACGAAAAGCATCTTTCTCGCGGCTGTAATTAATTTGGTCGATTACAAGACCAATCACGATGATACAGGCAAGTGAAAACCAGAAGGCTAGCTTCAGTTTTTGTAGTTTTTTATTATCTGTTTCGGTCGCTAGCGGCATGAGAAATATCAGGTTTTATACTATTTACCTACTATAGACAATTTCTGTGGTAATTAACAATGAACAGCAAATCTATAAACCTAATTTCAATTATTTGTATCGCAACACTATTCTTTCACAAAACTCAGGTTAATATAGTGTTACTTTAGCGCAAGGATAATTGGCATGTTTAAGATAATCAAATGGTTACTAATAGGTTTGTTCGTTGTGGTGTTACTCGCAACGGGGCTTGTTTATGGCGTATTAAACTTAAGTTTACCGGCACTTGATGGTCGCGGTAAAAGCGACGCTATTTCGCAATCAGTTAAGATTGAGCGAGATACCTTAGGACAGGCTGTTATTCATGCCGAAAACCGATTAGATGCAGCCTATGCGCTTGGTTTTGCTCATGGTCAGGACCGATTCTTTCAAATGGATTTACTGCGCCGTAATGCTGCAGGTGAGCTTAGTGAGTTATTTGGTAAAGCTGCCGTTGGGCTTGATAAAAAAATGCGCTTTCATCAGTTACGTAAACGCAGTCAGATTGCTGTCGAGCAGTTACCTGCTAAAGATAAAGCGCTATTAAAAGCCTACGCGAATGGGGTTAATGAAGGCCATGCGCAAGTGGGTTTCGATAGCTTTGAATATTTACTCACAGGCGCTGAAGCAAAACCTTGGCAAAGCGAAGACAGCTTACTAATCATTTTTAGTATGTATTTAGATTTACAAACAGCCACCTTTGAGCGCGACAAAACACTGATCGAAATCGAAGATTTATATGGTAAGGCGATGGTTGACTTTATTACTCAGCCTAGCCTTTATCAAGCGGCACTCGACAACAGCCAATTAGCACCTTATGACGGCAGTATTCCTAATCTCAAAGACCCTCAATGGGCTATGACTGACATTGCAGACCGAAAGGAACTTGGCAGTAATAACTGGGCGGTTACTGGGCAGTTAACTGAAACAGGTGCTGCAATGCTGTCTGACGATATGCATTTATCGTTTGCTGTGCCAATCATTTGGTACCGTGCCCAGCTTAATTACCCTCTCAATGGCGAAATGCAACAAATCACCGGTGTGTCATTACCAGGGGCTCCTGCCATTGTTGTTGGTACCAATAATAAAATAGCTTGGGGATTCACCAATGGTTATTTAGATACAGCCGATTGGATAGCCCTTGAGAGCAAAGAGAAAACCTGGCAGATAGATGAACCTATTTTACTCAATGACGGTAACAGCGAAAATTACGCTTTAACCATGAGCGAGTATGGCCCAGTTAAAGAAATTAATGGCAAATCTTATGCGCTAAGTTGGGTTGCCCACCATGAGTATGCGGTTGATATGGAGTTACTTAAGCTTGAGCAAGCAAACACGGTTGATGATGCACTAGCGCTTGCTGCTGAGGTGGGTATTCCTGTACAAAATCTGATGGTTGTTGATGATAAAGGTAATGCAGCTTGGAAGAATATGGGAGCCGTGCCTGCCCGTAAAGAGCCCCATCAATTATCTGTGGCTGAGCAAGCGTATCCTGCACAGTGGCACGAAAACGAAACCCAGCGTCCATTTGTTAAAAACCCAGAAAGTGGCCGTTTATGGACGGGCAACTCACGAGTTGTTTCCGCAGAGGATGACCAGCGCTTTGGTAATGGTGGTTATGCAATGGGGGCTCGCTCGGCACAAATTCGCGACCGCTTATTTGAAAAACAACAGTTCAACGAACAAGATTTTTATGACTTACAACATGATAACGAAGCGCGTTTCTTAACGGCTTGGCATAAACTGCTGGTCAAACAGCTTAGCAACGCAGGCGATAAATACGCGCTGTATTTAAAAGAGCTAAATAATTGGCAGGCGTGTGCTTGTAGCGACTCAATTGGCTACACCTTAGTAAAGCGCTACCGCAGTGAAGTGATTAACGGCTTATTTAGCCCGTTAGAGAATAAGCTAAAAGCTCTCGATAGTAGCTTAAAACCAGTAAAACGAGACTTAGAACCTGCTGTTTGGCAACTTATCGAAGCGCAGCCTCAGGCATGGTTAAACCCTGAGTATGCAAACTGGCAACAACAAATGATAGGAGCCTTTGACCGCGTTATCACTAAACTAACCGATCAATACGGTAACAACCCGCATAGCTGGGAGTGGGGCAAGGTTAACGAATTAGTGATTGAGCACCCATTTGCCAAGCAAATACCTGCACTGAAAAGCTTATTGAATATGCCTACGGAGCCTGGGTTTGGTGATACTTTTATGCCTTCGGTGCAAGGACGTAGCTTTGGTGCTTCACAGCGCTTTATTGTTCAACCTGGGCACTTAGATAAAGCGATAATGGCTATTCCGGGTGGGCAATCGGGGCATCCATTGTCAGAATTTTATCGTGCCGGGTTTAACGATTATGTTAGTAATGGTTTAACGCCATTATTGCCACAAGAGATTGCCCACAGTATCACTATCGATGCGGTTAATTAACCGCATCAGTATCTTTGAAAGCAGGGCGTTGACCTTTAGCAATGGTAGTTTGGTTGCGTCCTGCGTGCTTGCTTTTATACAGCGCTTCATCAGCGTGTTGTAGCATTTTTTCTATTGAAGCGAGCGGTTGCCATTCAATAAGCCCAAAACTCATAGTGACATTGAGATCGGGGAATTCATGATGCGCCTCTAGTTCGGCAATTCTTAAACGTAAGGTTTCAATTTTTGTAAAGGCCTGCTTTGCATCTGTATTAGTTAATAAAATTAAAAATTCTTCACCACCCCAGCGTACCGCTATATCTTCATCATCAATAAATTGGCGAATTAGCCTTGCAACATTAACGAGCACCGTATCACCTTTTTCATGGCCATAATTGTCGTTAATACTTTTAAACTTATCGATGTCTGCCATAACAATACAAAGACTGCTCTCAAGCTCTATGCTCTTTTGATGTGCAGCAGTGATTAATTTTTTTGCAAAACGGCGGTTGTAGAGCTTAGTGAGTGGATCTCGGGCTGCCATTTCTGTTAACTCAACCCGTTGTGACAAAGTGATTTCTCTGATTAGACCCATGCCATAGACCATAGGTAAACCGGCAATAATAATATTGATTACATTTACATGTGGTAGTAACTCTGGGTAAGCAAAGCCGTACTGAACATCTGAAAAAAATACATATAGCAGGGCGAATATCGCAATCATCACTAAGCTATATAAAGCTGCACGCTTAAAGGTTAATTGATAATCGATCATTAAAATACAAGATACAGTCCATAGGTAAAACTGGAACCCTGCGCCTAAGCCAAGGGTGGCACAAACAATTACCGCATGAATAATTACTTCAAGGCAAAATACTCTAAGTGCTAGCGAAGTCAGCCCTTGTTTAATTAAAAAGATGCCGCTTGCCCAAGCAAGCACACTCAAGATATTAACTAAAGCAAGCGTATTTGCCCCTATGTGAGCAAATACGGGGATCAGCAAGACATGAACAATCAACGCGAAATAGGCGATTTTAGAAATAATCAGAAATTTAACGTGTTCAATCTCTTCTAAGCCAGATTGCTTTGATTGTTTTAGTAAGTGTTTGATCAATCCAACCTCAAATACACATGGAAGTAGCCTAATTATAGATGAAAAGTTGAGCAATGCAGGTTTATAATTGCTCGCTTTTGCTTTGTAAACGCATGTCACTGATGTTTATGAATGAAGCTAAGCGTTTGTTCACATCATGTTTGTTAAGCTTGGGGCTTGGCAGAGTGGGCATTTGATGCCACTCTAGTTAAAGCTAATCTAGAAACATGCTGAGCAATGTTTGCTGTGATTATTCTCTCGTGCCTAAAAAGGAGTAGCTATGCCGGCGGAAAAAACGCATTTAGAGATTTGTAATCTAACCAAAGAACAGTACCCACAAATAAAGACCCTTATGGATCAAGCGTACCCAGGGCTTGGTGGAGCTTGGCCAAGCCATACTATTTTTAGGCTAATAGACCAGTTTCCGGAAGGGCAAATAGGTATTGTTGACGATGGTGTCTTAGTCGGCATCGCACTGAGTGTTCAGGTAGATTACGCGCGCTTTTCTAACCCACATACCTACGAAGATATTGTTGATGGCCATGACCGTGTATTTAGTGATCCTGAAGGTGATGCACTTTATGGTTTAGATGTGGTGATTTCATCAACTCACCGAGGTATGCGATTGGGTCGTCGCTTATACGATGCTCGAAAAGAGCTGTGCCGTCAGTATAACTTACGCGCCATTCTAGCGGGTGGGCGTATTCCGCGTTATTACAATCACAGTGCAGAGATGACGCCGATGGAGTACATCGAAAAAGTTGACCACAAAGAGCTGTACGATCCAATTTTAAGCTTTCAGCTATCTAATGATTTCCAAGTTAAACGTTTACTTAAAAAATACCTTCCTGAAGATCAAGAATCAGTTGGTTACGCCACTTTACTTGAGTGGAATAACATTATGTTTGAGCCGACTGATACAGTACTTGAGTCGACCAAATCAATTGTCCGTGTCGGTGCCGTACAGTGGCAAATGCGCTGTGTTGAGTCTGTTGAAGAGCTGCTCAAGCAAGTGGAATACTTTGTTGATACGGTGTCTGACTATAAGAGTGACTTTATTCTGTTTCCGGAGTTTTTCAATGCCCCGTTAATGGGCCTCACCGAGCAAAGCAATCAAACTGAAGCCATTCGCTATCTGGCCGAATACACAGAAACCTTCCGTGATGCAATGTCGCGCATGGCGGTTGAATACAATGCCAATATTATCACAGGCTCCATGCCGCTTGCTGAAGATGACAAAATTTATAATGTCAGCTACCTATGCCATCGTAGCGGTAAAATCGATGAGCAGCGCAAAATTCATATTACGCCCCACGAGCAAAATGACTGGGTGATCCAAGGCGGTGATAAAATTGCTGTATTTGAAACCGATGCGGGTCGTGTCGGTATTCAAATTTGTTACGATGTAGAGTTCCCTGAGCTGTCACGTATTCTTGCTAAGCAAGGGTTAGATATTTTGTTCGTGCCATTTTGGACGGATACAAAAAATAGTTACTTACGTGTTCGTCATTGTGCGCAAGCACGTGCAATTGAAAATGAATGTTATGTTGTGATTGCAGGCTCGGTTGGTAACTTACCTGAGGTTGAGAGTTTAGACGTACAGTATTCGCAATCAGCAGTGCTTACTCCTTCTGATTTCTCATTCCCACATGATGCGACCTTGAATGAAGCAACACCGAATACCGAAATGCTGTTATTCAGTGATTTAGATATGGATAAACTGAAAATCCTTCACAGTGAAGGTACTGTTAGAAACTTAAAAGACCGCCGCGAAGATTTGTATGACGTGATCTTGAAAAAGCGAGATAACTAATGGCGTGGTTGTATTTAATTGTCGCAGGTCTGTTAGAAATTGGCTGGCCTGTTGGCCTTAAAATGTCTCAACAGGCAGACAGTCGCTGGTTAGGCATTGCAATTGCCGTCGCATTTATGGTCGCTAGTGGTATTATGCTGTGGTTGGCGCAAAAGGATATTCCGATGGGAACATCTTATGCGGTATGGACAGGCATAGGAGCCGCGGGCACTTTCTTAGTTGGTATTTTATTTTATGGTGATGCCGCAACATTTGGCCGCATTGCCGGAGTATTGCTGATAATTAGCGGTGTAATAACGCTAAAAATTAGTCATTAAAAAAGCGGCAATGCCGCTTTTTTAATGACTTGGGATAAGACTAATTTGGTAGCATTACCAGAATGGCTGCCAGTGCAATTAACACAAGCCCAGCCGTGTCTTGGCGCTTTAAAGGTTGTTTTAACCAAAGAATCGATACCATAATGGTAAAGAATACTTCTATCTGCCCAAGCGTTTTTACATAAGCAACATGCTGCAAACTCATGGCACTAAACCAACCGATTGAACCTAAACAGCTACAAACACTAACAGCGGTAGTAGTGCCTTTGTGATGCCACATTTTCTTAAATGTATCGCGTTCTTTGAATGCAATATACACGCACAGCATCAGGGTTTGTAAGCTGATTATCAGTAACAACACCCAAGCGGCAGAGTGTGGGAAAGTCAGTCCTGAATTTAAACTTGCTTCACGGATCCATGATGAAGAGAGAGCAAAAGAAGTGCCGCAAGCAAGTCCAAGCAGTGCGGTGCCCAAATTAAAGTGTTTAACATTCGCGATGCCACTTAATAGCAATACCGCAATTGCACCAATAAAGACCCCAATCCAGCCTAGTAGCGACAGCGCTGAGCCAAAGAACATAACGCCTAAAATGGCCGCCATCAGTGCTTCACTTTTAGCAAGGCCTGCACCGACTGCAAAGTTATTCATTTTAAAAAGTTTAACCATCAAACCGGTGGCAAGGATTTGGACGATACTGGCGCCAACAATGTAGCCAATAAAAGCCAGATTAAAGTCAGGAAGTGCGGCGTCTTGATATTGATAAAGTACAAATAAATACAGTGCAGCAATCGGGCTGGCAATAATAAAGCGAGCAAGCGTTACCCCTGCAACGCTCACTGTTGCACTCAGTTTACTTTGCAGTGCATTGCGCCACGACTGCATAAATGCCGCAAAAATAGTTAAGAAAATCCAAGTCATATTGAAAATAAATTAATAAGGAGAGGCGCTTAGAGTAACAAAACCAAAGTATGAGAGCATTAGCTTATCGACCAACTTGAGAAAAACTCAGCTGTGACAATATGCCGCAGGGCTTTTATGCCGGCTTTAGACTATAGTGACAATGATGCTATTGCTGGCCGCTGCTGTTTTAAGTAGCGGCTTTTTTTTGTTTGCGCTAGGGTAAGCTATTACAATTAAAAGATAAGGAAATATCATGACCACACTGATTATCTGCGCACTCATCGCAGTACTTATACCCTATTTAGCTAAAGCACCTGTGGCTTTTGCACAAAATAAGTTGTCAGGCTATGACAATAAACATCCGCGAGAACAACAAGCTAAACTAACAGGCTTTGGTGCTCGAGCATTGGCTGCACATCAAAATAGCTTTGAGTCACTGATTATTTTTGCGGTCGCGCTGGCAGTTGTAATAGGTAGCAATAATGTCTATCAGGTGACAGAAACCTTAGCGATTATGCATGTTATCGCCCGCGTGTTGTATTGTATTTTCTACTACATAAACCAAGATATTCTGCGCTCATTAGTCTGGCTAGTGGGGTATGTCTGTGCTGTGGCGATGATTGCTGTTTGCCTTTAGTGATAGAGTTAGTAGTCAAAAACCACAAAGCAAGCGGCTTAAATAAGGCGCTTGCTTTAGGGTCTTAAGTGGTTACTTTTACTTAGAGCTAACTTTAATTTTCTCTATTAAATCCTTTGCTTGATAGTTTTCGTCTAGGGCGAAATCGAGTTGTACTAAGGCGTTTTTAAAGCCAGATTCAGACGGCGCATATTGCCATTGTTTTAAGGCTCTTTTCGCTTCTCGATTGAAAACACCTTCAGGCTCTGCACTTACTACACTAACATTGCTGGTGGCGCCGCTTGGTAAAATATCGTATTTCAAAACGACTGAACCGCTAATACCTTGCTCTGCAGCTTGAATTGGGTATATCGGCTCTACACGCATAACCGCTTGATAGTCCTTTGTCTTTTCAACGGACATCGGCTGTTTTGCAATGGCAAAGCTGCTAAGCATGCCCGCTGTAAAAATAACTAACGCTGTTTTTGCAATAAATGAGCTGTTGTCGATCTGCTTTATTTGATTTAGACGTTGTAACATGGTGTTTTTATCTCCGTATTGTGAATAAGCCATTAAGCCTGTTCTGCTAAAGCTTGCACAGTTCACTAATGCCTTACTGTATAGAATTCGTTGTTCAGTTGATTTATTTTTGAGTACCTGTTCATCACATGAAAGCTCTTGAATACGGCGCAGACTTGCATAACCAAGCCAAGCGACAGGGTTAAACCACAGCAAAATAGTGGCACTTAACGCGATGGCATTAATTAGGTTATCTTTGCGTTTAATGTGCACTGATTCATGCTCTAAAATAAGCGCTAAAGCATGGTTATCGTAGTGGCTTTGATAGTTTGTAGGCAGCACTAGCTTGGTGTTTATAACCCCTACAACCATAGGTGAACTCACCTGATTGCTTTGGTATAAGCGCATGCTTTGGTTGCTGTGCTGATCAACCGTAATTGGCGCTAATTGCAGTTTTGCTAGAAAACGGTAATGAAAATATACGGCAGTGATCAGCAGTGCGGCACTAATAAAGCCATAAATAGCAAACCAAGTGAGCGTAAACTGTGGCATTATTGCTGTGTTTGGCGTGATAGTCAGCTTACTGATAAAGTCGTTTTGAATTGGTTTTAAGTGTTCTGGTAGGTTCGCTAACAATAAACTAATCGGTAAAAGCGCCCACAGTGTATAAACCAAGCGTGCCGACAGCTGGCTTAGCAACTTTCGCTCTAGCAGCAATAAAAACATTATTGCAGATGAGATCAAAAGTTGTTGATCTAACAACCAATTAAAAAATGCATCTAACATAACAAGCCTTATTTTTGCTGTTTTTCCCAATCATCAATGACCTTTTTCAGCTCATCAATATCATGTTGCGAGAGTTGCTCTGATTTAGCAAAGCCACTCACCAGTGGCGCAATACGGCCATTAAAAAAGCGTTCAATAAAGCTTTGGCTTTCTTTTAATGTGTATTCTTCACGGGCGATGCAAGGAGTGTAGTTATATTGGCGGCCTTGTTTCTCGAAGCTAAGTGCACCTTTTTTAACTAATCGGCTTAGTAGCGTTTTGATGGTTTTTTCGTGCCATTCTTTATCGTCACTTAAACGCGCAATTACTTCACTTGCCGTGGCTGGGTAGCCAAGCCATACCGCATCTAATACTTCAAATTCAGCTTTAGAAAGTTCAATCATTTTTATGCCTACAGATGTAATCTTTAAGTTAAGATTACACGCGTAATCAATTAATGCAAACTTTTTTGTTAGAGAATGTCACTTTTTTTGATACTGACTATCTGTCCTTCGGGCAAATTCAGCGTGGTGAGTGACAATTTTGCGATATCTGTGCGGTGCAGGTCGATGACTTTGTAGCCACAAAAACGAGCCATTTTACGTATTTGCCGATTTAAGCCTTGTTTTAAGACGATACAAAACTGTGTTTCGGTGACTTGAGCCACCTCACAAGGAAGGGTTATTTGTTTATCGACAGGCACACCGTTTGCCATTTTTTTACAAAAATCACTATCAAGAGGTTTATCTACGGTGACTAAATAGCGTTTGGGTTGGTGGTAATCAGGGTGGATAAGTTGATTACAAAACTCACCGTCATTGGTCAAAATCAACAAACCTCGGGAGTCTTTGTCGAGCCGGCCAATTGGGTAAACCCGAGTGGTTTTAGGTAGACTATGAATAAGACTGGTTGGGTCGTCAGCATTTAATTTGCAATCTATACCAACGGGTTTGTGATAAGCAAAGTAGGTGAGTGGCGCTTTTTCTGATATTTTTTCGCCAAGTACAATCACATCATCGTGCTCATCAACATGATCTATATGATTTGCGGCACGGCCATTTACTGTTACCTCACCTTGATCTATCAAGCGCGATGCTTGCTTTCGAGAGCAAACACCCGCATGGGCAATAAATTTAGCAAGTCGTACTTTTTCTGGCATGAGTGATTTTTGTACAATTAATTTGATCACAGTATATCAAAATCACGTATAAATAGTTCCACCACCAAAGAGGAACGCACATGCCTATCAAGTTATCAGAGCTTGCAGATCACCAACCACTGCAAAAGGTCATCCTTCATTCATTAGAAATGGCGCTGTATCAAGTGTCTGTGGTAATTAATAACGTTGAGTATTATGTTACTGATGAGCAAGGTGAGTTTATTCGTGATATTAGCCCGTTGCATATTCAAAAGCGTCTTGATCACCTAAGTTATGGTGACATGGTTCTACGCCACACCAGTGCTTATGATGAAATGTGCGGTCAGCCCGAAAAGCTGGCGAGTAACATGCTCGAAGTACCCTATGGCAAGAACCACTTATACTGATTAACGATATAAGCGTATACTGAGTCATAACATTTTATAGGTATACTATGTATCAATTAAAAAGTGATGACTCAGCTGATCTAAACAACCAGCTAAGAGAACATATTGTGGCTTTTAACGCTGAGCATTTTAATGCCGAGCGTATTCCTTTAGGTTTTAAATTTGTTAATAAACAAAATAGTGTTGTTGCCGGTATTCATGGCCAAGTATTTGGTAATTGGCTGCTTATTAGTTGGCTTTGGTGTGATGATAAGACTCGTGGTAAAGGGCTAGCGACACGGTTGTTAGCTGAATTAGAGAGCAAAGCTAAAGCATTTGGTGCAAGCACCGCTCAACTTGATACGCTCGATTTCCAAGCCAAACCCTTTTACGAAAAAAACGGCTACCAAGTTAAATACGAGATGAAAAACTACCCACTCGACGGCTGCCGTTATTTTATGGAAAAAACCCTTTAACTATTGGTTTTAATCACTTCGCCTTAAGCACGTCTTGCTCGGTAAAAGTAATCCCTAAGAAAGGGGTCGCTTCAGGGGCAAGCATAAAGGTGCGAATGTTCATATGGTCTTGCCCTTCAGGATTGGGCAACACGTCATCACGATAAAACGCGCCAAAACAATCTAGGGTATTTTGTTTGCTTAGTTGATTAAGCTTTGCAAAGGCAAAAATTTTACACGAACCGTTATTTTCATTTGCTTCGCTTAGCAGGCCATGATTGTTAAAACCGCTTGGGGTAAAATCATAATTGTTGTCTATAACCGCCATGGTATCGGTAAACTCAATTTGCTGTGGTGAGCTTGCTAATGTCGCCAGAAATTCGTTAAGAGTCATTGCTTGTCCTTAAAAATTGTTCTTTATCAACTCTAACTCATTCACTTGCTGATTGATATTAAACTTAAAATTCTCTAAAAAGTTCATACCTAATAAGCCATAGCCAGCATGATTTTCTATTATCAGCACTTCAAAATTACGAATACGTTGTTGACCGACTTGAAATGATTCGAGCTGATAACGCTGTGCTTCAACAATTCCATTAGCTGTGTTTACTTGCAAGGTGCCAAGGTAATTGGCTGGGGTGTTAAGCGAGTTTAATAATGTTTGGTTAATTACAGTAAAGCTAGCGCCCGTGTCGATCATCAGCTCGGTTTCAATATCATCGTTGATAATACTGTTTACTAAATAATGTGAACCTCGAGCGGTTAACTCTATAACTTCAACACCTGCGAGGGCTTGTTGAATCAACTTATGTAATTGCTCAGCCTGTTGTTTATAGTCATGATCTTCGGGTAGTTGATCTAGGGTTATTTGGCTCGCGACATAATCTTCTAAATGGTAGTTAGCTAATGCATGGTTATATAAGTAATGGGCGTTGCCAGGCGCGTAATCAAGCCATTGTTGACTAATATTAAGTAGGGCTTGCCATTGTTGTGCTGCAGTAAGCTCATCAATATAGGATGTGCTTAGCTCGTCTATTTGTTTGTTAAGTTGTTGCTTATCATTGCTGTCTAACTGGTTGCTAAGAGCCAGTAAATTGATAATACCTTGTTGGGTATCACCTTGTGCGATTAAACGCTTAGCTTCAAGTTCAAGCATGGTGACATCGTAAGGGTGGCTATTTAAAAAGGCCGTTAAAAATTGCTCACTTAAAGTGAATTTTTGATGGGAAAGCCATGTCTCAAGTTGTTGTTGCCAAGCTTGCTTTAGCTGCCTTGCATAGCGAGGTTCATTCACAAGTAATTGAGTGTACTCAGCGACGGCTTTATCAAATAACTGATTGCTAAATAGTGCAACTGCTTGCTGGAAGTGGGCAGGTAAGACCGTGCCTTTTTGTACTTTAGGCGCTGGTGCGACAGTTTCTATTTCTATAGGCTTTGCAGGGTTAAAAAGCTGCCAAATAAAGTAACCATTTAAACTAAGAGAAAGTAGCAATATTAATTTAAGAAAAGCATTCATCCGTTTCGCCCACCAGTTTTAAATCTTCGTTGCCTACTTACTCAGCATAAAACAAATTTCTCAAAGTCGTTACTTTTTAATCAAATGATTGAGCGCCATGATATTGCTTATTTCAATATCTGCTAATCCTTGATAACGATATTGCGTTGCTTGGTTATTTAGCCAAACGCTTTGGCATCCGGCATTATTGGCACCTTGGACATCAGTATCTAGGCTATCGCCAATGTGCAAAATTTCCTTGTGAGGCACTTCTAATTTTTTGGCTGCGCTATCAAATAAGGCGCTGTGCGGCTTTGCTTTTCCGTGTGGGCCTGCTTGTAAAACTAACTCAAACACACCATTAAGGTTAAACTTTTCTACTTCGACATTACCATTGGTGATGGCGATGAGGCGGTAGTGTTTACTGAGGTTAGCAAGTAATTCAAGCACTTCATCAGACACGGTTATTTGACTGCGGGCATCAGCGAATGCCTGATAAGCGTTTTCGGCATGCAACTGAGCTTGCTCTGCTGAAAAACCCAGATCGGTCATGGCATAGTGTAATGCTGCTTGTCGCCAGCGCGTCACATCATCGATTAGAGTGGCATCCTGCTTTAAAGCACACTCGCGGCATTTTAACCAGTAGTTGATACTATCGGCGGGCCATTGGTCTAACGCTTCGAGGTAATCAGCTTGTGCTTGCAAGGCTGACTTTATGATCGGATGGTTGTTGTAAAGTGTGTCGTCTAAATCAAAACTTAAAACAGAAACTGGCGATAGGGCACGGTTAAATCGGATCATAATGGCAAGGGGTTACTCTGATGTTGAGCGCTTTTTAGCGCGTGGATGGGTGTTATCGTACACTTTAGCTAAATGCTGAAAATCTAAATGCGTATAAACTTGAGTTGCAGACAAACTACTGTGTCCTAACAGTTCTTGTACGGCGCGCAAATCCCCTGATGATTCTAAGATATGTGAAGCAAACGAGTGGCGTAATTTATGTGGGTGCACTTGCGAGCTGATCCCTTGCTTAATACCCCATTCTTGCATGCGAAGGCGAACTTGGCGTACGGAAATTCGCTTTTTTTGGCTGCTAACAAACACGGCTATTTCATCAGGGTGTGCAAACTGAGGGCGAATTTTCAGCCATGCTTTTAATGCACTGAGCGCTTTGCTGCCTACAGGTAATAAACGTTCTTTGTTACCTTTACCACGGACTAAAATTTCGCCTTCAGTGGGGTTTATATCTTGTATGTTGGCGCCAACTAACTCGCTAATGCGCAGACCCGAAGAGTACATTAATTCCATCATAGCTTTGTCACGAATAGCTAAAGGCTCATCATCTGGCAGTTCTAGTAGCTTAGCCATTTGATCTACGTCTAAATTTTTGGGTAAAGGCTTGGAAAATTTTGGCCCTTTAATGGCCTCTGCCGGATTGTGATAATGTGCCTGACTGGCTATATTTTTGGCTTTTAAGAATTTATATAAACTGCGAATACAACTTAGTTTTAAACTGATTGTGCGACCACTCAATTGTTTACTTCGCATTTGCATGCTGTAACGGCGAATATGCTCACCTTGAACAGCAAACCAGTCTTCACATAGTTTACTAAAGTACAAAGCTGCGAAGCCTAGCTGGCTAGTGTATTGGTTTACTGTGTGCGCTGAGTATTGTTTTTCGTAGCGTAAGTAGTCTGCAAATAGTTGGATGGGTGTTCGCCAAGCATCACTTAATTCATCAATGTCTGGCGTCGTCACATCGCTCATGCAAGTTCCAATAAGCGCAGTTGCAATGAGCGCACAAACTCAAGGACAAAAAAGCTGTCTTTTGCCGGTTCGAAGTGATTTACGTCATCACTACCAAACGCCAAAATAGCCACAGGGTGTTTCGTGTTACCGATTAAATATAAAGCAGTCGATTGAGTTGTGTCTGAAAACAGTAAGTCTCTTTCTTGCTGACTTACTCGACCCAAATAAATACCGTCGTTTTGCAGGCGGTGGGCAATTAATTCATCAAACTTTGTATCGTACTTAACTAAGTGGCATTCGTTAATGGATGGGTTCGTGCAGATAATATTGCGCAAGTTGCTAGCCAGTGTCGTAAAGTCGTAGTTAGTCCATAACTGACGATGACAGTCGCTAAATAAGCGGTAAATTAACTCGTTTTCTTTTGCTTGTTCAACGAGCTGCTCAATCTTATTTTTTAATAACGTATTGTGTTCACGTAATTGGCGCTGTTGAATATGCACCAAAGACGTTGCTCCCGCCGTTTGCTGTTGTAGTTCAACTTCAGCGAGTACATCAGGGTTTTTAATAAAAAAATCAGGGTGTGCTTTTAAATATTCAGCAATTTGTTGTTCTGTTAGTTTGCTCATAGTGCCACTTGTCCATCAAAAACATGCTCAGCAGGGCCTGTCATTCGTACAGGGTGCCCTTCACCTTGCCAGCGTACTTGTAAACTGCCGCCTGGTAAGTCAACTTGTACGGTAGTAGCAAGTTTACTTTGAATTTGACCAACCACGACCGCAGCACAAGCACCTGTACCACAGGCTAAGGTTTCACTAACGCCACGTTCCCACACTCTTAGTTTAATGTGATCTTGCGAAATTACCTGCATAAAACCAACATTTGCGCGTTGTGGAAAGCGTTCATGATTTTCAAGGAGTGGGCCTAAGGTGGCGACTTCTGCGCTATGAATGTCATCAACTTCTAACACGCAATGCGGGTTACCCATCGATACTGCGCCACTAAATACCGTATGTTCTTCCGTACGAAGAATATAGGTCAGCTCACGCTTGCTGGCTTTTAATGGGATTTTGTTCGGTTCAAAATTGGGGTGGCCCATATTTACCGTTACTTGACCATCTTTCTCTATATAAAGCGTGAGGTTACCAGATTTTGTTGAAACCGAGATTTTATGCTTATTGGTCAGGCCTTTCATACGTACAAAGCGAGCGAAACAACGCGCACCGTTGCCGCACTGTTCAACTTCGTTACCATCGGCATTGAAAATACGATAATGAAAATCGAGATCAGGAGAGTAAGGGGCTTCAACCATAAGCAGTTGATCGAAGCCAATGCCGAAATGGCGATCTGCCAGCTTCTTTATTTGATCACGTGATAAAAAAACATTTTGAGTAATGTTATCAATAACGACAAAGTCATTACCTAGGCCGTGCATTTTTGAAAAATTAACTAACATAACGCTCTAATTCGGGTTTGCTCTGAGCTAATCATGCCACAGAGCAGGGCGGTTATAAAAACGTTTATGGTAAAATTTTCTCACCTTGCCAAAGGCTTTCTAAGGTTTCGCGTTGGCGAATTAAATGGCTTTGCTGGCCATCCACCATAATCTCTGCAACACGCGGGCGTGAGTTGTAGTTTGAGCTCATGGTAAAACCATACGCGCCAGCGCTGCGTTGTGCTAATAGGTCACCAGCTTGAAGTGCAAGCTCACGGTCTTTACCTAAAAAGTCGCCGGTTTCACAGACAGGGCCGACAATGTCGTAGTTGTAAGTAGGCGTATCATCTGCGCGAGGTTCAACTGGCACAATACTTTGCCAAGCCTGATACAGCGATGGACGCAACATATCGTTCATGCCTGCATCAACAATAGCGAAGAACTTATCTTGGTTTTGTTTAATAAACTCAACTTTAGTAACTAAAATACCTGCGTTGGCTGCAATCGCACGACCAGGTTCAAAAATAAGTTCTAAATTTTGGTAGTCTGCTAATCGAGCGGTAATTTTATCAACATACTCGCTTGGGTGAGGAGGTGTTTCGCCATTATAAGGCACGCCAAGGCCACCACCGATATCTAGGTGAGTTAGCTTGATGCCAACCGCTTTTAACTCTTCGATAAGAGTCAGTACTTTTTCAAGGGCTGCTAAGAAAGGTTTTATTTCCGTTAGCTGCGAACCAATGTGGCAATCTACACCAGTAATTTTTAAACCGGGCAGAGATGCGGCATGTTGATACACCGTCACTGCAGTTTGAATATCAATACCAAATTTATTCTCTTTTAAACCAGTTGAGATATAAGGGTGCGTTTTTGCATCTATATCTGGGTTTACGCGAATCGAAATCGGTGCCACTAAGTTAAGATCCGTTGCCACTTTTGAAATTCGTTCAAGCTCAGCCACTGACTCAACGTTAAAACACTTGATCCCCAATTCAAGTGCATAGGCAATTTCGTCAGCGGTTTTTGCAACGCCAGAAAACACAACCTTACTAGCGTCACCGCCTGCTTGAATAACGCGCGCAAGTTCACCTTTTGAGACAATGTCAAAACCTGAACCAAGTCGCGCTAAAATGTTCAGCACGGCAATATTTGAATTGGCTTTTACGGCATAGCACACCAAGCTCTTATGTGACTTAGCAGCGTCTGCAAATGCTAGATAATGACGTTCAAAGGTTTTGCGAGAATAGATATAACAAGGCGTACCATATTGTTCGGCAAGCTCTTTGACAGCGATGTCTTCAGCGAACAGCTGATTATTATTGTAGTTAAAAAAGTCCATCTATTGGTCCTGTTTTTGCTCTGGTTGTTCGGATGGATCAGCTTGTGGCTGAGACTTTGCAGGCGGCTTAGTATCATCTGGCAGATAAAGAGCACCACTTTGTCCGCAACCTGCTAGGGTTAGTAGAAGGGCGCTTAGAGGTAAAATGGTTTTTAATTTTTGGCTATGAGTCTCTTTCATTAGATTAATACGGTTGCTGGCTTTATAATCGCAGAGTAACAGAATATTTAAAAAATGCAGCTATTCGCGGATGAATTTATTCCTGTTACACTTGATGTACACAATCTGCCCCCAGATCTAGGCTTAAAGCCAGTTAAAGGACACTAAAATGACTGATCATGAATACCACACACTAGCCGATGCATTAATGCTAACTATTGAAGAGCAAATCGATGAATGTGATGCCGATTTAGACTATGAATCAGCGTCAGGTATTTTAGAAATCATCTTTCCTGATCGCAGTAAAATTGTGATCAACAAGCAAGCACCATTACACCAAGTTTGGGTAGCGACTAAATTTAATGGTCACCATTTTGAACTACGCGACGATAAGTGGATTGATAACCGCTCAGGTGCAGAGTTTTGGCAATTTATGTGTGATGCGGCAACTCGTCAAGCAGGTCAAACAATTGAATGGCGTTCTGAACTATGAGTTTAGAGTTTGTTGAGTACCCAGCGCAAGGCGACCACAAAGCAACGGTTATCTGGCTACATGGTTTAGGTGATTCGGGTGATGGTTTTGCTCCAGTTGCACCGCAACTTGCTCTACCAAAAGAGCTTGGCGTGCGATTTGTGTTTCCACATGCGCCAGTGCAGCCGGTCACCATAAATGGCGGTATGGCAATGCGTTCTTGGTACGATATTAAATCAATGGATTTAGATAAGCGTGCTGATGAGCAAGGAGTGCGTGAATCTGCTGCAAAAGTGGCTGCAATTATTGATCAAGAAATTGCAAAAGGTATCGCTCCTAACAAAATTATTCTTGCCGGTTTTTCGCAAGGGGGTGTGGTATCGCTGCACTTAGCGCCACGTCTAGATTATAAATTAGCGGGTGTAATGGCACTTTCAACCTATATGTGTGTGCCTGCAAAATTAGCCGATGAAGCCAAGCAGCAGGGGTTAAATATTTTTATGGCACATGGTCGATTTGACGATGTGGTACCGCATAGCGCAGGCAGACAAGCATTTGACGTGCTTAGCGCTAATAACATGGAAGTAAGCTGGCAAGACTATCCGATGGCGCACCAAGTTTGTGGTGAAGAGTTAATGGCTATCCGTGAGTGGTTAATTGCTCGCTTGAGTTAATTTTTGGTTTTAGAGGCCAACATGACAAAGAAACTTGTAATTACAGCAAATATGAATGCCGTTGAATCGGCAGGTTCAACTCCTACAGCAGTGACTTATCAATGGCATTGGCGACGCATCTTTATGGTCAGCAGTGTTATCTTAGTTGCGCTGGCTATATTAGTGTATAGCTTTATTGGTGCTGTAAATGCTGAGCAATCACCGCAAGATGAACCGCAAGCAGAGTTTACAAATGCTGAATTACAAGCTCCTTTAAATGACGCTGAGCAAGAAGAGCCAAAAGAAGTCGATGCTTTGTCAATTAATGAGCAAACACCGCAGGCTGATAGCACAGAAACTGCTGAAGCAGAGGTTGAGAGTTCAAACATTGTAGAACCTGAGGTTACGACAGTAGAGGTTGAGATCGACAGTGAGCAGGTTGTTGATGAGCAACAACCTGAAACACCAGCTGTCACTCTTGATGAAGAGCCACCACAAACTGAACAGCAAGTAGAGATTGCTGCAGCTCCTGATGCTCAGCAGCAGTTTTCGCAGTCAGCGCATATTGCCAGTGTCGCAATTGGCGCTAAAATAGACACAGATAAAGTGAGCCGCGCGGTATTAACAACCGATGTTGTTGATCGAGAACCAGTAAACGTTTTAAAAAACGATGTAAAATTAGCGCAAATAAGCAATAGCCTGAGCTTTTTTAGCGAGCTTAGAAATATGCAAGGGCAAACTGTTCGTCACCAATGGTATTACCAAGATCAACAGCTTGCTTCGATTGAATTGGCGGTAAGTAGTCCACGTTTTCGTACTTATTCAACGAAAAACATTATGCCAGAGCAACTGGGTGATTGGCGTGTTGAAGTTATTGACGCAGATGGCAACTTACTGGCCCAAAAAGAATTTAGAATTTTAGCTGAGTAACATTTAGTATCAGCCTGATAATTAATTGGATTTTTCATGACACAGACAACAAAACTAGTTCGTATCGCTACCCGTAAAAGTGCACTTGCTTTATGGCAGGCTGAATTTGTAAAAGCTCAACTAGAGCACTTCCACGACGACGTAACGGTTGAGTTGGTTCCTATGTCGACACAAGGCGATATTATCCTTGATACACCACTGGCCAAGATTGGTGGTAAAGGCTTATTCGTAAAAGAGCTTGAGCAAGCCATGCTTGATGGTCGTGCAGATATCGCGGTGCATTCAATGAAAGATGTGCCTGTTGAGTTTCCTGAAGGCCTAGCGTTACACACAATTTGTGAGCGTGAAGACCCGCGCGATGCGTTTGTATCAAACAACTACAAAAGCTTAAATGAGTTACCACAAGGCGCTATTGTTGGTACATCAAGCTTACGCCGCCAATGCCAAATTCGCGAAGCTCGCCCTGATTTAGACATTCGTGATTTACGCGGTAATGTTAATACGCGTTTAGCAAAACTAGATGATGGTCAATATGATGCAATCATTCTAGCTGCAGCGGGTCTCATCCGTTTAGAAATGCCAGAGCGCATCACTGCCTTTATCGAACCTGAAGTATCATTACCTGCAAATGGTCAAGGTGCTGTAGGTATTGAGTGCCGTATTGATGATGAAGTGACAAAAGCACTGTTAGCGCCACTCGAACATAATGAAACACGTATTCGTGTTAATGCCGAGCGTGCTATGAATCGCCGTTTAGAAGGTGGTTGCCAAGTGCCAATTGGTGCATTTGCATTGGTTGATGGTGAGCAAGTGCATTTACGTGGTTTAGTGGGCGCTATTGATGGCAGCCAAATGCTGCGTGATGAAGTGACAGGCCCTGTGGCTGACGCAGAGCAGTTAGGTATTACACTTGCTGAAAAACTACTTGAGCAAGGTGCTGATAAAATTTTAGCTGAAGTATATAGAGACGCTTAATATGCATATTTTGATAACTCGTCCAGAAGGTAAAGGCACTGAGCTTGCTCTTGAGCTTCAGCAGGCGGGTTATCAAACAACCCTGTGTCCTGTTCTTACCTTAGATTACCTCACAGTAAATAGTAGTGAGCTCGCGCCGCTAGAAAATGCCGATAAAATCATTTTTATCTCGCAAGATGCCGTGCATGCCTTGTTAAAACTCACACCAACCATCAACAAAGCAGCGCAACTTTATGCGGTCGGCCAGCAAACGGCTGATGCGGTTTATGAAGCCTTTGGGCGACGTGCTGCAGTACCCAAACAGCATGATTCAGAAGGTCTGCTTGAATTAAAAACACTACAAGATGTTGAGCTAAGTAACATCGTTTTAGTGAAAGGTGAAGGTGGGCGCACGACCATAGCAAAAACCTTAAAACAACGTGGTGCTTTATTAAATCAGTTGGTTGTTTACAAGCGGAGCGCAATTGAGAGCGAACCGGGCAAGTGGATGGACCACTGGCAAACAATTGATGTAGAAGGTATAGTCATTACCAGTAATGCAGCGGTGGATGCCATTTTTAATGGCCTAAATGAGCCTCAGCTTGCATGGTTGAAAGAGCGACAATTTTTCGTTGCCAGTGAGCGTATCGCTGATTATTTAAAGCAACAAAATGTCGCAAGAACACAGATACATATTGCTGCAGGGGCGAGCGACAGCGCTATGTTCACCTGCATTAATCAGCAAGGTAGCAGAATGAGTGAAGCAGAATCAAAACAACCCGCAAAGCCAGTGACCGCACAGCCAGAGAAAAAAACGCAAACGGCAAATACTGGGGCGAAGGCGCCTGTACAAGCTAAAAGAGGCATAAGCAAAACAGGTAGCTTAGCGTTACTTATTTCACTTTTAGTGGCTGGTGCAGTTGGCTATGAGTTTTATCTAAAATTAAATAGCGATCAGCAATCGGCTGTGGCATTGACTGAGCTGACAGATGAAAACCTACGCTTACAGCAGCAAATTGATGCATTAAAAAGTGCCCAACAAACAATGCAGCACTCGCTTTATAACAGTGAACAAAAGGTCACTGATGCACTAAATGAAAGTGCTGAGCAAACACAGCAGCAATTACAAGCGGCTTTAAAGCGCGCCGAGCAGCAAACTTTCACGCTTAATCCGCAAGAAGTCACAAGCCTGCAGCGTATGGCCGAGTTTAAATTGTGGGCAGAGCACGATTACCAAGGGGCTGCTGCTGTGCTATCTCGCTTAGATAGCTTACTTGCAGAACACCCGGGTACAGGCGCTATTCGCCAAGCAATTCACCAAGATTTACAAACCTTGAATGCCATAGAACCTGTGGCTGTTGAAGCAATTTATTTAAAACTGCATGGCATTAATCAAAAAGTTGATGAACTGGTATTTAATGCTATTTCACTCCCTGAAGAGGTCGTCAAAGAAGACCCAAATCAATTAAGTGAAAATGTCAGTGAATGGCGTCAAAACCTTGCCAAGTCGTGGCAGCAGTTTAAAGACTTCTTTGTAGAAGTACGCACACGTGAAGATATGGTTATCGCACCATTTTTAAGTGAGCAAGAGCGTCACCTAGTAAAACAGCGCTTAAGTTTATACTTAGCTCAAGCGCAAGATGCGGTATTAAGTAAACAAAGTAGTGTGTATTTTAGTGCTGTTGATGCTGCTCATAGCTTGGTAAAAGATTACTTTAAACAAGATGATGCGCAAACAAAAGCGGCCTTAAAAAGTCTTGCTGAGCTTTCTAAAGAGCAGCTCGATTTTAGTCCAAAAGTGTCACTACAAAGTACTGAGCAGGTGAAGGAGTGGGCACAATGATCCGCTTTTTATTAATCATTATTGCAATAGCAGTCTGCTTAGGGATTGCCCCTTTTTTTATAGATCAAAAGGGTTATGTCTTAATTGCCTTTAATAAAACGACCATTGAAGGGACTATTTGGGGCGTTACTGCACTTTTAATATTAGCATTCGCTGCACTGTTTTTACTTTATAAGCTTTGCCGTTACGTAATATCTTTATATAGCCATACACGCCATGGTTTCTTTGCGCGCAGTGAAGAGCGTAAACAAGCAGCTATTGAGCAAGGTGTATGGAGCTTAATTAATAACGATTATACGGAGCTTGAGCTTGCACTTGATAACAACAGTGTTGCAGATAAGTGGAGCGATATACGTTATGCGCTTCTTGCCAAAGCGGCACTGGCGAATAATGAAAATGAAAAAGCGATTAGCTATCTTGATAAAATAAGCCAAGATAAGCAGCTAAAAGTGGCTAATTTATGGATTGCTAGCGGCGAAACCAGCACTATCTTTGCTGACCTTAAAGCGTTAGCTGAACGCAAAAAAGCCTCTCGTTTAGAGCTTAAAATGTATGCCCATGTTTTAGTGCAAGAGCAAAAGTGGGCGGCACTTAATGACTTTATGCCACGTTTATTACGTAAAAAAGCTCTTTCTGAGCAAGAGTGGCAACAATTGTTTGACCGTTACTTTGCAGCTCAGTCAAACGCGGATTTAACTGAGCGTTATGAGCAATTAGCCAAAAACTTGAAGCCACACGCAGAGGTAAGCTATTTAACGGCGATGGCGAAGGCAGGTGAGTTAAACAAAATTGAGCTAAGCTTAATTAAAATGATCAAAAAACCGCTACAGCATAAAGATTTAGCACGTATTTTACGTACTAGTAGCGCTGGCGATGCTCTCAAGCTGCAATCAAGTTTGCAGGATATATTAAAAAAAGACACCGAAAATACAGACTTATTACTAGCCCTTGCATGTTTAGCAAATGCTCACGGTGAATATGACCTAGCCGCGCGAGTGTTTGATAAAGCGCTTAATGCAGATAATCGCCATGCTTATTTACAGCAAGCGGTGCTAAGCTACAGTAAGAGTGCCCAACCAGAAAAAGCATTGGTACTCTATCAATAATTTTACTCCAGCCAGCAAAGGAGCGATGGCTTGAAGAACTTATTTACACTGACAATAAGCATTGCACTTGCTTACTTTCTTACAGGGTACTTAAGTAATTCATTGCTGGCGATTGATGGCTATGCGGTTGCAGCATGGCCGCCTTCAGGTATTGCGCTTGCCAGTATCTTGCTACTTAGAAATCGTGCCTTGCCAGGGGTTCTGCTAGGGGCATTCTTTGTAAACCTTATTCACCTTGATAAAGCCACTGATATTTTTCACTGGCAAATGATGCTGCAGGCAATTGGCGTAACAACTGCATCTACATTCCAAGCTTGGCTTGCCTATTACATTATTATTCATATCGTTAAACGCCCGATTGAATTATCGTCATTAAAGCAAAGTATGCTTGGTTTAATGATTGGCGGCCCTTTGTGTAGCTTGATTGCTGCATCAATTGGCACCGGCTTACTGGTCATTAACAATGTTATTCCAAGTTACGCGGCGCTTAATAATTTTATCGCATGGTGGATTGGCGATAGCATTGGGGTACTGATATTCACGCCATTAATTTTAGCGGCATTTAGTTACCATCATACTCGCCAGCGGCTGCAAATCATTGTGCCGTCGCTATTAATTTACGTGGTTATTTGTGTCAGCTTTTATGGTGCAGCCAGTGTAAAAAAAGACAAAGACTTACAGCGCCAGCAAGCCAAAGTCAATGCTATTCACACGAACCTTGAACATAAAGTCGATGAAATTAAGTCGCACTTAGCCTTACTCGCAACTTTTTTTGCTAGTAGTGACATGGTTGATTTTGACGAATTTAAACGCTTCACATCAAGGCAACTACAATACAGCGAAGAAATTCTAGCCTTTGAGTGGGCACCTAAAGTGATTCACTCACAACTAAATAATTATCAAAACTTACTGCGTGATGAACTCGGCGCAGATTACTACGTGAAAGAAAAAAGTGCTGCAGGCCAGTGGCAGCCGGTGAGTAAGCGAGCAGTGTATTATCCGGTACAATATATTCACCCACTAGCAGGGAACGAACCTGCGCAGGGCTTTGATTTAGCCTCAAACGAGTTACGCAAAAAAGCATTAACAGACTCTCGATTAATTAAAAATGTTACCGTCAGTGAGCCTATTACCCTGATGCAAGGTGATGATCACGGAAAGGGCGTTTTATTCTTCAACCCAGTTTATTCAGACATTAATCATCAGGTCGGGTTTAGAGGTTATGTTGTCGCCGTGCTCAATTTAGAAGTGTTAGCACAAACACTTAATTTTAATCAGAACACTGAGATTGATACCAGCTTCTATGATGTTACTGACGGCAGTAACCCTGTCGAAATTTACAGTCCACACCGTGTTGGTACAGCGGCCATTGCGAGCTTTAATTTTATTATTGGTGAGCGTGTTTGGCAGGTAAAGCTATGGGAGTCAGTTACACAGTCATCATGGTTGCCTTATTGGTTGGCGCAAATAGTGGGTATGCTGTTTGTTTGGTTATTGATCACTTTTTTGATTTCAGTAACTGGCACTAATATTCAAATTCGTCAGCAAGTGGCAAAGCAAACTCAAAGCCTTCGCGAAGAAAAATTAAAAGCCGATAAAGCCAGTCAAATTAAAAGTGAGTTCTTGGCGAATATGAGCCATGAAATACGCACGCCTATTAATGGTATTAAGGGTTTGCATTATTTAGCAATGCAAGAGCCTGACTGGCAACAAGCCCGAGGTTATATTGATCAAGCCGATGGTGCACTGAATGTACTATTACGGGTAATCAATGATGTTTTAGATTTTTCTAAAATAGAAGCGGGGCGATTGGAGCTACATCAAGAACCAATAGATGTGAATGCGTTGGTTAGTGAGCTGACTAATTTATTGCAGTTTGAGCTTAACTCTCGCTCTTTAGAATTTAGAGTTGAGCTTGATGCTTCTGAACACCTACTGATCCATACCGACCCAATTCGTTTAAAACAAGTATTGTTGAATTTGTTAAACAATGCGGTGAAGTTCACTCAAGAAGGCACGATTACATTACGTATTTGGCAGCAGGGTGAATTTACTTATTTTAGTGTTATTGATACAGGCATCGGCATCAGTAAAGAGGCCCAGCAGCGACTGTTTAAACCATTCTCACAAGCCGATAGCTCAACCTCTCGTCGCTTTGGTGGCACAGGTTTAGGCTTAAGCATTTGTCAAAAACTCATTGTTATGATGGGAGGCGAGATAAGCCTCAGTAGCACTGAGGGGCAAGGTTCAACGTTTACAATTTCGCTGCCATTTGAGTCTCCTCTTGAAGAGGTGATTCATAGTGATGATGAGTTAGCTGATATTGATGTGACTGCTGTTTCATTTGCCGATGATGCAATTCTGTTGGTTGAAGATAATCCATTGAATCAACATGTGGCGAGTTCGATTTTAAAAACTAAAGGTTGCCAACCTGATATCGCTAAAGATGGCCACGAGGCTATTAAGATGATCAGTGAAAAAAGCTATGACCTTGTGCTTATGGATATTCAAATGCCGAATATGGATGGCTTACAAGCGACTAAGGTTATTCGTAATGAACTGCTGATCACCGATTTACCTATTATTGGCTTATCGGCAAATGCTCATGATGATGACCTAAAGAAAGGCTTAGCCAGTGGTATGAATGGTTATTTAACTAAACCAATTGATGCAGATAAACTTTTTAAAACTTTGTGGCATTTTTTGCATAATGCTAGCAGCCATTAAAGCAGACATTTGACCTCTAAAAAGTAAATAAAATCATCTAAACTTGAAATATCGCCGTGGGTACGTATGATCCGCGCAAATTTACTGAACCTGAGTGCTAATTATGATCAATAACAAACTCCCTTTGCTTGATATTCACCGTCATCTAGATGGTAATGTTCGCCCACAAACGATCTTAGAGCTTGGTCGTCAGTTTAATCTTGAATTACCTGCTGACAACATTGAAGCGCTTATTCCGCACGTACAGGTTATCGACCCTGAACCAAATTTAGTGGCGTTTTTACACAAGCTAGATTGGGGTGTAAAAGTATTGGGTGATTACGATGCTTGTCGTCGAATTGCTATTGAAAACGTTGAAGATGCGATTGCCCAAAACCTCGATTACGTTGAGCTTCGTTTTAGCCCATATTATATGGCGCAAAGCCAAGGCCTACACCCGCAAGGTGTTGTTGAAGCGGTGGTTGATGGTGTAAAAAGTGCGTGTCATAACGCACCAATTAAAGCTAACTTAATCGGCATCATGTCGCGTACATATGGCACCAAAATCTGTCAGCAAGAGCTTGATGCGCTTCTTGCTTTTAAAAATGATTTAGTTGCGGTTGATTTAGCTGGCGATGAAATTGGTTTCCCGGGTGAGCTATTTGTTGATCACTTTAAACAAGTTCATGATGCATACTTAGCTGCCACGATTCATGCCGGTGAAGCGCGAGGTAGCGAAAGCATTTGGCAAGCAATTAACGAGCTTGGTGCAACGCGTATTGGTCATGGTGTAAAAGCGATTGAAGATGCTGCACTAATGGATTACTTACGTGATAAGCGCATTGGTATTGAGTCTTGCTTAACCAGTAACATTCAAACCAGCACTGTTGCTGAGCTTGCAAAACACCCGTTAAAAACCTTCTTAGACCATGGTATTTTGGCATCAATTAATACTGATGATCCAGCAGTTGAAGGTATTGAAATAGCGTATGAGTATCAAGTAGCAGCACCTGCGGCAGGCTTAAGCCAAGCCGATATGGAAAAAGCGCAAGCTAATGCGCTTGAAATTGCTTATTTAAGCGATGCAGATAAAGCTGCTTTAAAACAGTTAGCTGTTAATCGTTAAGCAGTTAACTTACACTTGGTGCTCTTGGCATGAGACATAGTTTTCATACAATGCCTTGAGCACGTCACCTCGGCTGATCATGCCAACAACCTTACCATCCTCGATAACCGGGTAGTTTTTTGGCTTACCAGTTTGCATACCATCTGCCAGCTCTATGATGTTTTGATCGCTACTCACGGTAACAACATCGGTGCGCATTAGCTGTTTTACCTTCACTACACCATCACAGAAATAACTGTTTTGCATGAGCGGTTGCAGCAGCTCTTGTTCAGAAATAAAGCCAACTAGGCTTTTGTTGTCATCGAATACAGGTGCGCCTAGTAATTTAAATTTTTGCAGCTCGCTAATCGCGGTGGTCATTTCAGTTTCAGGCGTAATGTGTGGCAACTTACGTTGCATAAAGTCTTGTACTTTTGTATTTAGCATTTGGGTCTCTCCCCATCGTTATTCTAATCAGAGTATGGTCAAGGAAATGCAGTTTGTGAAATCGTTTAGACGGATTAAGGCGATAGGTAAAACAAATAAAAAAGGCATCCAAATTGGATGCCTTAAAAATAACCGGTATGAGCTAGTTATTTAATGAATGCGAATGCATCGGCGTACATGTTCTCACGTACCGCACCATGATTAATAAAATCATCGCGAACCACGCCAATCATGTCGAAGCGGCCTGCCATGTATATATCGTATGGTTCTAAAGACACGATATCTTCCATAACAGCCTTGTGGACGTAACCGGTTTTGCCAGTCCAGCTTTGCGGTGCATTTTCAACCACAGGAATATATTGGAAATGTGGGTTGCTGTTTGCCCATGCTTGCATTTCATCATGAGCATAAAGTGCAGCTTGCTCACGTACACCCCAGTAAAATAATACAGGACGCTCACAGCCAATTTCAGCAAGGTGATCAGCCATTGATTTGGCATAAGAAAAACCTGTACCGCCAGCAAGTAGAATAATTGGGCGCTCACCCTCAACTCGTAACTGTGATACACCTAAGCCCACTTCAACATTAACTTGCTGTTGCTCTGTATGAGCTTGACGTAAATGGTCAAGCGCTTGCATTGCATACGAATCAGCACCCGCGGCACCAATGTGTAGTTCAATCTGTTCAGTTTGCGACGGGCGGCTTGCAATAGAAAAGGCACGCTTATCTTTTTCGCCTAATACTAGTTGCATATATTGGCCTGCCTCGAATGACACAGGTTGCTGTGGTTTCAAAATGACCTTATGTACGTGGTCTGTAAGCGGGCTGATCGCAACAACGTCAGCGAGTAGTGTTTGCATAGTTTACCTTTATAAGCACAGAAGCAAATTCGGTTATGAATCGCACTCATAACCGTTAAATTTTGAGCAGTTTAACATAGACACAGCCTAGAGAATATCTAAGCTGTCCCATAATTCATCAACACGTTCTTTGATTTTTGGATCCATAACAATGGGCTCACCCCATTCACGATCTGTTTCGCCTGGCCATTTATTGGTTGCATCCATGCCCATTTTTGAGCCAAGGCCAGAAACTGGCGATGCAAAATCTAAATAATCAATTGGTGTGTTTTCGATCATCGTCGTATCGCGAGCTGGGTCCATACGCGTGGTAATTGCCCAGATCACGTCGTTCCAATCGCGTGCGTTTACGTCATCATCGCAAACAATCACGAACTTGGTATACATGAATTGACGTAAGAAAGACCACACCCCCATCATCACGCGCTTGGCATGACCAGGATATTGTTTTTTCATCGTGACCACAGCCATACGATAAGAACAGCCTTCAGGTGGTAGGTAAAAATCTACAATTTCAGGGAATTGCTTTTGCAGAATTGGCACGAACACTTCGTTCAAAGCAACCCCGAGTACGGCTGGCTCATCTGGTGGACGGCCTGTGTAAGTGCTGTGATAAATTGGGTTTTCACGGTGTGTAATGTGAGTCACCGTCATCACCGGGAACTCGTCTACTTCGTTATAGTAACCTGTGTGATCGCCATAAGGGCCTTCTGGTGCTGTTTCACCCGGCATAATATAACCTTCAAGTACGAACTCTGCGGTAGCAGGCACTTGTAGGTCATTTGAAATCGATTTAACAACTTCAGTCTTACTACCGCGTAGTAAACCAGCAAATGCATATTCGCTTAGGGTGTCTGGTACTGGTGTTACAGCGCCTAGGATTGTCGCAGGATCGGCACCTAATGCGACAGATACAGGGTAAGGTTCGTCTGGGTGCTCTTTACACCATTCACGAAAATCTAATGCGCCACCGCGGTGCGATAGCCAACGCATAATAATTTTGTTTTTACCCAATAGCTGCTGACGGTAAATGCCTAAGTTTTGGCGCTTTTTATAAGGCCCTTTGGTAACCGTTAGACCCCATGTGATCAAGGGAGCAGCATCACCCGGCCAGCAATGTTGGATAGGCAGCTTAGTTAAGTCAACATCATCGCCTTCAAGTATAACTTGCTGACAAGGCGCTTTTTTTACTTCTTTAGCTGGCATATTCAGTACTTGTTTGAATACTGGGATTTGCCCTAGTGCCTCTTTAATGCCTTTCGGTGGCTCAGGCTCTTTTAGAAAAGCTAATAACTTACCAACTTCGCGCAGTTCACTAACATCATCTTGCCCCATGCCCATTGCAACACGCTTAGGCGTACCAAAAAGGTTGGCAAGAACGGGAATAGTGTGGCCTTTAGGGTTTTCGAATAACAGAGCTGGGCCTTCGGCACGTAAAGTACGGTCGGCAATTTCGGTCATTTCAAGGTAAGGATCAATTTCTTGTTTGATCCGTTTTAATTCACCTTTTTGTTCTAATAACTCGATAAATTCGCGAAGATCTTTGTATTTCATTATAGCCGCTTAAACGCTGAATAAACTGTCGCTATTATACTCAAAACCACTGATTAAGCTAATTTAGCAAACAAAGCTTTTGCTATTGCTGGGTTAAGCTACATTGGTACTTTTTTCCTTTTAAAATCAGCATGGCTTCATCGCCTTTAGACCAAAACAGCACATTATCGGCACTGTATTTAACCCCTGAGCCGCTTACTTGGCGATTAAGTAAAAATTCAGAGTCCTTAAATGTCAGTCTTGCTTCCTCATCACTGTATTCAACAATACTGGCGCTAAGGGTTTCATCGCACAGATAATTGCTTGGTGCACTTTGCTCAGCACACGCGCACAAGGTAACTAAAGCGAGCCCTGAGAGAAGTGGTTTAATCATAGAAACACCTCTATTTTTGAATGAGCTATAAGCCTAACAAAGAAAAATTAACCGTTGGTGAAAATGGCAGGATAAGTTATGTTGATAGTGTATTTAATGGGCAAGGAACCACCATGGCAGGCACTAATTTACTAACCTTACTTGATGATATTACAACACTTTTAGACGATATTGCGACGATGAGTAAAGTCGCAACAAAAAAAACAGCAGGGGTGTTAGGTGATGACCTAGCTCTTAATGCTCAGCAAGTCACAGGGGTAACTGCCGATAGAGAGTTGCCTGTAGTTTGGGCTGTGGCAAAAGGCTCGTTTATTAACAAAGCCATCTTAGTGCCCGCAGCGTTATTGATTAGTGTTTGGTTGCCTTGGTTAATTACTCCGCTGTTAATGGTTGGCGGGCTGTTTTTGTGCTTTGAAGGTGCAGAGAAAATTATCGAAAAGCTGTTTGGTCATGCTCAACAAGAAGATGAAACACTGGCTGAACAACAAGACTTACAAGAATACGAAAAGCAAAAAGTGAAAGGGGCGATCCGCACTGATTTTATCCTTTCTGCAGAAATTATCGTGATAACGCTAGGCACGGTTGCTGGCGCAACACTGGTGAATCAAGCTTTAGTGCTTAGTGTAATAGCAATTATTATGACCATTGGCGTGTATGGGTTAGTTGCAGGCATTGTTAAACTAGATGATGCTGGCTTGTATTTACTGCAAAAAGCGCAGCAAAGTGGCGGTAAGTTTAAAGAGCTAGTAGGTAAGTTTTTACTTGTTGCAGCACCTAAGTTAATGCGCTTTTTAGCCTTTGCAGGAACGGTTGCTATGTTTTTAGTTGGCGGAGGCATATTGGTACATGGGATCCCCGTTTTACATCACGCCCAGCAAGGTAGCACTGAGTTTGTTACGGATTTAGTTGGTAAAACGGGTGAGCTGGCTACGCCGATTATATTTGATGGTTTATTAGGCGTTGTTGCCGGGGTTATCGTTGTGTTAGTGGTTGAACTTTGGCACAAAATTCGTCGCTAAATAGCATCCATTATTGGGTTGTTTTGTTAAATTTTTGTAGCAAATATAGGGTCTTTGCTTTATTATTGCTCAGCTAAAAATAACAATTAAATCGTTAAATGGAGTTAATCATGTCTCGATATCTCACTTTTGTGCTGGGACTAGCGTTATTTACGCTATCATTTACCAGCTTCGCTAAACCTGCAAAATTATCAGTAGAAGACTTTAGTAAAGGTAATGACTTTAGTCGTGTAACTATCTCCCCTGATGGCAACTACGTCGCAGCTATAAAAAAACACGAAGGTAAAAATTCACTCATCATTGTTGATACAACCAAGTTTGCAGTAACCCATGCGGTTGCTTTTCCGGGTAATGCACAGGTTGGCGAATACCATTGGGTTAACAATGAACGAGTTATTCTTGAAAAAGAGTATTTAAAAGGTTGGCAAGATACCCCTATTTATTATGGTGAGTTATTTGCCGTGAACGTCGATGGTAGCCGTGGCGCATACGTAATTGGTTATCATGGTGAACAGCAAACTGGTACTCGGTTAAAAAAACAAACACCAGTTCAAGGAACGTCATACCTTTTAGATCCCTTACTTCATGATGATAAAAAAGTTTTGGTTGTCACATACCCGTGGACTGCAACCAATGAACCAACTACCGTTGTATATGAAGTCGATGTTTATCGCGGCCTTCGTACTTTAATTACTCGTTCACCAGCACCTATGGGTGAGTTTCTAACAGACCATGATGGTAACGTCCGTATCGCTGAATCGAGTGACGATTACCTCAATGCGACACTTCATGTTCGAGAGCCTGAGGGTGGCTTTTGGAAAGAGCTTGATTTAGAAGGTATTGATTACACCGATATTTCATTAAAGGCATTTGATAAATCAGGTGAGTCTGTATATGCCACTGCATCAAAGGGTGGTGAAGCTGAGAGCGTTATTAAAATTAACCTAAAAACCAAAGAAGTGACGAAAATCTTCCAAGATAAGCATGTGTCACCATCACATATTTGGGTTGATGAAGTTACTAAAGAGTTATTTGCAATAGAAACGGAGGCTGACTACCCAAGCTACTCTTTTGTTGATAGTAACTCAGTAAAGTCTCAGCGTCTTAAAGATATGTTAGGTGCATTGCCTGGTAGTCAAGTGCAGCTAGTCAGCAGTACAGAAGATGATTCAAAAAATATTATTTTCGCATCGAGCGATATAAACCCTGGGCAATATTATCTATATGACGCGAATACCAATAAATTACGAGCGTTATTCTCTGCGCGTGGCTGGATAAACCAAAATGATATGGCGCAAACCACACCACTGCGTTTTAAAAGCCGCGATGGTTTAACAATTCTTGCTTATTTAACTGTGCCAAATGGCAAAGCTGAGAAAAACTTACCTTTGGTTGTTATGCCACATGGTGGTCCTTACCAAGCAAGAGATTATTGGGGTTACGACCCTGAAGCGCAAATGCTAGCTAATAGAGGTATGGCAGTGCTAAAGGTGAATTTTCGTGGCTCACCAGGTTTTGGACAGAATTTTAGAGAAGCTGGCTATCGCCAGTGGGGACAAAATATTCAACACGACATTATTGATGGTGTGAAACTATTAATTAATGACGGCACAGTTGATAAAGATAATATTTGTATTATGGGAGCCAGCTTCGGTGGTTACTCAGCACTACAAAGCGCGATTATCGAGCCGGATATGTTCAAGTGTGCAATAGGCCTGATGGGGGTTTACGACTTGCCTCTTATGTATGAAGAAGGTGATACGCAAACCCGAAGCTATGGTGTTAATTACCTTAAAACAGTGATTGGTACTGATGAAGCCGAGTTAAAAGCATTCTCACCTGCTTATAATGTCGATAAGCTAAAAGCACCTGTTCTTATTGTGCATGGTGGTGAAGACGAACGTGCGCCAATTGAGCAAGCAGAATCATTAGAAGCAGCATTGAAAAAAGCTAAGCACCCATATGAAATCACTATTCTAGATGATGAAGGCCACGGTTTTTATAAAGAAGAGCACCGTACTCTTTACTATAAAAAAGTATTGGCTTTTTTAGATGAACATTTAAAGCTTTAAAGAAAAGTGCCGGCGAGCAAGCTCGCCGGCAAGGATTTAGCACGGGAACGTAAGCGTGCTAGTGTGCAAGGTCTTCCTTCAAGTTATACAAACTCAAAAGATGATTCTTTCATCAGGCTGCGTAATCTCAAAAGCAGAGCAGGGAGAGTAACTCGGCTTTAAAAGAGTATAAATATTACGTCAGCATAAAAATGTTATAACATAACAAATCCAAAGTAAATAGTGAGAACCATATAATTAGGCTGGTTTCGTATGTGTGATATTTATGGGTAATAGATTATTGAGTATTCAATTTACTACAATCGTAACTCAAGCATAGCTCTGCGAGCTCAATCTTTGCTTTAGGATTCCCTTGTAAGGTAGCTTTGTTGAGCCAGTAAGCTGCTTTTTCGTTATTCACTTCTGTCCCTTGGCCATCACGATACATCTGACCCAAGTTTAATTGCCCCCATGCATAACCATCTTCCGCAGACAGAGTAAAACTTTTCAGCGCTTCCTCGTATAAGCCATCTTTGAAGTAAGTAATCCCTTCCTGATTATGTTTATCGAGCTTAACGCCCGTATATAAAGGCTTAGGTCTAGGCGGGTGCATAACAAAACCACCAAATAAACTATAAAGCTCAGGTCGCATAATTTTATAAATGCTGCCTTCATCATAAAGCTGCTTTATTTGTGACTTACTGAAAGTCAGGGTTTTACTAGAAAAGTAATCATCTTGAACTAGCATGCTGGTACGCATCGCAATCTCGATGTCTTTGTTGTACTTGTAAGCGTAGTTAGCAACTCTAAAAGTCATGTTCTTGTCATCAAATTCAACGAGCTGAGCTACTTTTAAGTTGTTAATACGTTTTGGTTTGCCAGTAAACTTATCTGAATAGACAAAATAGGTATCAAATAACTTTGGCTCGTTTAAGTAATTTTGCTCATTTTCAGTTTGTTCATTCGCACCGATTAATGCATTTGTTAATAGGTAAACGATAATGAATAGGCCAATAAAGTATTTTATAAACGACGCTAACTCTAAGGCGGGCAATGAATACCAAGGTGCAGGAGTAACATAGCCACAGTCATCACATTGTCTTTGATAATTAATAGAAAGTGGCATGATGGGCAAAATAGCAAAGCGCAAAACTTTACTGTGATTGCTTAAAGAATAATGTTCACTATGACAGTGAGGGCACGTTTTTTGTTTTTTATAGAAAACATCAGCTGCAGCGGTATTAAATAGAAGCATAGTTTCTTCCTGAAGGTTGCTATCAATAAACTAGAACAAATGCAGAGAGTTAGAAAGCAGCAAACTGTAAGCAAATATGAATTAAATATGCTGAACAGTGTTTTCGTTTAGAGAAACAGCACATTCTCTGCTATGATCCACAGCATCTTCGAGGATGTCCCTCAATTATCAAGTTTGGAATATTACTGTGACTGCTACTGCTTTTTCATCTTTGGCTTTGCCGCGAGAGTTAACCGATAACTTATCAACTTTAGGTTATACGCAAATGACGCCAGTGCAAGCGCAAAGTTTGCCAGTGATCTTGCAAGGCAAAGATATTATTGCCCAAGCCAAAACGGGGTCGGGTAAAACGGCTGCATTTAGTTTAGGTGTGCTGGCTAAGTTAAATGTGAAACGCTTTCGTATTCAGTCTCTCATTTTATGTCCAACCCGAGAGTTAGCAGAGCAAGTAGCTGAAGAAGTTCGTAAGCTTGCCCGTGGTATTCATAACATTAAAGTTTTAACTTTATGTGGCGGTGTCTCTATTGGTCCACAAATTGGCTCATTAGAACATGGCGCACATATCATAGTTGGTACTCCTGGTCGTGTTGATGACCATATTCGCAAAGGCACATTGCGTTTAGATGATGTTGAGACCCTAGTGTTAGACGAAGCTGATCAAATGTTAGATATGGGTTTTCAGGATACCCTTGATGCTATTGTTGAGTGCATTCCTAACCAACGCCAAACATTATTGTTTAGTGCGACTTATCCAAAATCAATTGCTGCGATAGCTGAGCGAGTGCTTAGCAACCCAGAAATGATTAAGGTAGAAGAAGAGCAAACAAAAAGCACAATCAAGCAATACTTTTACAAGCTAGATAATAATAAACAGCGCTTTAATACATTGAAGCTGTTGTTATTGAAGTTCCAACCAGAAAGCTGTGTGGTTTTTTGTAACACCAAGGTTGAAACACAACAGATTTGTGATGATCTTTATGCTGAAGGGTTTAGTGCTGTTGCTTTACATGGTGATTTAGACCAACGTGAACGTGAGCGTACTTTAATCCGCTTTGCTAATAAAAGCGCCTGTATTCTTGTTGCAACGGATGTTGCCGCGCGTGGCTTAGATATCAACGATATGGACATGGTAGTGAATTACCACCTAGCGCATGACCCACAAACCCATGTGCACCGTGTTGGTCGTACTGGTCGAGCAGGTAAAAAGGGTATTGCATGTTCTATTTATGGTGAAGC
Source organism: Pseudoalteromonas sp. CH_XMU1449-3 (assembly GCF_037027245.1). Taxonomy (NCBI): domain Bacteria; kingdom Pseudomonadati; phylum Pseudomonadota; class Gammaproteobacteria; order Alteromonadales; family Pseudoalteromonadaceae; genus Pseudoalteromonas; species Pseudoalteromonas sp. CH_XMU1449-3. The sequence continues at coordinate 79,616 of NZ_JAYMDY010000014.1, forward strand.
TGAGCAATTTAAAGTGGCACAAATTGGCGACCACTACGAGCGCGACTTTGACCCTGAACCAATTCCGCCATTTAGCTTGCTAGAAAAACCCGCTTATAAGCCAACCATGGCAACCATTATGATTGATGCTGGCAAGAAGCAAAAAATTCGTGCTGGTGATATTTTAGGTGCATTAACTGGTAAAGAGGGAATTGCCGGTCATCAGGTAGGTAAAATTAACGTACTTGATAATGTGGCCTTTATTGCTGTGGAGCGAGCTGCTGCAAAACCTGCATTACGTAAATTGACTGAAGGTAATATTAAAAAGCGCAAGATCCGTGCGCGACGTTTGAGCAGATAAATTGTTGAGTTATGAGCAGCTTGCTTTAAGTTGCTCATATTCGAGTTGTATTTTCTTAAACTCAATTGCACAGCCTTGGCGGTCTGGGTGGTGTTTTAGCGCCAGTTGTCGCCAACGCTTTTGTAACTGTTTTTCCGAAAAATCAGTAGGTAGCTGCCACGCTTTTAGTAATTGTAATAGCTGCTGCTGAGGTAATGAATGAATGGCTTTTTTTGAGCTAAATGATGAAAAGCGCTGCCAAAAATCAGTTAACAACGCATCTATTTCATCGCTCGTTGTATCAAAGTTTTGCCAATCTAAATAGTAATCCCGTAGTGGATCATGACTTTCTAATGCGTTACCCGTTTGCTTACTAACAAGTTCAATGTGAAGTGACGCAATCTGTAGCTGTTGCTCAGGTGCAAGTTGTGCTTGTAGTTGATAAAGACCATTCATAACTAAAAAGTTGCGTTTAAACAGATCTTTTTGTGGGTCATTGTCTAATTGCTCTATTTTTCCTGATTCACTAAGTGCGCTGGCAAGCGTATGAACCTTCCAAATAGGCTGTTCCAAAAGAAGGTAAAAAATCTCATCAATCAGTGGGTTAACCATTGTTCGCAAGCCTATCTTTAGTGTAATCTACAGTGGTATACGCTATCACAGCTGCTTTTTTGAAACTACGCTAATGTTTTTAGATACTAGGGAATGCATTTAGCCGAGCTTAAATAACTTCATTTTCAGGCTAAGTTGATTTTAAGGGATTTCGCCATATGTTCACATCACTGCGTGTAAGCTTGCTCACTGCTTTATTGTTCAGCTGTAGTTTGTTTGGTTCGCAGTCTAGCTTTGCATCCACTTCGCTACTTGAGCAATTTAGCCAATCCGAGCAATGGCAAGAAAAGCAACAGCTTGCCAAAAAGCTGCTTAATCAAAATACAACAAATCAAGAACTAAGCCTCGATATATACATGCAGCTTGCCGACTTTGCTTTAGAGAGAGGTAATTTCTCTGCGGCGGTAAAAAACTACCAATTGGCAGAGCAAGCAACTAGTTTTACAGCAACGCCAAATCGCTACTTTCGTAGCCTAAAAATGCAAGGCGTCACTTATTATTATCAAGGTTTGATGCAACAAGCGGTGCTTGCTTATAGCAAGGCATTAAGTGTTGCAGAAAAGCTACCAGAGCCAATTGCCGAAGCAAACTTACTCAGTAATATTGGCCTTGCTTACTTTGACATGTTCAATATGGATCAAGCACTTAAATATTACAAAGAAGCGAAAGAAATATATGAAGAGTATGGTAGCGAGCAAGATAAAGCCGATATTTTACACAATATAGCGGGTATTTATATTCGTTTGTCGAGCTATGATATTGCGCTTGATATGTATAGAGAAACGCTAGAGATTTTCCAAAAATTAGGTGATGAAGATGGCGTCGCTCAGTCGTATGGCAATATGGGAGTGGCTTACTCAGAGCTTGGCCAGTATCAACTTTCTTTACACTACTATCAGCGTGCCTTGCGCTACTACCAAGAAACGAATAACGCTTACTTTCTCTCTTCACGCCACACTAATATCGCTAATGTGTATCTTCGCACCGGTGATTTAGAGCTTGCCTTGAGTCATGCAGAAAAAGCTGTTGAGTTTGCAAAAAAAATTGACAATAAAACATTAGAGCTGGCTGGCTTATTGTCACAAGCAAAAATCGAGTTATTACAAGGAAAGCTCACTGAAGCTGAGGCCACTCTGACTACCTCAGTTTTTATGGCTAAACAATATAAAGATGATTTGAGAGTACAAGACGGCGCCGGAATGATGGCCCTAATTAAGTCCGGTAAGGGTGACTATGCAGCAGCCGTTGCTAGTTTTGATGAGTTTGTTCGTGCTTTCAAAAGCGAGCAAAGCCTAAAATTATTAAAGTCTATGGGTGAGCTGCAAAGCCAAATCCAAGCAAGTCAGCTTAATCAAGAAATTGTTGAATTAAAGCAGCTACAGAATGTGCAAGAGCTCGAAATGTCTAAACAACGTCAGTTGGGCATTATGCTATTTATCTTGTTTGTGATGATAGTGGTGACGGGTATTACTATTTATCGCCGTAATATTGAAAAAGGGGCAAAAGAGCAACTTTCGTTAATGGTTGCTAAACGCACCAAAGAGCTTGAAGAAACCGCAGATCAACTACGCAGCGCTAATGAAATTAAAAGTCAGTTTTTAGCAAATATTAGCCATGAAATTCGTACACCTTTAACTGCAATCCTAGGCCAAACCGATAATCTTATGAATGGTTATTATAAACCAGAGCAGTTAAACGATGAGCTGGCTGTTATTCAAAAACAAAGCGATCACTTAAAAGAGCTGATTAATGACGTACTTGATATCAGTAAAATCGAAGCTAACAAGCTAGAGTTAAGCCTAAAGGAAGGTGATTTAGTTCGATTACTTACTGATGTTCATTCTATGCTTAGTGGTCAAGCTAAAGATAAAGGGCTTAACTTTTCATTTCATAATGAGCTTGGCGAACAGTTTTACAGTCAGCTCGACTTTACCCGCATTAAACAGATTCTTATCAACCTATGTGCTAATGCAATTAAGTTCACTAATCAAGGTGAAGTAGAGTTAAAAGTCTATAAAGTTGAGCAAGGCGTATGGTTTCGTGTAACTGATACCGGTATTGGTATGAACGCTGAGCAGCTTAAGCAAATCTTTGAATGTTTTAGGCAAGGCGACAATAGCATCAGCCGTCGCTTTGGGGGCACCGGGCTTGGTTTAAGCCTATCGCAACAGCTTGCGATGATGATGGGCGGCTATATCAGTGTTGAAAGTGAGCTAAATAAAGGCAGCATATTTTCGTTTTACTTGCCGTGTAAAGAGCATACACCAAGCACGGAAACAGTTGAGCTTGCAAAGTATGTCCAGCCAGCAACAAAAGGCTTGTCTGGAAAAGTGCTACTTGCTGAAGATCATCCCGATAACCGCCGTTTAATTTCTCGTTATTTAGAGTCAATGGGCCTTGAGGTTATTGCGGTAGAAAATGGTGAGCAAGCTGTAGAGCATTGTCTAAAGGAATTCCCTGATGTGGTGCTACTCGATATTCAAATGCCTGTGTTAGATGGCTTAAATGCACTCAAGCTACTACAAGAGTGTGGCTTTACCCAGCCTGTATATGCATTAACTGCCAATGCAATTAGCCACGAAATCGACAGTTACCTTGAAGCTGGTTTTACAGGTTACCTTGCTAAACCGATTGATAAAAAAGTGTTTTACACGCAACTTGCTAAGCATTGCAAAAAAGACAGTGCCACAACTAAGTCCCAGCATGATATGAGTGACTTAGTGGCAAGCTTTATCAATAGCTTTGAGCATGAAAGCGCATTAATACAACAGCACCTTGCAGCTTATGAGTTGTTTAATTTACAGCAGGATGCTCACCGTATAGGTGGCGCGGCTAAAATGTTTGAGTTAGATGACGTTGCGATGAGTGCCATGGCACTTGAGTCGGCGTTAAAGCAAGATAAACTGACTGATTTAACAAGCTTAGTTGCTCAACTACTTGAGCAACTACATAATGCTTCGGTTGATCAAAACAGTTCAATATCACCGTCTTGAATTTTTTCAATTTCTTGATTGGTATCGAAGCGTGAGCGATCGATGCGCTGTTCGTGATCGGTTTCTGGTGGTGTAATATGAAACATCGAAAGCTTATCGTCTAAGGTATGGGCAAGGCGAACCAAGTCTTTACTCGATACAGCTTGTATTTGTGAACTTGAAAGTGCATCGGAATTGAGCTCAACCATTGCATCAATACTGGTTTGTGCTTCATCTGACATTTGGCTTTGCATCGCCACCTGCTCATGAACACTCTCAGAAAACGCATTAATTTCTAGCATCGCTTGTTCAATTTTATTGGTTTCTTTAGTTGATGCCTCAGATAGCTCAACCGTGCGCTCGGTTTCTTTCAGTGCGGTTTGCATTAATTGATATGCTTGCTCTGTACTGTGCTGAATTTTAGCTACCATCTCACGCACTTCTTGTGTTGATTTACTGGTGCGGGCAGCCAGGTTTCTTACTTCATCAGCGACTACCGCAAAGCCACGCCCTTGCTCGCCAGCACGCGCAGCTTCAATAGCAGCATTTAGCGCAAGTAAATTAGTTTGTTCGGCAATACTATTGATAACATCAATAACTGAGCCAATCGCATCACTATCTTGCTTAAGTAAAATAATCTGCTCACTCGTCAGGTTAATATTATCGGCAAGCTTGATAAGACTCGCCTGGCTTTTATCTGTGTCTAAACGGGTTTGTTGTACTGATTTGGTGGCATCAGATACTGAATTAAAAATTTGTTCTAAACTTCTATCTAGCTCTTTCGATACTTCAATGGTGCGGGTAATGGTATCTGCTAAATCAATACCATGAGCATCTTGTATGGTGGCTTTTTGAGTCATCGATGCATAGGTATCACGAAGTGCGTCAGCCATAGGTAATAAGCGGGCAGATGACGAGTATATTTCGCCAAGCATGTGCTCAACCATCGTCAGGCTTGCATTGAGGGCATGACAAGCTTGTGGTAATTGACGATCATTTTCGTCAAAACGGAAAGTGAAATCGATGCCCTTTTCAGAAGTAATCTGCTTAACAAAGTAGCTTAAATGATCTTGTTGCTTTTTATCCGTTGTATAAACAAAAGCAATCAAAGCTAGCCATGGAATGATTACAACAAGTGTAAGCACAGCCATAGCAGTAGTAGAAATATCAAATACAGTAAAACTAGCAATACAACTAAGTAAGCTTACTAAGAATAGAGCTACAGCTACTTTAATGCGAGTCATTGAGGGGGGGTCCTTACCTTTTAATCCTATAATGTATAGAACAAATTTCTATTTATTACCAATAAACTTATTCTGTAAAAGTATAACTTTTAAAGTGTTATGTCCTCAGTTTTACGCAAAAAAAATGCCTGTACTAAACAGGCATTTTTTAAAAACTAGTAATAGTTACTGACGTTTCATTGAGTCAAAGAATTCATCATTGGTTTTGCTCATTGAAAGCTTATCAATTAAGAATTCCATGGCATCAATTTCTGACATCTCATGAACGATCTTACGTAAGATCCACATCTTCTGAAGTTCATCAGGTTTAGTGAGTAACTCTTCGCGACGCGTACCTGAGCGGTTAAAATCAATCGCTGGGAATACACGCTTTTCAGCAATCTTACGATTTAAGTGTAATTCCATGTTACCAGTACCTTTGAACTCTTCGTAGATAACTTCGTCCATCTTCGAACCAGTATCGATAAGAGCCGTTGCGATAATTGTTAAGCTACCGCCTTCTTCTACGTTACGAGCTGCACCAAAGAAACGCTTAGGTTTGTGTAATGCGTTTGCATCAACACCACCAGTTAATACCTTACCAGATGAAGGGATAACCGTATTGTAGGCACGGGCAAGACGTGTGATTGAATCAAGTAAGATAACCACGTCTTTTTTGTGCTCAACTAGGCGCTTCGCTTTTTCAATTACCATTTCAGCAACTTGAACGTGACGGCTTGCCGGCTCATCAAACGTTGATGCAATTACTTCACCTTTAACAAGACGCTGCATTTCTGTAACTTCTTCTGGACGCTCGTCGATTAGAAGAACCATAAGCTCACAATCAGGCTGGTTATAGCTGATTGATTGCGCAATGTTTTGCAGGAGCATCGTTTTACCCGCTTTTGGCGGAGCAACGATAAGCGCACGCTGGCCTTTACCAATTGGTGAGGCTAAATCAAGTACACGTGCTGTGATGTCTTCTGTACTACCGTTACCACGCTCCATACGTAAACGTTCGTTTGCGTGTAGTGGGGTAAGGTTTTCAAATAGGATTTTTGTGCGAGAATTTTCAGGTTTGTCGAAGTTTACTTCATTTACTTTTAATAGTGCGAAGTAACGTTCACCGTCTTTAGGTGGACGAATAAGGCCTGAAATTGAGTCACCAGTACGCATGCTGAATCGACGGATTTGACTCGGTGATACATAAATATCATCTGGACCGGCTAAGTAAGATGCTTCTGATGATCTTAAGAAACCAAAACCATCTTGTAAGATCTCTAGTACACCGCCGCCATAGATGTTTTCACCGCTTTTAGCGTGCGCTTTAAGGATGGCGAAAATAATGTCTTGTTTTCTTAAACGGGCTACGTTTTCGAGCCCCATGGACTCAGCTAAGTTTACAAGCTCTTTGATAGACTTGTCTTTTAATTCGCGTAAATGCATATTGGTGGGTTCTTTATTACAATTGTCATACTCAAAATCATCGTTTGATACATGAGTGAGGTTTGTTGGTATAACTAAGGATTAGTTGGCTTTATAAACTAGCAGGTCACTAGCAAGGCGTCCAGTCTTTAAACAAAATAAAGCTAAAAAAAGGGCAAAAAGCCCTTTTTTATATTTTCATTAGATGTTGTTTTCTAAAAACTCTACTAATTGAGTTTTAGAAAGTGCCCCAACTTTAGTTGCTGCAACTTGACCATCTTTGAAAAGAAGTAATGTAGGGATACCACGGATACCAAACTTTGGTGGTGTGCCTGCATTTTGGTCGATGTTAAGTTTACCAACGGTAACTCGGCCATCAAACTCGCCAGCTACTTCGTCAAGAATAGGGGCGATCATTTTACAAGGTCCGCACCATTCAGCCCAAAAATCAACAAGTACAGGTTTGTCTGATTGTAGTACGTCAGCTTCAAAGCTATCGTCAGTTAATTGAATAATTTTCTCGCTCATTGCGATCTCCGATTAGTTAGGCGAAATATTTAATGCGTATTTAAACACTCTTGTTTCTTATTGCAAGTTTAAACGTTATGCTTAAACGCTATGACTAAGACACATTTGACCGATAAAAAGTTTTCAGACTTTGCTATCGCACCGGAAGTGGTTGCCGGTTTAACCGAAAATGGGTTTGAATATTGCACACCCATTCAAGCTAAATGCCTACCTTTTATTTGTGAAGGCCGCGATATTGCGGGCCAAGCGCAAACAGGTACGGGCAAAACGTTGGCGTTTTTAACTGCCACGTGCCATCGGTTATTACAATCTAGCAAAGCATCTAGTAAACATCCAAGAGCCCTGATCATGGCCCCAACAAGGGAGCTGGCGATTCAGATACACAAAGATGCAAAAATTTTAGCGCCACACTGTAATCTTAACTTAGGATTAGTATATGGTGGCGAAGATTACGAAAAACAACGTGCACAACTAGAAAAAGGCGTTGATATTTTAATTGGTACTACTGGACGCCTAATCGATTTATATAAACAGGGCTGTTATACCCTCAATGAAATCGAGGTTGTAGTACTTGATGAAGCAGATCGTATGTTCGATTTAGGCTTTATAAAAGATATTCGTTATATGTTTAGACGTATGCCAGAAACCTCTGAGCGACTAAACCTATTATTTTCTGCAACCTTGTCATATCGTGTGCAGGAATTAGCGTTTGAACATATGACTAACCCAGAGCACGTACAAGTTGAACCTGATGTAAAAACAGGTAAGCGTATTCAAGAAGAGCTATTCCATCCATCACAAGATGACAAAATTAAGTTACTGTTAACTTTAATTGAAGAAGAATGGCCAGATAAAGCGATTGTGTTTGCAAATACGAAACACAGTTGTGAAAATGTTTATGCATGGATGAAAGCCGATGGTCACCGAGTTGGATTATTAACCGGTGATGTAAACCAGAAAAAGCGTCAATCAATTTTGGCTCAATTTACCAAAGGCGATTTAGACTTTTTAGTAGCAACAGACGTTGCAGCTCGTGGTTTACATATCCCAGAAGTAAGTCATGTATTTAATTTTGATTTGCCAGATGATTGTGAAGACTATGTACACCGTATTGGTCGTACCGGACGTGCTGGTGCATCAGGACACGCTATTAGCTTTGCCTGTGAACAGTATGCCTATAATCTCCACGAAATTGAGCAATATATAGAACACAGCATTCCATTATCACATTATGATAAAAGTGCATTGCTTGATGATTTAACTAAGCCTACTATTCAGAAAAAGCGGAACTATTCTACAGGCCCACGTAATCGTAATAACAACGGACGTCGACCAAATAATAGTTACCAGAAATCACGGTCGTAATAAACGACCGTTGTTGAAGACTTAGTAGTAACTAGAGGTTTTTGAACGGTGGGGCAACTTCAACCGCAAAAAAATGTGTATGCAGTAATCGACTTAGGATCAAATAGCTTTCATATGCTGATCGCTAAATCGATTGCTGGCGGTCTACAAACGATCGGTCGAGTCAAACGTAAAGTAAGGCTTGCTGCAGGGCTTGATGAAAACAACGTCCTTAGCACTGAAGCCATGCAACGAGGTTGGGAATGCCTAGCCTTGTTTGCTGAACGTCTGCAAGACATACCACAGAAAAACATCACAATTGTTGCGACCGCAACTTTACGTCTTGCTAGCAATGCTGATGTATTCAAGCATAAAGCTGAACAGATCCTTGGTCATAAAATCAATGTTATCAGCGGTGAGCTAGAAGCTAAGACAATCTATAAAGGCGTGGCGCACACCTCAGCTTGCAGCGGTAAACAACTGGTTATCGATATTGGCGGAGCCAGTACCGAAGTTGTTATCGGTCAGGGCTTTGATGCACTTCATTATAAAAGCCTGCATATGGGCTGTGTTACCTTCCTAGAACGCTACTTCAAAGATCAAAAGCTCAGTAACGAAAACTTTGCTGCTGCAATTAAAGCTGCAAGTGAAGTGGTTGCAGAAATTGTCGATGAATACCAAGCAACCGGATGGCAAATTGCGAGCGGTGCGTCAGGCACAGTGCAAGCGATTCAAGAGATAATGGTTGCACAAAACCAAGATGAGCTTTTAACGCTTGATAAACTTATCGCTATTAAAGAGCAATCAGTGCAATTTGAAACGATTGCTGATCTTGAGCTTCCAGGCTTGAGTGAAGAGCGTCGTCTAGTGTTTGTTTCTGGCCTCGCTATATTGATCGCCTTGTTTGAATCTCTAGATATAAAACAAATGGGTCTTGCTCGCGGTGCATTGCGTGAAGGTGTTTTATATAGCATGGTGCCAGAGCTTCATAACCACGACATCCGCAAGCGTACAGTTGATGGTTTAATGAATCGCTATCATGTAGATCAAAAACAGGCTTGTCGGGTTGCGCAACTTGCAGAGCAGTTGGCAAAAAGCGTGATGGGGCAATGGCAATCAATCGATGAAAATGCAATTGCATTGCTAAGAACAGTAGCAAAATTGCACGAGATTGGCTTACTAATAGAGTACAAGCTTTATCATAAGCACACAGCTTACATTATAGAAAACACTGATATGCCAGGTTTCTCGCAATCTGAGCATAAACTAATTACCGCTGTTGCTTGTGAGCATCGCGCTGATCTTGTTAAAAACAGTTTTGCTCACTTGGGCTGTCATCAAGTACTCGCTGAATGCTTAACAAGGGTAGTGCGGATCGCTGTGATCTTATCAATGCGTCGCCAAGATGATGTACTACCAGCGATTGATCTCAGTGTTAATGAAAACACCCTCACACTGACATTTGATGGTGATTGGTTAAAATATCACCCATTAATGGCCAGTGAACTGCAACTAGAGTCCAAGCTACAAGCAAAAGTAGGTTGGAAGCTCATAGTAAAATAACGTTAAAAGGCCCTTTAGGGCCTTTTTTAGTGCTATTTTTACCCGTTTCGTTCGTAATTTGCGCGAACAGTCATTTTTTTCATAAAAACTTCAAAAAACAGTTGATCTCAATTCGGATCTCCCTATAATGCGCATCCACCGACACGGCGGACTGCTTACAAAAAAGCAAAACGACGAGTTGGTTGAGTCAAGTAAGAC